>NZ_JBXASN010000012.1:0-188883 GCF_058809335.1 Ancylobacter sp. GW821-FHT10E12 | reverse complement strand
CGAACTGCTGCCGTGGGCGTGGAAGAAGCAAGATCCCGTCAAGAGCTGACATCAGTGCAGCCCTCGGACGGATACCTTCGATCCTTTCTGCCCTTCCGGCCCGGTATGCAGCCAAGCGCAAACCTGCCTGCCTGCACACCGGAACGAGTGCTGCCGAGCGCGGGAACGCCACCTTCATGGCGTATCCCCGACGCTCGCGCGGGCCACAAAAATGCTGCCGGCCTGCGGCTCGGTAGCGGCGGGATCGCGCACCGGGACGGTCGCGCGGGCGTCACCGGATTGCGTGTCGGACGACGGCGCGATCGCAGCCCGGCTATCGTTCGGGCGAGTGACAAAAAGCGGCGCGTCGCGCCAATCGGGTGGCGGTGCCGGCTGTCGAACTGGCACGTCCGATGCCGCCGCGCCGCCAAGGACCGGCACAAGCGCGGCCACATAGGCGCGTGTCTCCGCAGGCAACGGACGGCCAGTCGAACGGTGCTCGTCGTAGCGTGCGGGGCCGGCATTGTAGGCCGCGAGCATCGCAGCGACGTTGCCGTAGCGATCCCACATCTCGCGCATGTAAGCGGTGCCTGCGAGGATGTTGTCGCGCGGTTGGTAGGGATCGCGGCCGCGCTGATAGCGAACGCGCAAGCCGGCCCAGGTGTCGGGCATCACCTGCATCAATCCCATCGCGCCGGCTGACGAAATCGCGCGCACATCACCCGCGCTCTCGGCGCGCAGCACGGCGCGAATCCAGCGTTCGGGGATGCCGAACCGTTGCGACGCCTCCGCGATGTGATCCGCATTGGGATCGGCGGCAACCGGGCGCGTGACCGGCGCGGATTGCGCGACCACAACGCCTGGTTCTGTGCAGACGGAAAGCGCCCCGGCCAGCAACAGAACAGCACAGCGCCACGCCGCCCTGTCTCCGCCACGCCGCCAGCCTGCCGGCGTGCTCGCTCCGGTAAAGGCTGCGCGCGAAGCGCCGGCCGGGGGCTGCCCCTGACCTTCGCTGTGCACGCCGGCCGTCCGGGCGTCGAGCGGGACGAAGGGATGAGACGGATTTCCCGCGAACAAAGGGATGACCGGGAAAGGCATCGTTCAATCCCGCTCTTCGCGCGGGCGCAGCCGTTTCCACGACAGCCGGAAGGTCCGCCCTTCGTCGTCGGCCTGGAACAGCGCCGGGCGGAACAGCGCGGGAAAAAGCGGGCTGTCGATCTCCAGGGCGATGTAGTCTCCGGCACGTTCGCCGACACGTTTCCAGGCTCCGCCGATGTCGGGTCCGTCCTCGTCATCGAGGTGGATGCGGAAATCCGGCGCGTTCTCGGCATCGCTCGGCTCGATGAGCGTGATTGCCTCGTCGATGCCGAACAACCGGACGCGGCCGGCATAGCCGTTGGCGGTGGGCTCAAAGATATTGGCAGGCATTGTCAGTCTCCTTGCGGTTGGTCGAGGAAAGCGCACAGTCAGTGCGTCGGCGCGCGCCACTCGTAGCGGCCGTCGCCGTCTTCATCGGTCCAGAGTGGGACCGCTCGGCCGATGACGGAGCTTGCGGGGATGGGTCCGAAGTAACGGCCGTCCAGGCTGTCGCGGACCTCCCAGTTCATGAGGAAGATTTCGCCGGTGGCGATGTCGCGGCAGCCTTGCCAGACGGGCAGTTCGCGGCCGATCCGGTCGCGCTCCAGCGCCTCGCCCATCTCGATCCCGTCCACCGTGATCGTGCGACGGGTGCGGCAAACCCGTTGCCCAGGTAGGCCAAGGACACGCTTCAACAGCGGCACGCCGCGCCCCACATAGCCGCGCTCGACCATGAACGCGGCGAGCGGTTCGGGCGGCATGACGACGACCAACTCGGGCACCACGATCCGGTCGGCCGGCTCGATGGTGTAGAAGCCGATGGGTGCGCTGGCGGTCGCGTTCCAGATCAGCTTGGTCGGTGTGGGGATGAACGCCGCGATGGCGACGCCCATCGCGGCGAAATACGTCACCATGACGTAGCCGAAGCGCGTCATGGCGCGATCCTCCGACGCCCGATCCACGCGGCGTGCCGCTCCGGCGTGTAGGCGCTCGGCTCCAGATTGGCGGTCAGGCGATTGTGGGCGTGCCGCCAGTAGTCCTGCGACACGTCGGCCGGGTCGAGGCCGAGCGTTTCCACGGCGTCGATGACGGCAAGTGCGCGCTGCACCTTCGGCCAGCCGTCAAGCCGCAACAGGATGTCGCCGCCGGGCCGGACGAACGACAACGTCTGGAACGGCTCGCCTCGGCAGGCGGCGCGCACGATGTCGATGCGCGAGATGACCGTGTCGTGCTCGCCCGCCGCCCAGCGGACGAAGGCGAAAATGCTGTCCGGCGCGAAGCCGACGACGCTGCGGCGGCGGTCGATGATCTGTTCGTAGCTCTTGCGGCCGAAGCGTATCCAGTGCTCGACCTTCTGCTTCTGGAAGGTCAGTTCGACCAGTGTTGTGAAGGGCGCGGGTCCGTCCAACAGCGGACGGCCGTGCGCGCTGCGAGGGGCGCGACGGGTCATTGTTCGTCTCCGGGAATCGGCTGGGGACTGCGCGGACGCACCGCGTCGAGCGCGGGCGATGGCTCGCCCCTTCGCGCGGCGCCGGCACCACGGCTCGCGTGCGCGCGTGTCAAAGAAGAAGAGTTAGATTCTCTGTTAGAGTCTTCTATAGAGTGCGCGGCGCAATTTGCGCCCGATGTGCCGATACTGCGTGCGCCTGATGTGCCGATGGGTTTAACAGGCTTATCAACAGGCACTGTGGATTGTTTTTCTGGCCGCATGAGCAGCAATTCGCGGCCGTCTTCCCAAACGGTTTCGACGCGATAGCCGGGGAGACGCTGGCGAGCTGCGATTCTGCGCAGGTCGAGCGCGAAGTCGGACGGCCGCGCGAGGCTGCCGGATTTCTGATGGAGGTGGGAAACCTCGAAAGTCCAGCCTTCCGGCTGCAAGCCGGCGTGCTTGCGGGCAACGCGGTAAAGCCAGCGCTCGATGCCGCCCGTCAGCCGGAAATAGGCCGGGTCGATGGTGAGCACCAGCGAGCGGTCGATAACGCTGCTGTAGAACCATTCGGGCAGGACGAATTCCATGCCTTCGACGCGGCCGGCGCGCGTCGTCATTTCCTCCCACTCGTTGATCCATGAGAATTGCCGGCGACGCCAATGTGGGCCGTTGCGGATCGTGGTGGCGATAACGGTCGATTGCAGGCGCGCGAGCGCGGCCTTGAGCAGCAGGTATTGACGGTTGCCGGTCGGCCGCCCGATGGCGCGCAACAGATGATAGGGTGTGAAGCGGAAGAAGCGCGATGTGCGAAGGCCGTTGTTCTCGGCCGCGACGATCTGCGAGGCGGCCCATATCAGCACATCGGCGTCCCAAATGGTCGCCATGCCGTGCTCGGGCATCCCGAAAACCTGCACCTCGACATCGGCGGCGCGGTAGAGAATGGGTTTCGTGCGCGGCGTCTTCGCCAGGGAGAAGCTGGGAAAGCCACCTGGCGCGCGCTCAATGGCTCTCGCGCGAGGGCTACAGGCGAATTTTGGAACAGGCTGTCGCGGCCGAACGCTGACGTTACCGGCGCGCAACGCGACTTCCGGCCGATGTTTCACCAGGCGGGCTATCGAGCACGAGGAACTGGAACTCCAGTGTCCTTCTTGCGCTGCTCCGTTCCGGACAACGTAGCCTGCTCGATCAGATTTGCGATGCGTTCGGACAGCGCCGGATCGGAAACGGCGCGGGCCAACGTGACGCCGCCACTGAGTATAGCCAGCAGCAAGATCGCTTGGTCCTCTCGTGAGGCGTCGAATCGGCTCGGCACTGCACTCTCCGGCAGGCCGGCGGCGACTTCCTCGATGATGCGTTTTAATTCCACGGTGTAGGCGCTTCGCGTTTCATCGTCCGCACGCATCACGTCGGGGGACAGGCTTGGCAAGGCACAGCTCTCGCCGAGGTCGCAGGTCCGCTTGTAGCCGAGATAGTAACCGACGAAAGTTTTCAGCCAGTCTCCCGGCTGATCGGCCTTGAGTGCCGCGATCCCCTGCTGCAACTCTTCCAGCCCCGACAGAACGGCGGTGCGGAAGGCTTCGCTCTTGGACTTGAAGTGTCCGTAGAAAGCGCCGTTGGTCACGCCTGCCGCCTTCGTCAGTGCATCGATGCCGGCACCGCCATAGCCTTCCTTACGGAAAATCTGTCCGGCAGCCGCAACGACACGCGCACGGGTTTCCTGTTTGTGTTCGGTGCTGTAGCGCATGGTCAATTCCATTGAGAGGGATCGCTCTTTATCTCTTGCTGAGAGAGCGAACGACGTGTAAGCATAGAGAGTGATCGGTGTATATAGACCACCGTCACAATTCAGACAAGGAGAGACCCATGCCCATCACGCTCACCGTGCCCGACGGCCTGCTTTCATCCGAAGAGCAGGCACAAGCCTTTGCCGGACTGACGGACGCACTCTTGGAGGCTGCCGGCCTGACCGGAAATGCCTTCATGTCCGCGAACATCATCGGGTCGATCAACGTCCTCCCGAAGGAGCATGTGCTTGCCGCTGGAAAGCCAATCGCAGCAGCCTTTATAGAACTCAAGCTGCCGGAGATCGCGCTGGCAACGCCCGAGACGAAACAGGCCTTCATCGAAAAGGCCACCGATGTCGTCGAAAAAGCTGCCGGAGGACGGCTCAAGCGCGAACACATCTGGTCGAACATTGTCTATGCGCCGGAAGGGGCCTGGGGCATCGCCGGACGGAGCTACCGCAACGCCGATCTCGTTGACGCCATCACGGGCGCATCGGCGCAACGGGGTTAGCCATGCAGCTTGCCAACTATCTGTTTTTCACCACGCAGTGTGAAGACGCGCTCGCCTTCTATACGGAATGTGGACTCGGCCGGGTTACTGAACTGATACACCACGGCGCTCATGGCATACCCATCGCCACGGAGTCCATGCAGGGCAAGGTGATGCACGCGCGCTTCGAGGGGCCGGGTATCCTGTTCTTTGCTTCGGACAATCACGATGCCGAGCCGATGCGAGGGTCCGCCCATATGCTGATCGTGGATGACCGCGACAGCACCGGCAGGCTGTTTGCCCGCTTGGCCGAGGCCGGTCGGATAACCACGCCGCTCGCGGACCAGCCCTGGGGGAGCTACTATGGCAAACTCACCGACCGCTTCGGCGTTCAATGGATGCTGAATTGTCTTGCGTAAACGCTCTTGGCATCAGCGATGCGCATAGGCGAGGTCTGTCCAAAACACATGCGGTAATCGGCGGTTTTTGCATAGTTATCGCGCAGAATATCGCGCTGTAGCGGACAATCAGCGGCTACTAGTCGGCGATTTGATCGGATAGTGCAGCAGCAGGCGGTAGCCGCCCCTCATCATGTTCAGGCCGTGGGCGACCAGACGCCGGGCTTGATTCTTGCGCGGATCGACCTCCCAATCTTCCTTGGTCCCGCGAAAGCCGAGCAGGACTTCCGCGATGATCCGGTAGCTCTCGCCGCGCAAGCGGGCATCGAGCGCGCGTAGGGACATGATGTGAAACTGGCGGAGCTGGGCCGGCATCGCGCGGAAGTCCGGCCCTGGCGCTCGCCCGTTGAGGGATCGCCAGAGACGGCGAGCGGCATGGGCGCGAAGCTCCATGAAGAAATCCATCGGAAGGGATACGGCGTAGAAGGCAGCTGCGTCGGGCACCGCCTCGGGTAGCCAGAATTGATGGCTGACGCCGCCGACATGCCAAATGCCATGCCACCCATCGACTGCGTGCCGCAGGTCGAGGCCGGACAGATGCGCCAGCGTCACGACAGGTTCTGCCATCCCCTCGGGATGCTGCACCGGGGACAGGAGAACCGCTTGCGGCTGGAGGCTCGGAATCCAGAACAGGGATTGTCGATCAGCGAGGGTTTCGGGGTCGCACGGGAAATCGCAACCCCCAGCGCTGCGAGAACGTCTCAAGTTGCTTCCCCGGCGGTTTCTTCGCGTGGGAAATTATCTGGAAGTCGCGGTGATAATCTTCATGGCGACGAAGATACTCCCATGCGAAACCAGCGGGGGGAATGCTTTTTGCGTGCCCGTAAGCTACCGGCGCACGCCAATCAATGCTTAGCATTGGCGCACCTCTCTACTCGGGCGCGCGACGCAACGCCCGGCTAGAGAGTTTCCGAAACTGTCATCAATAAAAGTAGTTGGAATTTCATGAAACGTTGTTCGCGCCGGACGCATGCTTATATCTATTTTCTTAGCAATGCTTCTGTGATTCTGCGAGCTGGGTGGAGCCTCGCGTTGCCGCCCCAGGCAATGCGCTCACCTTTTGGAAAAGACATGCACCTCATCGTGCGCGGTCTCTATCGTGAAGAACTCGCCGCCCATTTCGGCATCGCGCGCCATGGCCTCCCAATCAATATAGTAGCGTAGGGCCTCGGGGATCGTGATGCTCTCGGTGGTCACTTCCTCCATGAAGTCGGCGAGGCTGGCGAACTGGCCATGATAGCAGTCCTGCAAGGCGATCTCGGCCTGGTCGATGTCGTCGGTGAACTGCTCCAGAAGACCCGCGCCTAGCGCGCCATGCTCGGCGATGAAAGCGCCCATCTGCGCAACGGTCGCGATGCTGGCATATTCCCGGATGGTGACGCCCTCGAAACCCTCATAGTCGTGGATGGCGTATTCCTCCGCGCCCTTGATGGGGGAACGCGCGAGCATCGCGGCAATCTCGTCCCTGATCTCGCCGGCGTCCTGATCCGCGTCAATCCAGGCACCATGCAGATAGCCATTATTGTAGGCGGCGAGGCACGCAACATAGATACGGGGGTTGCTGTCGGCTGCGTTTGTCATGTTCGGCTTCCTTGGTTCTGGGTTGGAGCGCAGCGCTGCGCTGCAACCCTGGCCGTCGCCGAGACCGGGGGGTGCAAGGTGCAAGGGCGGTGGGGCGGAGGGGAATCACCCGCCCTGCACGAAACGAAGTGTAGGAAGGCCGGGGAAACCGTCCCTGCCGAGCGTCAACGATCCCTTGCACTGCGCCAGGGGGCAGCGCCCCCAAGCACTCTGCCCGGCATGATCGAAAGCGGGGCAGCCACATCGGTTCGGCGTGTCGAAAGATCATTCGCCAGACTCTCAGATAGCTGCCCTTGACTTCGTTGCGCCAATCATCCATATCTCACGTGTCACACGTGAGGAATATGACGTTGCGGATTGACTTTCAGAAGTTGGGCGGCGGCACGGTATTGGCGGGCGCGCTTCATGGCCGGAAGGTTCTGAATGAGTTGCTCTCCGCCACGGCTACTGAGCCGGTGGTTCCGGAGCCGGTGTTTCTCGATTTCGGGAAAGTAGATGTCGCAACGGCAAGTTTCTTGCGGGAAAGCGCAGTTGTCTTCCGAGAGCATGTGCGGGGACGTCGATCCACCTTTTATCCTGTGATTGCCAACGCCAACGACGATATCCGCGATGAGCTGTTAGAATTGGCGAAGAATCGGGGCGAAGCATTTCTCGTTTGTACGCTTGACGATAACAATTGTGTGGCAGGAACGACGCTGCTCGGCGAATTGAATCCGAAGCAAAAAGTTACATTTGATCTCATCCGCGAGCATAACGAAACGGATGCCGCTGAACTAATGCGCATTTATGGGGACCGCGAAGGCGTTACCCAGACAACAGCTTGGAACAATCGCCTCGCCGCCTTGGCCGCTCTCGGTCTGATTGTCGAGGTCAGTCAGGGCCGTAACAAGCGGTATCGCCCTCTTTTATAAGAAGGAACGCAGCCATGGGCGCGGATTTCATTCGGAAGGCCGCGAAGAGTTTTGAGAAAAGTTGGGACCGACGCCGCGTTGAGCTTGCGACGGCCGACCTCTTCACTCGACAACCGAGCTGCGCGGCGCGGACTGCGGAAGCCGATATCGTCAACAATGCCCACCTTCAGCCCGGCGAGGCCGTCACCGTCCAAGCAGCAGACAACGGCCTGATAGCTATGCGCGGCCTGAGTGTCGTGGCGCGCTTTCATAATCCTTCGACCGATCTTGTGGCGGCGGTGCGTTCCTCCTGCGGGGTCGCTAAGGGCACGGTCGAGCATGTGTATTCCCTCTCGGGAGTCGCGGAAATCGCAATATGCTGACGCCCACCCCCACAACCGAGCCGCAATCGCCGCGCAACCCGCGCCGCGAGCGCCGTCTCTGGCACGATAGCGAACGGTACGCTCCCTCTCTCGGGTGCCATGGTTGCCCCGAAAAGACCCTCTGCGGGGGCCTTTCGATCCGGCGCAACATGTTCTCATGCTTGGACTTCTGCTGCGGGAAACCGGAGCAGTGCGATGTCGTCTGCCGCCAGCATCCCGATTTTGCTCTGCGTGTACGGGAAGTCGGCGGCTTCGACATGAATACGGTTCCACGGACCGACCCCATACCATCGTCCGACTTGCCGGCGGTCGTTCCGATGGTCTTCCACCGGACGTCCCGGGCCTGCCCTTTCGATTCGCCGGCGACCGCACTCTCCCTCTATCAGTTATTCCATCGCCGAACCGGCCAACTCCGGTTCAGCAGCCGGAATGAGCTTCTTGAAACGTTCGGGCTGGCGCCCAACACTCGCCTTGTGCTGACGGGCACGGACCAGGACCCGCCTATCGAAGGATGGTGGAAGCTCAGTGAGGGACGCCGCCAGATCATCCGCGAGTTGCGTGACCTTGGCATCGAGCTCGCGACGACGCCTAACTACAGTCTTTTTATCGACCAACCCCGCTGGGATGACCTTCATGCGATGAAGCGTATCGGCTTGGTGCACGAGGAGTTTCAGTCGGAAGGCCTTCCCACCGCGCTCCACGTGAACGCCCGGACCGAAACGGACATGCAGCGCTGGACCGATTACATCGGCAGCCGGCCCGAAATCACTCACATCGCCTATGAATTCGCCACCGGTACCGGCTGGGCAGGGCGTCAAGAAATCCATGCGCGATGGCTGGCCGGAATGGCGGGCGCGATCGGGCGCCCCCTTCATCTCGTCGTTCGGGGCGGCATTGATGTCCTACCGATGCTGGCCAACGCCTTTGCCGGGGTGAGCTTGGTCGAGACGTCCATCTTCATGAAGACCATGAAGCGACGCCGCGCGGTCTTAGACGAAACGGGTACATTGAAGTGGGAATCGGCGTTGACACCAGCCGGTGCACTGCTCGATGCGCTGCTTGCGGAAAATTACGCAACCGTCGAGAGATGGCTGCGTCCACGCGCTACCTCCTCAAGTGTCGAGAGGCGCGTGGCTTTCGGATGACAGCGTCTCCGCCTGCCCTCCTTACCTTTGCCCAAGTCGACGATCTTGCTTTCGCGGCGGAGCGAGGGCGACTGGAGGGAGGCGTACCCGACGGCATCTGCTGGACAACCGGTGATCTTGGCCCCCTCATGGAGCTTAGTCACTTGGCTGCGGCTGGCTTTCTACCAGCTCCCGAGGCGGGGAGTTGGCTGAACCTTGATGGCATGACGGATTTCTATCGTGCCATGATCGACGGCAAGCAGCAGTGGTTACGTACGGATAGCCGTGACTTCGGTTTTCTTCGGACTGAGGCTCGACCACCGACCGATACCACCACATGGACCGCCTTTGGTGTGGCTGCCCAGAAAGCCGCTGTAGCAGCGGGCTTTGCAAACAAAGTCGCAGGACAGTTGGTTGGTACGATCCTAGAAATGCAGAGCAACATTTACGAGCACTCCGAGGCGTCGCAGACCGGGATGCTGATCTTCCGCACCGCGCCCGGCGTGTTTGAATTCGTTGCGGTTGATCGAGGGATCGGGGTGCTGGAAAGCCTTTGCAGCGGCGCCGCGCACGCAAGCCTCGCGGACCACGGAACAGCCCTGCAACTGACGCTGACGGAAGGCTGCTCGCGCTTTGGCGATGGTATCGGCCGAGGCATGGGCTTCCGACCCTTATTCGTCGGCCTGGCAAATCTTCGCGGTTCCCTTCGATTCCGCTCGGGAGACCACGCCCTGACCATCGACGGCGACCACCCCACCTTGGTCATGGCGCGCCTCGCCCAGAAGCCGCCCCTATACGGATTCCTCGCTTCGATCCGCTGCACCATTGATACAGGAATCTCGGCGATCCGCGAGGCTTCCCAAACGATAGGCGCCTAACATGACTGCGGAGCCGCTCAAATCAGCCGTATGTGAGGAAGATATCGCACTTTCCCTCGACGCTTTCGTCCGATCTATTGGCGTCAGGCGGGCGACTTCACATGCGTTCTTTCTAGGGGCGGGCGCATCTGTCAGTTCCGGCATCCCATCGGCGCAAGCTTGCATATGGGAGTGGAAACGAGACCTCTTCCTCACCAACAACCCCGGTCTTGAAGAACAGTTCGCCGAGCTATCGCTGCCCAGCGTGCAGCGCCGCATACAGCAGTGGCTAGACGCGCAGGGCATGTACCCACAGGACGGGGCAGCCGACGAGTATGGCTTTTATATCCGCGCCTGCTTTCCCATCGCCGACGACCGCCGCGCCTTCTTTCAGGAAAAAGTGCGCGGCGCGCAGCCGCATATCGGCTACCGGCTTTTGTGCCATCTCGCCAAGGCCGATCTTGTCCGCTCCGTCTGGTCTACGAACTTCGACGGGCTGCCCGCGCGCGCGGCCGCGAATTTCAGCCTCACGCCTTTCGAGATCGGGATCGACACGCAGGGCCGCGTCGCCCGTCCAGCGAACGCGGGCGAGTTGCTGTGCGTCTCGCTCCATGGCGACTACCGGTACGATGAACTCAAGAACACACCCGAGGAACTCCAGCGCCAGGAAGAGGCCCTGCGCTGCGCTCTGATCGACGAGTTGCGCCAGCGGACCCTGATCGTCTGCGGCTATAGTGGACGCGACGACTCCATCATGGAAGCCCTTCATGCTGCCTGCGCAGAGCAGGGTACAGGCGCACTGTATTGGTGCGGCTACGGCGATGGCGATGGTCCCGAGCCGATTACCGGCCTGATCGCTCACGCGAGAGCGCACGGCAGGCAGGCCTTCTATGTTCCCGCACTCGGCTTCGACGATTTAATGACCCGGCTTGCACTGCATTGCCTTGAGGGCGAGCGGCGCGAGGCGGCGCGCAAGGACATTGCCACGCTCGCCCCAGCCGACCTTCTCGCGCGAGCGCCGTTTCAGGTGGCGGAGCATCGCGCGAACACCCTCATCAAGAGCAACGCTTTCGAGATCGATTGTCCGGCGGAGGTGCTTTCCTTCGATCTCGCCGCCTGGCCATCGGAGAAGGTCTGGTCATGGGTGCGGGAGCAGACCGGCGCGCGCCCGGTCGTCGCAGTGCCTTTCAAGGGGAAGATTCTCGCGCTCGGCACGGTGGACGAGATCAAGGATTGCTTCGGCGAGAACATCAAAGGGCCGGTCGAGAGAACACCGGTCAGTCCCGACGAGTTGCGCTTCGAGGACGGCGCGATTGTGGGCCTAATGCGCGAAGCATTCGTGCGCTCAATGGCGCAGGCCGCCGAGGTCGAGACAGACGGCCAGTCCGAGCTTTGGCTGAAAACGCCGCTCAAGAAGGTGCGGCAGGACAATGTGCAGTGCCATGCACATGAATCGGTCATCGTGTTTCTGCGCCGCGTCGGTGGCACGCAGTACGTTGTCCTCAAGCCGTCAATCAAGGTGCTGGATCAGAACGGAGCGGAAGTGCCCCACGAGGTCGCTGGGCCGGTCAAGCTCGGCATTCTCGGCTACCAGCACAACAAGCCTTTCAACACTGCCATGAACAAGTGGCGCGGTCTGCTCTTCCCGAAGGAAAAGCCGTCCTCTTTCGAGTTCCCGAGCGGCGCAGGATCAAGCTTCAAGTTTCGCGTTCACCGCTCCCCGGTCTTCGCGCAGATCGGCCTGCCGCACGGCGGGCGAGCCGCCAATATCACGCAAAACCTTCGTCCCCTTATCAAATACAAGGGCCTTGAACTGGCCGAGCCGACCCTTGTATTCTGCGACAAGCGCGGAACCGGTACAAACACCGACACGCATCCGGTGCGTGGCCTCGCAGCGAGCCGCCCCTTCGATTATCCGCTCACGCTCAAGGGGCTTGTGCCGTCGCTGCGCATCGGCGTGATTTGCCCGCGCTCCGAAGCGCCGCACGTACGCGGCTATCTTCAAAAGGCGAATGAGGGACACCATCCCGCCGACTCGGAGCGTGACTACCTCGTCGATTATCCAGGCTTCCAGCAGGCCTACGGCCTGCCCATCGAGATTCCCGAACCAGGAGCGCCGGGATGGGCTTATTGCGCGGAGCCTTCGAGCACCGGTGGCCACACGGGCGCGCTATCGGTCGCACAGCAGATCACGGGCGCTCTTGAAGCGCTGCGCTCCTCCTATGCGCCGCATGTCGTGCTCGTTTTCTTTCCGCGCCGCTGGGATCATTTGCGCGGCTACCGCGACGAGCACGAGCGGTTCGACGTGCATGATTTCGTGAAGGCCTACGCCGTCCAACGCGGAGTCGCGACGCAATTCCTGACCGAGGATACGCTCTCGGATACCCAGCAGTGCCGCGTGTGGTGGTGGCTGTCGCTCGCGCTTTATGTCAAGGGAATGCGCACGCCGTGGGTGCTTGACGGCCTCGACGAAGACGCGGCCTATGTCGGGCTTGGGTTCAGTATCGATCGGAACGCCGCGAAGGGCAATCACATCGTTTTAGGGTGCAGCCACATCTACAGCGCGCGAGGCGAGGGTCTGCAATACCGGCTGAGCAAGGTTGAGAACCCCATCATGAGGGGCAAGAACCCCTTCATGTCGCGGGACGACGCCCGCCGCACCGGAGAAACCATTCGTCAGCTTTTCTTCGACGCGCGCATGAAGCTCCCTCGGCGCGTGGTGCTGCACAAGCGCACGCCGTTTCTGAAGGAGGAGCGCGAAGGGTTGCTCGACGGGCTCGGCGGCATTGCCGCCATCGACATGCTGGAAATCGTCGAAGATCACGCCCTTCGCTACGTCGCGTCGATGCCACGCCGTGACGGCACCATCGATGAGGATAATTACCCGGTACGGCGGGGCACCGTGATGAAGCTCGACGACTTCACAGCCTTGCTGTGGGTCCATGGAGCTACCGCCGCCGTCAATCCGAGCCTAAAGTACTTTCAGGGCAAGAGGCGTATTCCCGCACCGCTTACGGTCCGGCGTCATGCAGGCATTACACCTCTCGACCAATTATCTGCAGAGATACTTGGACTTTCCAAGATGAACTGGAACACGTTCGACCTTTACACCAAACTTCCGGCGACGCTTCAGTCCTCCAGTGAAATTGCCCGTATCGGCTCGCTACTCCAGCGGTTCGGCGCGGCGTCATACGATTATCGCCTCTTCATCTAATAACTGGGAGCATCGAACCTCCTCCGATGATCTCAGTGATGCTAGGGGCCATTTGAGCTCCTTGGGCTATCCGCTGGCCGATACCTACCCATCTGCACCTAGAAGTTATTCGGCGAGCCAATCGTTCAGCATCTCAATTCGGATAGCGAAGTCCCGACCTTCACCAGGGCCGCCTTTGTGAATGATTCCCGCGACCGCATTGTTATCGTCGAGGAGAGGGCCGCCGGACATTCCTTGCGACAGCTTCTGTGTGACCTCGATCAGCTTGACACCATGTTTGACAGGTAGCGAACTCACCTTCCCATCCCGGACATTTAGCCTGTCGCCTGGGCCAAAGCTTGGATAGCCGACAGCAACCAGCCCTTCACCGACCACAACGGAATGGTTCGACTGCTCAAGTTCGAAATACTCGGTAGCCGGGATTGCATGTGCGAGAATAGCAAGGTCACGAGTCTCGTCGCGCTTGAGTACTTTCGCCTTGAAGGCGTTAGACGGCTTGGTCGGATGGTAGACCTCGACTTCTTCCACGCCCGCGACGCAATGGGCAGCAGTGACCAAGCCGACGTCCCTGAGGAAAAAGGCGCTGCCCTGCGCCATTTCGCCCTCGAAATGCTCGACAACCCATACAGCCCTGTCGCGGACCTCAGCCGCAGTCGGTGTCACCTCGATCTTACGCTCCGGGAAACTAGCGTTGAATCGAACCGCAATCGATCGAAATACGGGGTCAGATTGGCCCCGGATGTGTCGGAGCCAAGTGATTTTCCCCTCAAGATGTTTACCTAGATCGGATGTACCGCCATGACTGCTCTCAAATTTTTCCTGCGCAGCTTTCTTTCCCAGAGTCTCCACTGAATAAAGTGCTGCTCGAATATTCCGGACATAGCGGCGGTCAACATTGAGCAGCTCGTTAATCTTGAGCCCCGTGACCATTCGACGCGAGTGCCGGTCGGCATAGTGTGCCTTGTCGGGGTTTATCGCAAATCCGTTGGTAACGATAATATTGCGGAAGGCTGGGGCAAGCAGATCAGGGGCGAAATGCCCCGAGGGCGGGACCGCCCCCTCGAACAGCGCCGTCATGGGCTGGTGACTCGAAAGTGTGATGTCGTCCGCGTAGCGCGTGTAGATGCACCGCGAAGTCTTTGCGAAGGCAAGTAGCTCCTTATCTAAGCGAAAGCAGATCATGTTGGAGAGGACGGGACTCGTCGGAGCGCCCTGCGGCAAGTGAGCGTTGTGACAGCACAGTCGGCCAATGATGCTCGCCAGCCGGCTTTCGATGCCAACGGATTCAAGGACTCCAGTGATCCGATTCTCGGTGATTGAGGGAAAGAAATCCTTTAGATCGATGTTGAGCACGAAGCGCTTACGCAGGTGCGCTAGAGCGTTGGTCTTCACTGACTTTCCCGCAACAAAGCCATGGACTGGATTCCGGACTCGATAGAGCTGGTCGAGCAGCGGGGCAATCTGTCGGTGAAGGTACTTGAGGCGCTTGTCAGGCGCGTTGATGATCCTAGGCTTGCCTTTCTTCCTGGCGATCTCGAACTGGTGGTACATGCGGCCGCGAAACCACCAGATTTTTTTCAGTTCCTCGGCTGATAGGCTCAGGTAGGTAAGAAGTGCCTCTTCACTAGCCAACTCGGGAGGTATCGCGACTCGGACAGCAGGGATGCCAAAAAAGGACGACGGCACGAGGTCTCCCCCTCCAATCACGCCATGTGTCGCATAGTGGATATGGCGCGCACGATATGTGCAGACATTAGCTCTTACGCCGCAGTTACTACAGCGCGTATGCGAGGGGAGACCTCGCGGGAGGATGTCTATCAGCAAGCCGGCGTGTCATCCAGTGTCGCCGTAACTGTCAGTTGGACGACGTGTTTGCGATTCATCCAGCATCTGCCTTCTGAAAGCGGCAGATGTCGGCCGGCCATCCAATCGAAGAGCAATGCATTCTCGACATAAAGCTCTTGCAATTTCAGAGCGTTATGCCGATCTTTCAAGCTCAGCTTTGTAGGGCTATAGCGTAAACATAGTTCTCCGTTTCATCGCGCTCCGTCTCCGCCATTCACCTCGATCAGCCGATGTCCGTGCCGACCACCGGTCCTTCCGGGTTGCGCCGCCTCGTTGGATCATTTCCCGGCGACCGTGCTATCAGGGCGCTCGCTCGACTAAACATCATGTCCCCGACCCCATCCGAAGGCTCCTGCTCGACGCCTGACGACATTGCCAGATAGGCGGAACCAGCCGTGCCCTTCATGACCACCAATCCTGCGCTCGCGCGTGCCTTGACCGAGCGCGACTACAACGACCCGACGCCGGTGCAGCTTGCCGTGCTGGCCCCCGATGCGGCGGGGCGCGACCTGCTGGTCTCCGCGCAGACCGGCTCCGGCAAGACCGTCGCCTACGGCCTCGCCATGGCCGAGACGCTGCTCGGCACCGAGGAGCGCTTCGCCCCGGCCACGGTGCCGCAGGCGCTGGTCGTCGCCCCCACCCGCGAGCTGGCGCTGCAGGTCCAGCGCGAGTTCACCTGGCTCTACGCGGCGACGGGCGCGCGCATCGTCTCCTGCGTCGGCGGCATGGATCCGCGCCAGGAGCAGCGCCTGCTCAACCAGGGCGCCCACATCGTCGTCGGCACGCCCGGACGCCTGCGCGATCATCTGGAGCGCGGCCGGCTCGACATCTCGGCGCTGCGGGTCGCCGTGCTCGACGAGGCCGACGAGATGCTCGACCTCGGCTTCCGCGAGGATCTCGAATTCATCCTCGACGCCACGCCGCCGGAGCGGCGCAGCCTGCTGTTCTCCGCCACGCTGCCGCGCGGCATCACCGCGCTCGCCAAGCGCTACCAGCGCGAGGCGCTGCGCATCGAGGTGGCGAGCGCCGAGGGCGGCCATGCCGACATCGAGTACCGCGCCATCCGCGTGGTGCCGACCGAGGTCGAGCACGCCGTCGTCAACGTGCTGCGCTCCGTCGACACGCCGAGCGCCATCGTGTTCTGCAACACCCGCGAGGCGGTGCGCCACCTGCACGCAACGCTGCAGGAGCGGCAATTCTCCGCGGTGGCGCTGTCCGGCGAGCTCAGCCAGAACGAGCGCAACCACGCGCTGCAGGCCTTGCGCGACGGCCGGGCGCGGGTCTGCGTCGCCACCGACGTGGCGGCGCGCGGCATCGACCTGCCGAGCCTCGGCCTCGTCATCCATGCCGACCTGCCGAAGGATGCCGAGAGCCTGCAGCACCGCAGCGGCCGCACCGGCCGTGCCGGCCGCAAGGGCGTGAGCGTGCTGCTGGTGCCGCCGTTCCGCCGCCGGCGCACCGAGGAGCTGATGCGGGGGCTGGGCATCGTGCCGACCTGGTCGGGGCCGCCGACCGCCGACGACATCCGCAAGCTCGACCACGAGCGGATGCTGCGCGACCCGCTGCTCACCGAGGAGCCCGGCGAGGAGGATCTGGCCGCCGCCGGCACGCTGCTGGCCGCGCATTCGGCCGAGCATCTGGCGGCGGCGCTGGTGCGGCTCTACCGCGCCGGCCTGCCGGCCCCGGAGGAGGTCGCCGATCCCGGCGAGCCGCGCACGGCGCGCGAACGCGCCCCGCGCGCGTTCGACGGAGCGCCGGACGCCGGCGGCAGCACCTGGTTCCGCCTGAATATCGGCCGCCGCAACAATGCCGATCCGAAATGGCTGCTGCCGCTGATCTGCCGGCGCGGGAACGTGACGCGCAAGGATATCGGCGCCATCCGCATCTTCGACGAGGAGACCGCCTTCGAGGTCGGCCTCGCCGCCGCCGACCGCTTCGGCAAGGCGGTGCGCAAGGCGGAGGGGGCCGACGCGGTCATCGAACCGATGCCCGGCGGCCCGCCGGCGGAGCGCCCCAGCCGCGGCAAGCCGGCCTACGACAAGCCGCGTGGCAAGCCGGCCTATGAGAAGGCGCCGCGCGAGAAGGCGCCCTACGGCTCGACGCCGCGCGAGAAGGCCGCAGATGACAAGCCGGCCCGCGAGAAGCCGGCTTACGAGAAGCCGTTCCGGGACAGGCCGGATCGCGACCGGCCGGCCGGTGACAAGCCGTTTCGCGAGAAGCCCTTTCGCGACACGTCGGAGGCGGGCAAGCCCGCATACGCCAAGAAGGCCTATGCCAAACCCGCTCATGGTGCGCCGGCTCATGGTGCGCCGAGTTATGACAAGCCGGCTTATGCCAAAGCCGCCTATGCCAAACCCGCTCATGCGAAGCCGGTCGATGGCAAGCCCGCCTATGACAAGCCGCGCAAGCCGAAGCCGGCGGGTCCGGGCGCCGGCGAGCGCGCGCCCGGTCGGGCGCGCCCGACCACGTTCGAAGGCAAGCCGAAGGGCAAGAAGCCGCCACGTCGCACCTGAGCGTCGCCGTCCCTGAGCGCCGCTATGGACGGGGCGTCGCCGGCGCGGCTCAACCCGCCGACGCCAGCGCCGCGCGTACCGCCTCGGGCGTGATCGGCAGGTGCCGCAGCCGCACGCCGACGGCGGCGAAGATGGCGTTGCCGATCGCCGGCGCGATCACCGTGGTCGCCGGTTCGCCGAGGCCGACCGGCACCTCGATGCTGTCGACGAAGCTGATGTCCATCTCCGGCACGTCGGCGATGCGCAGCGGCATATAGGTGTCGAGATTGGTGTCGCGCACCTCGCCCTTCTCGAAGACGGTGCCCTCGTGCAGCGCCATGCTGAGCCCCCACAGGGCGGCGCCTTCCGTCTGCGCGAGGGCGCCGCCGGGATCGACCACGGTGCCGGCATCGGTGACCAGCGTCAGCTTCTCCACCCGGACCGTGCCAGTCTTCCGGTCGACGTTGACGCGGGCGGCGCAGGCGACCCAGGTCGGCATGTCGCGCTCCTGGCCGAAGCTGGTGGCGAGGCCGAGGCCGCTATCGGCCGGCAGCTTCGCGCCCCAGCCGGCCTTCCCGGCGGCGAGGCGCACGACATTGGCCTGCCGCAGCGCGCCGTCCACCGAACTCGGCGCCGATCCGGCATTGCGCCCGGCGCCGTCGAGCAGCTTGAGCCGGAAGGCGACCGGATCGATCCCGGCATGATGCGCCGCCTCGTCGATGAAGCTCTCCAGCGCCCAATTGGTCCAGCCGGGCCCGACTGAGCGCAGCCAGCCCGGCCGGAAGGCGGAATTGGCGAGGTCGTTGGAGATGGCGCGCACTTTCTGCGCCCCGACGCTGTACCAATGGTCGGCGCCGGAAATGGCGAAGGGGTCGAAGGGCTGGCCGTTGGCTCCCTTGGGCATGAAGAACGGCGCCATGACCTGCGTCGGCCAGCCGGCGGCGGCATCGTGCTGCATCGCCGTGACCTCGCCCGCCGGGCCGAACGCCATGCGCAGCTTCTGCACCGAGGGCGAGCGCACCGAATCGAAGCGGGTATCGTCCGCCCGCGTCAGCACCATCTTCACCGGCTTGCCGAGCGCCTTCGCCGCCAGCGCGGCGGGCACCGCATAGTCGCCGTTCAGCCGCCGCCCGAAGCCGCCGCCGATCAGGTAGGTGCGCATGACGATGCCGGTCTCGGGCCGCCCGAGCGCCTTGGCCAGCGTCGGCAGGATCAGGCTCTGCCACTGGTTGCCGGTATGGATCTCGAACACGCCGTCCTTCTCGAAGGCCAGCGCATTGACCGGCTCGAGCTGGAAATGCAGCACGGTGGAGGTGGTGTAGGTCTGCTCCAGCGTCGTCTGCGCCGCCTTGAAGGCGGCCTCGACATCGCCGCCGCCGGTATCGAGCACCGAGCCGGCATCCGGCATGGCGATCAACTGCGCGGCGCGATCCTGGATGTCCTTCTCGGAGACGGAAGCGGTGGGGCCGGGCGTCCAGTCCACCTTGACGAGATCGGCGGCGCGGATCGCGGCCGGGTAGCTCTCGGCCAGCACCATGACCCAGCCGGGCACGGTGTCGGAGGGGTCGTCGAGCACCAGATGGCCGAGATAGCCCTTGACCGCCCTGGCCGCGCCGTCGTCGACGGTCTTCACCTTCGAGCCGTTGCGGGTCGGGGGAATCTTCGGCCGGGCATAGACCATGCCGGGCACCCTGGCGTCGATGCCGTAGACGGCGGTGCCGTCGGTCTTCCGCGGGATGTCGAGCGCCGGCACCGGCTTGCCGACCAAGGTGCGCTCCGCCGCCGGCTTGATCGGCAGCCTGTCCATTTCCTCCGGGGTGAAGCGGCGGCCGGGCATGCCCTGCCGGACGATGTCGCCATAGGCGATCGTCCGGTCGCCCGCGACCACGGCGCCGTTGCGGACCGTGCAGGCCGCCGGCTCGACGCCCATGAGCCGGGCGCCCTGCTCGATCAGGGCGATGCGTCCGGCGGCGCCGGCCCGGCTGAACACCGGGAAGGTCTGCCACACCGACCAGCTGCCGCCGGTCACCATCAGCCCCCATCTGGGGTCGGTGTCGACATGGGTGATGCGCACCTTGTCCCAGTCGGCGCCGAGCTCGTCGGCGAGGATGCGGGCGAGGGCCGTGCCGACATGCTGGCCCATCTCGGCGCGGATGATGTTGACGGTGACGATGCCGCCGCCGTCGATGGCGAACCACAGGGTCGGCTCGAAGAGCGGGCCGGGATCGACGGGCGGCACCCCGCCCGGCACCGCCGGGTCCATCGCCGCCTCGACCGCCCTGGGAAAGCCGAAGGCGAGGCCGGTGCCGGCCATGGCGACCAGAAAGCCCCGCCTCGTGAGCGAGGCGCCGCTGTCGTCCGGGCGGATGAGCCTAGCCACGGGGCGCCTCCTCGGCTGCCTTGCGGATCGCCGCGCGAATGCGCGCATAGGTCATGCAGCGGCACAGATTGCCGGTCATGACGGCATCGATTTCCTCGTCCGAGGGCTTGGGATAATCGGTGAGCAGCGCGGCCGCCTGCATGATCTGGCCGGACTGGCAGTAGCCGCATTGCGGCACCTGCAGGTCCTGCCACGCCTTCTGCACCGGATGGGCGCCGGCGGGGTCGAGCCCCTCGATGGTGGTCACCTCGGCGCCGGCGACGGCGCCGAGCTCGGTGATGCAGGAGCGCGTCGCCCGCCCTCCCACATGCACGGTGCAGGCGCCGCACATGCCGATGCCGCAGCCGAACTTGGTGCCGGTCAGGCCGATCTCGTCGCGGATGACCCAGAGCAACGGCGTGTCGGCATCGACATCGACCGAGACGGGCCGGCCATTGAGGGTGAAAGAGGTCATCGCCGCACGCTTCCCGACATTGTTCCGGTCCCCGACATCGTTTCCGGCCCCGACATCGTCTTCATGGCTGCCCGCGGCCCTGGGCGCGGATGGTCGAAACGGTCTTCTCCAGGTCCGGCCAGGGCGGATGGTCGGTGCGGGTGGCGCGCAGATGGGCGGCCAGGCGGGCGATGTCGGCATCGCTGAAGCCGGGCGCGAAGCCGGGCATCACCACCCCGGCAGCACCTTCCGGCGCCGTGATGCCGTAGAGCATCACCCGGATCAGATTGGTCGGATCGTTCAGGTTCACCGCGCTGTTGAGCGACAGGTCCGGCCGCAGCGCCTTGACCTCCCCGCCGCCATTATAGTGGCAGGAGGCGCAGGCGGCGGCGTAGAGCCGGTCGGTCGGGTCGTCGTGCGGCCCGGTGCCGGTGGCGCTGGCGGCCAGCGCGCGCTCGATGGCCGGCTGCGCCTCGCCGGCACGCGCCACGGCGTCGGACACCCCGGCGAGATAGACGCCGAGCGCCTGTATGTCGGCATCGGGCAGCTTGCTCAGCCCGTCATGCACCACCGGGGACATCGGGCCGGCGGCGACGCCATGGAACCGGCTGACCCCGCCGCGCAGATAGGCGACGAGCTCGTCCTCGCTCCACGGCACCGGCGAGGGATTGGCCCTGGTCAGCGGCGGCGCCACCCAATTGTCGATGGCGGCGCCGGCATAGGGCGCGCCGCGCTCCTCGGCGCCGAGCGGGTTGCGCGGCGTGTGGCAGGCGCCGCAATGGCTGATGCCCTCGGCGAGATAGGCGCCGCGATTCCATTCCGCACTGCGGTCCGCCTGCGCCTCGAACCGCCCCGGCCGGAAGAACAGCAGCTTCCAGCCGGCCTGCAGCGGGCGGAAATTCAGCGGGAAGGGGATGGTGTTCTCCGGCGCGGTCGCCCGCACCGGCGTCCGCGTCATGAAATAGGCATAGAGCGCGGAGACGTCGGTATCGGTGAGCCGGGTGAAATGATCATAGGGAAACGCCGGGAACAGATGCGAGCCGTCGCGCGCGACGCCCTCGTGCATGGCGCGCCGGAACGCCGCCTCGGACCACGTGCCGATGCCGGTTTCCGCATCCGGCGTGATGTTGGTCGAGTAGATGGTGCCGAAGCCGGTATGCATCGCATAGCCGCCGGCATAGGGCTGGCCGCCGCCTGCCGTGTGGCAGGTGGCGCAGTAGCCGGCCCCGGCCAGCCTTTCGCCGTGCGCGACCAGGTCGGCCGGGAAGCTGCCGGCCGCCGGCGGCGCGATCGGTGGAATGGCCGACCGCCAGGCCAGCACGGCAAAGCCCGCGAGCCCGATCACCGCCAGTCCGGCAAGTGCAGCGACAATCCTGCGAATCACTGATGCAAGTCCCTGTTGAAACTCGCCACGCGCAACCACGACCCCGAACCTACCCCGGACATGGATCGCTGTCTTGAACGGTTCCAGCCTACTTTAGACTGTGCGCATATGCGGGAATTTCGCGTTCGCACGGCGTCCGGCGAAGGCCCTGGAAAGCGCTCCGGCCGCCTCGGGGGCGGCCGGAGATGGGTCTCGGCAGCGGCCGGCGAAAGGCCGGTCAGCCCTTGATGAAGGCGAGCAGGTCCGGGTTGAGCACGTCGGCATGGGTGGTGAGCATGCCGTGCGGGTAGCCCGGATAGATCTTCAGCGTGCCGTGCTTCAGCAGCTTGGCCTGGAGCAGGCTGGCGTCGGCATAAGGGACGATCTGGTCGTCGTCGCCCTGCGCCACCAGGGTGGGCACGGTGATCTGCTTGAGGTCCTCGGTCTGGTCGGTCTCCGAGAACGCCTTGATGCCGTCGTAATGCGCCTTGGCGCTGCCCATCATGCCCTGGCGCCACCAATTCTCGATCACGCCCTGCGAGACCTTCGCGCCTGGCCGGTTGAAGCCGTAGAACGGGCCCGAGGGGAGATCGATGTAGAACTGCGCGCGATTGGCGGCGAGCGCGGCGCGCAGGCCGTCGAACACCTCGATCGGCAGGCCACCCGGATTGCCCTCGGTCTTCACCATCAGCGGGGGAACGGCGCTGATGAGCGCGGCCTTGGCGACGCGGCCCTGCGGCTGGCCGTATCTGGCGACATAGCGGGCGACTTCGCCGCCGCCGGTGGAGTGGCCGATATGCACGGCATTGCGCAGGTCGAGATGCTCAACCACGGCCGAGGCGTCGGCGGCATAATGGTCCATGTCATGGCCGCCGCTGACCTGCGCCGAGCGGCCATGGCCGCGCCGGTCATGGGCGACCACGCGAAAGCCCTTGCCGAGGAAGAACAGCATCTGCGCGTCCCAGTCGTCCGACGACAGCGGCCAGCCATGATGGAACACGATCGGCTGAGCGTCCTTCGGACCCCAGTCCTTGTAGAAGATCTCGACGCCGTCCTTGGTGGTTACCGTGCTCATGATGGGATTCCTTGCGGGTAGGGGATTTGAAGCGGTCTGTGCGAAGGCGGGAAGCGCCGGCAGGGCGGCGAACAGTGCCGCGCCGGCACTGAGGGTGAGGAGATCGCGGCGCACCGGATCGATCGGCGCGTGGGAATCGGGGTCTGTCATCGGTCGCTCGCGGGATCGGGCCGGCCGGGAGCTGGCCATCCATGTGGGGTTGCGTCGGCGGGGTTGCGTCGGCGGGGGGCATCGGACCCGGCGTCCCAGCGGGGGGCCGGATCGTTCATGTCCTGCTTATCGGCCATGCGGGCCGGCCGATCTTGCCGGATGGCTCGAAATTATCGCAATCGCCGCATGCCGATGCGCCGCGACCGGAAACTGCCGGCGCGCACGGCGGGGAGGAGGGGCGTTGGGGGGCGTTCCGCCGGGATCGGTGTCGCCGGGGCGACGGAGACGCCGGCCGGACGCGCGAACCTCGTTCGAATCTGCCAGCGCCGTCGATGGCCGCGCCCTCAGGGCGCGTCGGCGTCAGGACGCGTCGGCCTCGGCATAGGCGAGGACGGCGTTGAGCAGGGTCTGCGCGCCGGCGGCGCAATGCTCGGGCGTGGCGCTCTCGGCCGGGTTGTGGCTGAGCCCGTCCTTGCACGGCACGAAGATCATCGCCGTCGGCGCGACGCGCGCCGCATAGACCGAATCATGGCCGGCGCCGGACACTATCTCGCGGGCGGGGTAGGCTTCCTGCGCCGCGCCGGCGGCCACGGCGGCGACGCAGCCGGCATCGAAGGTCACCGGCGGGCTGTCCCAGATGCGGGTGAGCCGGGCCGGGTTCTGCCGGAAGTCCGGCCCGGCGAGGAAGGCCTCGACCGCCGCCTCCATGCGGTCGAGCGCCGCCGGCTCGGGGTGGCGCAGGTCCAGCGTCAGCCGGACCCGCCCCGGCACCACGTTGCGCGAGGCATCGGCAATGCCGATCTCGCCGATGGTGGCGAGCCCGCCTTCCGCCATCGCGATGCGCCGGGCCTCCAGGATGAAGCCGGCGGCGGCGGCGAGCGCGTCGCGCCGCATCGCCATCGGCGTGGTGCCGGCATGGGCGGCGCAGCCCTCGATCTCGAGGTCGTACCAGCGCATGCCCTGCACGCCGGTGACGATGCCGATGGTGCGCTCCTCGCGCTCCAGCACCGGCCCCTGCTCGATATGCAGTTCGAACATCGCGCCGAGCCGCACGGTGCCGACCGGCAGCGCGCCGCGATAGCCGATGGCGTCCAGCGCCTGCCCGAAGCCCGTGCCGTGCGCGTCGGTCGCCGCCCGCACCTGATCGGCGGTGAACACGCCGGCATGGGCGCCGGAGGAGGCCATGGCCGGGGCGAAGCGCGAGCCCTCCTCATTGGTCCAGTTGACCAGCATCAGCGGCCGGCGGCTGACATAGCCGGCCTCGTCGAGGGTGCGCAGCACCTCCAGGCCGGCGAGCACGCCGAGCACGCCGTCGAACTTGCCGCCGGTGGGCTGGGTGTCGAGATGGCTGCCCATGGCGACCGGCAGGGCGTCGGGGTCGCTGCCGGGCCTGAGCGCGAACATGTTGCCGAGCTCGTCTATGGTGACGGTGCAGCCCAGCGCCTCGCAGGCGACGCGCAGCCAGTCGCGCACCTGCCGGTCCTCCTCGCCCAGCGCCAGGCGGCGCACGCCCCCGTCCGCCGTGCCGCCGAATGCCGCCGTCTCCATCAGCGTCGCCCACAGGCGGTCGGCATCGATCTTCAGATTTGTCATCGCGACGCTCCCAAACGAGGATCATAGCCGGAAAGCGGCAAACGCGGGGAGGCGGCACGCCGCCGCGTCCGGCGCGTCACCCGCGGGTGAGCACCGTCTTGAGGAAGTTGCGGGTGCGCGGCTCCCTCGGGTCGCTCATCAGCGCCTTGGCCTCGCCGGTCTCGACGACGCGGCCCTGGTCCATGAACACCACCCGGTCGCCGACGTCGCGGGCGAAGCCGAGCTCGTGGGTGACGACGATCATGGTCATGCCGCTGGCGGCGAGGTCGCGCATTACCCCCAGCACCTCGCCGACCAGTTCCGGGTCCAGCGCCGAGGTCGGCTCGTCGAACAGCATCAGCCTGGGCTGCATGGCGAGCGCGCGGGCGATGGCGACGCGCTGCTGCTGGCCGCCGGACAATTCGGAGGGGTAGGCGCCGGCCTTGTGGGCGAGGCCGACCCGGTCCAGCAGCAGCATGGCGGCATCATGCGCCTCGTCGCGCCGGCGCCGCAGCACCTGCACCGGCCCCTCGGTGACGTTCTCCAGCGCGGTCATGTGCGGGAACAGGTTGAAGCGCTGGAACACCATGCCGGTCTTGCGGCGCTGGCGGGCGATCTCGCCGTCGCTCAGGGGATGCAGGGCGTCGCGGACCTTGCGATAGCCGAGCAGCTCGCCGTCGAGCCAGAGCCCGCCGCTGTCGAAGCTCTCCAGCTGGTTGATGCAGCGCAGGAAGGTGGTCTTGCCGGACCCGGACGGCCCGATGATGCACACCACCTCGCCGGGCATGACGTCCATGGTCACATCGGCGAGCGCCTGATGCGAGCCGAATGTCTTGCCGACCCTGACCGCCGAGACGATGGGGCCGGTGGCGAAGGAGCCGGGAGCGAAGGAACCGGGAGCGGGCGTGTTCGGGCTCATCGGGCGCCTCCCGTGCCGAAGCCGCGTCCGAAGCGCTTTTCGAGCCGGCCCTGGACGAGGGTGAGCACCGAGACGACGACGAGGAACCAGAAGGTCGGCACCATGAGCAATTCGATGACCTTGGCGTTGGTGTAATAGATGTCCTGG
Source organism: Ancylobacter sp. GW821-FHT10E12 (assembly GCF_058809335.1). NCBI lineage: Bacteria > Pseudomonadati > Pseudomonadota > Alphaproteobacteria > Hyphomicrobiales > Xanthobacteraceae > Ancylobacter > Ancylobacter sp. GW821-FHT10E12. The sequence goes on along the minus strand of NZ_JBXASN010000012.1, from coordinate 163,241 downwards.
GCGCTGCGCAGAATGTCGCCGAAGCCGATGATCGAGGCGAGCGCGGTCATCTTGACGAGGCCGATGAACTCGTTGCCGAGCGGCGGCACCACGATGCGCATCGCCTGCGGCAGGATGATGCGCCTCAGCGCCGTGCCGCCGGTCATGCCCATCGCCTTGGCGGCCTCGTACTGGCCCTTGTCGACCCCGAGCATGCCGGAACGGATGATCTCCGAGACATAGGCGCCTTCGTTCAGCCCGAGCCCCAGCAGCGTCGCCACCACCGGCGAGATCACGTCGACCGTGCGGAACTCGAACAGGCCGGGAATGCCGATGCGGGGGAATACCAGGGCGAGGTTGAACCAGATCAGCAATTGCAGGATGACCGGCGCCCCGCGGAAGAACCAGGCGTAGAACACCGCCGCGCCGCGCAGCACCGGATTGGCGGAGCTCCGCGCGACCGCGCAGCCGAGCCCGATGGCGATGCCGAGCGCCATGCAGGCGAAGGACATCCACACGGTGTTGAACAGGCCCCACATCACGGTGGGCCAGAACAGGTATTCCCAGGTCGTCGCCCAGTCGATCCGGCCGAGCGCGAAGGCCCGGACCAGCAGGAAGGCAAGAACGAGGATCGCGACGATGGCCGCGATCCTCCCGTAATGCGGCCGCCTGACATGGCGGAGGCGCGCTATGTCAAGCTCCTCCGCCATGGACGGCCCCGCGCGCGAGTGATCGGCGTGGGGCGCTCCGCTCACGGCTGCGGCCCGGCGTTGAGGGTGGCGTCCTTGTAGGCGGAAATGTCGAGCTTCCACTTCTTGATCAGTGCGTCATAGGTGCCGTCGGCGATCACCTTCTTCAGCGCGACGACGAAAGCGTCGCGCAGCACGCCGCCATCGGCATCCTTGTTGAAGGCCATGCCCATCAGCGCCGAGGAGATCGGCTCGCCGAGGATCATGTAGACGCCCGGCTCGGTCTGCACGATGGTCGGCACCGCTTCCAGGCCCTGGACGGCGGCCACCGCCCGCTCGGTCTTGAGATTGGTCAGCTGCTGGCCGAGATCGGTGTCGATCATCACCGTGATCGGCGCCTTGCCGGCGCAGATCTTGTCGGAGAACGCCTTGATGGTCTCGGGATAGGAGGTGCCGCGGGTGGTGGTGACGGTCTTGCCGCACAGGTCGGCGAGGGTCTTCACCTCGGCATTGGCGGCGAGCGAATAGAACTGCGCGCCCGCCTTCAGATAGTCGATGAAGTCGAACATCGGCCGGCGCTTCGGCGTGTCGTAGAAGCCGCTCATGATCATGTCGACGCGGCCGGACTGCAGCGAGGGCGTCATCTGCTCGAAGGCGCCGTCCTGATACTCGATCTTCACCCCGAGCACCTTGGCCATCGCCGCGCCGAGATCAATGTCGAAGCCCTCGAGCTCGCCGGCCTTGTTGCGCATCTCGAGCGGCGGGTAGCCGGCATTGAGGGCGACGCGCACCACTTTCGACGTCTCGATGGAGGGCGGCAGGGCCTGCGCCGAGGCGCTGGCGACGCCGAGCGGGCCGATGAGGCCGAGCGTCGCGACTACCGTAAGGATCGTCCTGTTCAGCATTGAAGTTCCCTTTGTCTGGATTCGGCATTCAGCCTTGTCGATCGGGTGATAGGCGGCAGGAGCTCAGCGGCTCGGCCGCGCCAGCTGCGGCACGGGCTCGGGCCAGAACGGCAGGCGCTCGACCGTGGGGGTCCACTCGCCCCGCGCGATCAGGCCGTCGACATGGGCGGCCATCTCGGCGAGGGTGGCGAACCACACGTCGCCCTTGGCCTGCATGTACGCGATGAGTTCGACCATCGCCTCGGCGCGGGCGAGGCGGCCGGAGACGAAGGGATGCCAGATCGCCGCCCAGACGCCGCCATGGTTCCAGGCGGCGTCGAACTCGGCGCGGAAGACGTCCATCGCCCGCGCCGGCGACTGGATCGTCATGCCCATGTTGAATTCCTTGAGGTTCACATATTGCGGCCAGTCGTCGAGCGGGTGGTCGGACGGCAGTTCGACGAGGCGGCCGGCCTTGCCCTCGATGAGGTAGGGAACGTCGTCGCCGGCCAGCGACGCGTCATAGGCGAAGCCGTGCTCGATCAGCAGGTCGAGCGTGTGCTCGGAGAACGCGCCCGACGGGCAGCGATAGCCGGCCGGCGGCTTGCCGGTGACCTTCTCGATCGCCGCCATGCCGCGCTCCAGCACCGCCCGCTCGTCGTCGCGCGACAGCTGGTTCGGCCGCTCGTGCAGCCAGCCGTGATGGCCGAGCTCATGGCCGTCGGCGAGCAGGGCGTCGATGGCGGCGGGATAGGCCTCGATGCACCAGCCCGGCACGAAGACGGTCTGGCGGAGGCCGAAATGCTTCCAGATCCGGGCGATGCGCGGAATGGCGACGCGGGCGCCGTAGCGCAGCGAGGAGGAGAGGTTGATGCGCCGCGCCGCGTCGTCGGGGTAATAGAGGTGAAGCAGGCTTTCCGCGTCGAAATCGAACGAGAAGCACACCGCGCAGCGCGCGCCGTTCGGCCAGGGGGGCGGATTGTCGATCAACTGGAGCATGCACCACTCACATGAGGCCACGCGGGGCGAGCCGGTCCGCCGGGGGCGGGCACCGCGCCATCCGCACCGGCCGGGCGCCACGCTCGGCAACCGGCCATCGGCGGCTGAAGCGAGGAATGGCCCGACATCGAGCAAGGCCATGGCTGCAGCGCCGACGTCCGCTATAATTCGGAGGGAAAAGTTTATCGTCAACTCTATTTTTAGAGCAGAGTACATCTCGCGCCGGCGCGCCGGTTCGGCTAGAAGACAAGGGAAATCGGGAGAGAGGGATGGCCATGGCCGGCGGCAGGCTAAGAGAGAAGCACAAGCGGCTGAGGGCTGAACAAGTTTTGGACGCGGCCGAGCATCTCTTCAGCCAGAAGGGCTACGAGGCGACGCGCATCGAGACGATCGCGGAAAAGGCGTCGGTGGCCCCGGCCACGGTCTACAACTACTTCGCCACCAAGCCGAACCTGCTGATGGAGCTGGCGCTGCGCCATGTGCACGCCGCGCTGCCGGAGCGGCGCAGCTTCATCCGCAACCTGCCCGACGATCCGATCGCCGGCATGCTGGCCTTCGAGCGCCTGCTGGCCGAGCAGGCGATGCGCCACCTGTCGCGCGAATCGTGGCGGGTGATCATGTCGGCGCAGTATCTGGAGCCCGAGGGGCGCGCGAGCCGCACCGGCGCGCGGCTCAACACGCTGATCAAGCGGCACTATATCCGGCTCATCCGCACCTACCAGCAGCGCGGCCGGCTCGACCCGCAGATCGACGCCGCCGTGCTGTCGGAACTGATCGTCGGCATCACCACCTTCTTCTTCGGCAATTTCGTCTCCAGTTCCGGCGGCACCGTGGAGGAGATGCTGGCGAAGGGCGCCGAGCATATCGAGCTCATCCTGCGCAGCCTGGTGCGCGTGCCCGTTGCCGGTCCGGCGCCCCTCGCTCCGGCAGGCTGAAGGCGCCGAATGAATTTGGAGTAGACTCCAATTTTCTGTTGCAACGCGGCGATCCCGCTCCTACGCTTCCTGTCGACGCATCGTTCCGATGCAAGAGATCATGTGAAGTTCGGGAGCCTGAATTGGGCGCGATCACGGAAAACGAGTGGCGCTACAACCAGTTGATCAAGCAGTTCCCCTCGGAGGCCGAGCCGGCCTTCGAGGACGAGGAGCAGCTCACCCGCTGGTGGGGGCGCAAATGGGGCTGCACCAATGACGTGGGGCAGCTGCGCGTCGTACTCATGCACCGCCCCGGCAACGAGGTGAATGTCGTCGATACCGCCAGGCGCCTCGACAGCAACGCCTTCGGCGACACCCAGACCGGCTGGTACTGGCGCGGCACCGAGGGCCCGGACCTGCCCGCCATGCAGGCCCAGCACGACGGCTACGTGGCGGCGCTGCGCGCCGAGGGCGTCGAGGTGGTGTTCATCGACGAGGCCGCGCCCGGCCGGATGAAGACCTGCTACACCCGCGACGCCGTCGTCGCCGTCGGCGGCGGCGCCATGGTGATGCGGCTCGGCCCGCGCATCCGCCGCGGCGAGGAACTGCCGGCCACGCGCACGCTGGCGAGGATCGGCTGCCCGATCCTGCGCACCATTTCCGGCGCCGGCGTCGCCGAGGGCGGCAGCTTCTGCTGGCTGAATTCCAGGACCGCCGCCACCGGCGTCTCCTCGCGCACCAATGACGAAGGCGCGCGGCAGATCGAGGAAGTGCTGCGCTCGCAGGGCGTGGAGCTTCTCAAGGTGCCGCTCACCGGCTACCGGCTGCATATTGACGGGCTGTTCGTGATGATCGCCCCCGACCTCGCGCTCGCCAATTTCACCCTGCTGCCGTTCTGGTTCATCGAGAAGCTGAAGCAGCTCGGCATCTCGCTGATCGAAATCCATCACGAGGACGACGCCGCCATCATCAATTCGCTCGCCGTGGCACCCGGCCGGATGCTGATGCCCGAGGGCGTGTCCGGCTACACCATGGACAAGCTCGCGCTGCACGGGGTCGAGGTGGTCACCGTGCCCTATGACAAGGTGATCTCCGGCGGCGGCGGCCTGCATTGCTCGACGGCGCCGCTGATCCGCGACGAGGTGTGATCATGGCGGGCGCAATGGACTGGAGCCCGGCCCAGGCGGCGGCGCTCGGCTTTCTCGGCGAGCGCCATGCGGCGTTCTCCGCCGACCATATGACGATCTGGAACCTGCACGAGCCGTCCTGGCGCGAGTACCGTTCCTCCGCCTGGTACATGGACCGGCTGGAGAAGGAAGGCTTCGCGGTGGAGCGCGGCACCGCCGGCATGCCCACCGCCTTCCGCGCCCGCTGGTCGAACGGGCCCGGCCCGGTGATCGCCGGCTATGCCGAGTATGACGCGGTGCCGGGGCAGGCGCAGGCGCCCGTCCCCTACCGCGCCCCGCGCCCCGGAATGAGCCCGCGCGCGGCCGGCCATACCGATCCGCATTCGGCGCTCGGCATCGGCTCCTTCGCCGGCTTCCTCGCCGCCAAGCACGCGATGCAGACGCACGGCATCGGCGGCACGCTGGTCTATTTCGGCGAGCCGGCGGAGAAGATGTGCGGCGCCAAGCCCGTCCACGCCGCGCATGGCTTCTATGACGGGCTCGACGCCGCGTTCAGCTTCCACCCGCACTCGTTCCCGGCGCTGACCAATGGCTGCTTCTGGGAGACCACCAGCGCCCCTTACTGGAGCCGCATCTACACGTTCGAGTGCGAGAACCCGGAGACGTGGCAGAACGAGGCCTCGGGCGGCGGCGTCAGCCATGTCCACGCCATGGCGCGGGCGCCCGGCGCCATCGACGCGGTGTGCCTCATGTACACCAACTCGAAGATGATGAAGGAATCCATGCTGCCGCATTCGGGCTCATGGACGCTCAACGAGTTCATCCCCATTGCCGGGCAGGCGGCCGCCGACAACATCGCCCCCGGCATCGGGCAGATCCAGTATTCGATGCGCGCCCCGACGCTGCCCATGTGCGAGGCGGCGTTCGCGGTGCTGGACCGCAATGCCGACCATATCGCGGCGATGACCCATTGCACGGTGGAAAAGGCGTGGATCACCAAGACCCGCGCCGGCCTGCCCAACAAGGCGATGTCGAAGCTGACCTTCGCCAATTTCGAGAAGCTCGGCGCGCCCCGATGGTCGGACGAGGCGAAGGACTTCGCCCGCCGGATTCAAGGCTCGCTGGGGCTGGAGCCGGCCGACGAGCCGTTCCTGCCGGGCCTCGAAAAGCTCACCCCGCCCTGGGAGGCCGAGGAGGCGTTCCGCGCGCAGCTGCCGGCCTGGCAGCTCAACTACGCCGCCGACGACTATGTCGACTACACCTGGCACGCGCCGACGGTGCGGCTCTACGTGGCCCGCCCGACCCTGCAGGCCACGCAGCCCGGCTATCGCTACCCGGAATGGGTGCGCCACGCCATGGGCGGGGTGCCGGCCTGCATCGACCCGATGTGGAGCAAGGCCGCCGCGGTGATCGCCACCTCCATTCTCGACCTGATGATGAGGCCCGAGGCGCTGGAGGCGGCGCAGGCCGAGTTCCGCGAGCGCACCGGCGGCGGCATCGGCGGCACCGCATGGGTGCCGCCGCTGCTGCCGGCCGATTTCGAGGCGCCCATCGGCTATCGCTGGCCGGAATATGTCGAGACGCCGCGCGGGCGCGAATGGAGCGTGCCCTGATGGCTGACGGGCGGCCGGCCATGAGCGTGTCCGAGGCGGTCGAGGGCCGGGTGTCGGTGCGCGCCTTTCTCGACCGGCCGGTCGAGCGCGGGCTGGTCGAGGACATCCTGCGCCGGGCCGCCCGCGCGCCGTCGGGAGGCAATCTCCAGCCCTGGGCGGTGCGCCTCGTCGACGGCGCCGAGATGGCCGATCTCAAGGCCCTCATGCGCCGGCGCCTCGTCGAGACGCCGGATGGCGAGCCGATGGCCTATTCCTTCTATCCCTCGCCGCTGAAGCCGGCCTATCTCGCCCGGCGCCGGCGCAACGGTGAAATCCTGTACGGCGCCCTCGGCATCGACCGGGAGGACGCCGTCGCCCGCAAGGCGTGGATCGACGGGAATTTCCAGTTCTTCGGCGCGCCGACCGGAGTGATGCTGTTCGTCGAGCGGGCGTTCGGCGCCTCGCAATGGCTCGATCTCGGCATCTATCTGCAGACGGTGCTGCTCCTGCTGCGCGAGGCCGGGCTGGACAGCTGCCCGCAGGCCGACTGGGCGATGTACGAGGCGACGGTGAAGGCGTTCCTCGACGCCCCGGCCGATCTCGCCCTCGTCTGCGGCATCGCCATCGGCTATGCCGACCCCGACCATCCTGAAAATTTCGTCCGCACCGAGCGGGACGATCCGCTCGCTTCCTTCCTGATCCGTTGACCGATCCCCGGAGCCCTGCCATGGCCATTCCCGCCGTTCCTCCCGCCCCGCCGCCGCCCGGCTACCAGCCGACCGAACAGGAACTGCGCGAGGACCTCGCCGCCGCCTATCGGCTGATCGCGCATTTCGGCATGTCGGACACGGTGTTCACCCATCTGTCGGTCCGCCTGCCGGGCGATGGGCATCGGTTCCTGGTCAATCCCTACGGGCTGCTGTTCGAGGAGATCACCGCGAGCTCGCTGGTGGCGGTCGATGCCGAGGGCGAGCCGACCCAGGCCACTTCCTGGCCGGTCAATCCGGCCGGCTTCGTCATCCACTCGGCGGTGCACCGCGAGCGCGAGGACGCCGCCTGCGTGATGCATACCCACACGCTGGCCGGCATGGCGGTGGCCGCGCAGGAAGGCGGGCTGCTGCCGCTCAACCAGATGAGCATCGAATTCTACGACGAGGTCGGCATCCACGACTATGAGGGCATCGCCGCCGACGACAATCTGAGCGAGCGCGAGCGGCTGGTGCGCGACCTCGGCGCCGGGCACGCGCTGATCCTGCGCAATCACGGCCTGCTCACCGTCGGCGCCACCGTCGCCGAGGCGTTCTACTGGATGTATTACCTGGAGCAGTCCTGCCGCCTGCAGATCGCCGCGCAGTCCGCCGGCGTGCCGCTCTCCATGCCGCCGACGCAGGTCGTCGCCCGCACCGCGAAGCAGTTCTCCGGCGAGAGCAACAAAGGCTGGCTGCCGTGGCAGGCGCTGCGCCGCAAGCTCGACCGCGACCAGCCGGACTACCGCTCGTGAGCGAGGCCGCGGCAGCGACGACCGGCGGCGAGGCGGTCGTCGCCGCGCTCAGGGTCAACGGCGTCACCACGCTCTACGGCGTGCCCGGCATCCAGCTCGATCATCTGTTCAACGCGCTGCATGGCGCGCGGGACTGGCTGACCATCGTCAATGCGCGCCACGAGCAGGGCGTCGCCTATATGGCGCTCGGCCACGCGCAGTCGACCGGCGAGCCGGGTGTCTATGTCTGCGTGCCGGGGCCGGGCTTCCTCAACACCGCCGCGGCGCTCTCCACCGCCTATGCGGTGCGGGCGCCGGTGCTGGCGCTGATCGGCCAGATCGCCGGGCCGGCCATCGGCGTCGGTGGCGGCGAGCTGCACGAGCTGCCTGACCAGACCGCCATCGTGAAGGGCCTGACACGCTGGAGCGGCATCGCCCGGACGCCGGAGGAGATTCCGGCGCTGATGCAGACCGCCTTCGCCAAGCTGAAGGCCGGCATCGCCCCGGTGGCGGTGGAACTGCCGGCCGACGTGCTGAAGGCCGTCGCCGCGCTGCCGCCGGCCCGCGCGGCGACGGCGCCCGCCCCGAAGCCGCCGGCGGCGGCGGAGATCGCCCGCGCCGCCGCGCTGCTGACGCAGGCCAAGGCGCCGCTGGTGTTCGTCGGCTCCGGCGCCTATGGCGGGGAAGCCGCGCTCCGGCCGCTGGCGACGCATCTGGAAGCCCCGGTGGTCGCGCATCTGCAGGGACGCGGCCTGCTGCCGAGCACGCATCCGCTGGCCGTCGGCTTTGCCGAGGGCGAGCGGCTGTGGGACGGCGCGGACGTCATCCTCGCCGTCGGCACCCGCTTCCATGAGGCGCGGCGCAATTGGGGCGAGCGGGCGCATCACCGCGTCATCCGCATCGACACCGACCCGGCGCAGTTTTCGCGCGGCGCCGCCCCGGAGATCGCCATAGCCGCCGATGCGCCGCTCACCCTCGCCGCGCTGGCCGGGGCGGTCGAGGCGGCCGGCCCTGCCAAAACCGGCCGCGCCGACGCCATCGCGGCGCTGAAGGCGGAGATCGCCGGCGCCTTCGCCGCCCGCCTCGCGCCGCAGATGGCGTTCATCCACGCCCTGCGCTCGGTGCTGCCCGAGAAGGCGCGCATCGTCGCCGACTATACCCAGATCGGCTATGTCGCGACCGCCGCCTTCGACGTGACGGCGCCGCGCCTGCTGCTCACCCCCGGCTATCAGGGCACGCTCGGCTTTGCCTATGCCACCGCGCTCGGGGCCAAGTCGGCCAATCCCGACGTGCCGGTGGTGGCCCTGTGCGGCGATGGCGGCTTCCTGTTCACCGGCAACGAGCTCGCCACGGCGGTGAAGCATGGCATTGCCGCCGTCGGCGTGGTGTTCGTCGACGGCGCCTTCGGCAATGTGCGGCGCATGCAGGAAGGCCTTCATGGCGGCAAGGTCGTCGCAACCGACCTCGCCAACCCGGACTTCGTGCGCTTCGCCGAGAGCTTCGGTGCCAGGGCCCGCCGCGCCGAGGGCGCAGCGGCCTTCGCCGAGGCCCTGCAATGGGCGATCGAGCAGAAGGGGCCGACGCTGATCGAGGTGCCGGTGCCGACGTTCCCGGATCCCTGGAGCCTCGTCGAGCCCTGACCGGCCGATGCCGCATCAAGCCGAGGAGGGCCGGGCCGCCTGCGACCCGGCCCCTTCGTTTCAGGCCGCCGCCGGATCGGTGATCTGGTGGTCGTAGGGGTCGCCCCTGGTCACGGAGGGCACGATCTTCACCGTGCCGTCGGCGTTGACCGTGAAGCCGCGCACGCCGGCATAGGAAATGGCGTTGTCCTCCAGCAGCTTCTGCGCCACGTCCTCCTGCCCGGCCGGCACATAGACGAAGAAGTGCTTCACGCCGGTCGGGGTGTCGTCGTCGGCCAGCGCCGAGCCGGCCTTCATATAGGCGACGCTCGCCGGCCCGATGTTCATCTCCACCTCGCCGAGCTCGCGCACCCGGCCGGTGCCGTCGGTAATGACGATGTCCGGGTAGTGATCGCCGGCCGGGGTCGGGATCGCGATCCTGGCCTCCGGCACGTTGGTGGTGGTCACGTAATCCGCCGCCCAGGTGGTCTGGCCCGGGAAGGGGAAGCGGAACCTGGCGATGTAGTTGACCACGAGGTCGTGGGTATCCTTCGACATGCTTGTCTCCTGTTGCGAAGGGGGAAGGAAGGGGGCGAGGGGGAGCGAGGGCACCGCCGCGATCTCGGCGGCGGTGGCGGGCGCGGAACGCGAGGACGCGGCGCCGGGATTTTCCAGCAGCACCACCTGCACGCCGGAAATCAGCACCAGCACGGCGCCGAGGGTGATGAGGGCGGTCGGCACATCGCCGAACATCAGGTAGCCGAGGCCGAAGCCGCTGAGCAGCGCGCCGTATTCCAGCACCGCCAGCACATGGGCGGGAATGCGCCGCGCCGCCTCGTAGATGGCGAACTGGCCAGCGCCGCCGACGAAGCCGATGAGCGCGATGCCGTAAATGTCGGCCCAGGACATCCGCCAGCCCAGCCACGGCAGCTGCACCGCCGAGGCCAGCACGAAAACGCCGTTGACCACCGCGACCTGCACGAGGCTGCTCTCCTCGCTCGCCATGGAGCGCAGCATCAGCAGCGCCGCCGCCCATAGCGCCGACGAGACCAGGGCGAGCGCCACCGCCGGCGACAGTTCGAACCGCACCAGCCCGCTCGCCAGCACCACGCCGACGAAGCCGACGAAGATCGCCAGCCAGTGCCGCGGGCTCGGCCACTCGCCCAGCACCGGGCCGGAGGCCACCGCGACGAAGATCGGCGAGACGAAATACAGCGTCACCGCCTGGGCGAGCGGCAGGGAGCGCATGGCGAGATAGAAGGTCGTCCAGGCGGCGAACATCACCAGCGCCCGCACGATCATCGTGCGCTTGAGCGGCGAGCGCACGATGCGGCGGACCACCGTCGTCCGCCCGAGCGCCAGCGCCAGCATCATCACCGTGAAGCTGCGCACCAGCAGCACCTGCGCCACCGGCATGTGCTCGATGAAGCTCTTGGTCAACGCATCCTGCAGCGGGAGCAGGAGGTTGGAAGTCATGATCAGGCCGACGGCGATCCAGAACGACGCCCGGCCGATGGCGGGCGACGCGTCCGGCAGGGTCGGAAAACGGGTGCGAGCTTCATTCATGCGGCGGAAGGGGATCAATGGCGGTGGCATCGGTTCCCGGATCGCGGATCGACGATCCGCCAGCCGGGAATGGGGCAAGTTAAATTTAAACTCAACTCTATTTTTAGAGTTTGCTTCATAGATTTTGGGCCGTCAATAGAGCGCGACGGGCCGGGCGGGTCGCGCCCGCGTGGCGCCGGTCGCGCTGTCCCGGTCGCGCCGTCCCGGTGCTCAGGCGCCCGTCACGCCGGACGGCTGTCGCGCAGCGGAAACTCGTGCGGATGCACGGCGATGCTGCCGTTCCCGGCGAAAATGACCGCGTAGGCGGGCGGCTCGAAGCTGACCGCGTGCGGGCCGGTGAAGGCCAGCGCCGACTGGTGGTTGGTGCCCCGCAGCGTGGCGAACGGTATCCCGTCCCAGGTGCCGTGCGCCAGGCGATGGACATGGCCGGCGAAGATGTGCCGCACGTTGCCGTGCCGTCGCAGCAGGTCCCGCAGCTCGCCGGCCTGCGCGAGGCGGGTATCGTCCAGCGAGGGAATGCCGATCGGGCAGGGCGGATGGTGCAGGAACAGCAGCGCGTCCGCCGCCTCGCGCAGCGTGGCGTCGAGCCAGGCGAGGCGCCGCGCGCAGAGCCGCCCCTCGATCCGGCCCGGCTCCAGCGTATCGAGGAGAACGATCCGCATCGCCCCGAAATCGGCAAGGCCATGCGCGAAGCCGTCCACGGCGAGGCCGCCGGGAAAGCTGGCGGCGAAGGCGGCGCGGTCGTCGTGATTGCCGAGCATCAGCCGGAACGGCGCCTCCAGCAGGGCGAGCCGCTCGGCCAGCGCCGCATAGGCCGAGGGCTCGCCGTCGTCGGTCAGGTCGCCCGAGAACACCACCAGATCGGCATCGGCGTGATGGCGGTTGAGATCGGCGATGCAGTCCTCCAGCCGCGCCAGCGGATCGGAGCCGAACAGTTTGTCGCCTGGCGCCACCAGATGAAGGTCGCTGACCTGGATGATCTTCACGCCGCCGTCTCCAGCCGCACGGCCTCGACGAGCGCGACAAGATCGTCCCGAAGCTGCGGCGCGCAGCCGATCACCGGCCCGCCCGCGACCAGGTCGCCATCGGCGGCGAACGCCCCGGTCCAGCCGCCCGCCTCGCGGATCAGGCAGAGGCCGGCGAGACAGTCCCAGGCGTGCATATGCGGCTCGTAATAGGCGGCGAGCCGCCCGCAGGCCACCTGGGCCAGGCTGAGCGCGCCCGAGCCGTTGCGCACGAACATGCCGCCCGCCTCGATCAGTTTTTCCACGAGGCCGGCGACGACACGCGGCGGCACCCGGAAATTGGCGCCGAGGCCGGTGAGGCCATGGCGCAGGTCGGTGGCGGTGTCGACCGCGATCGGCCGGCCATTGAGGAAAGCGCCGCCGCCGTCCACGGCGCTGAACAGCTCCTCGGCATTCGGGTCGAGGATGAACCCCGCCACCGTCGCGCCGCGCTCGACCAACGCCAGCGCGACGCACCAGTTGCGGATGCCGTGCACGAAGCAGCTGGTGCCGTCCACCGGATCGAGCACCCAGGTGAAGCCGGACGAGCCCGGTGCGAAGCCGTATTCCTCGCCGAGGAAACCGTCCTCCGGAAAGGCTTCGGCGATGCGCCGCCGCACCAGCTTCTCCACCTCGCGGTCGGCGAGGCTGACGACGTCCTGGCCGCTGGTCTTGGTCTCGACGAGGATCGTCGTCACCTCGGCGAAATAGCCGAGCGCCAGGGCGCCGGCCTCCAGGATGATCGCGCGCGCGGCGTCGGTGCGTGCGGCAAGCGGGGCAGGGGCGTTCACGTGCGGGCTCCGGGATCGGGCCTGGCGGCCGGGGAAGGGGTGGGCCGCGTGCTGGCCCGCTCGACATAGGCCGCGTCGAGCCGCGCGGTGGACGGGGCGGCCAGCGGATCGGCGAGCCGGCGGTCGAGATGCTCGATCGCGCAGGCGGCGATCCCGGCGGGATCCTGCCGGAAGGTGCTGAGCCGATAGGCCTCCCACGCGGCTTCGGGGATGTCGTCGAAGCCGATCACCGAGACGTCGTCGGGCACGCCGAGGCCGAAGCGGCCGCGCGCGGCGTCGATGAGGCCGAGCGCGATCAGGTCGTTGACGCAGAACACCGCCTGCGGCGGGTCCGGCCGGTCGAACAGCGCCGCCGCCGCCTCGCGTCCGCCGGCATAGTCGGAATCGGTGCCGCGCGCGTGGACGACCGCGGCGCCGAGAAGCCGCGCCTCCTCGGCGAAGGCGCGCTCGCGCTCGACGATGCTCGGCGTGCCGGAGGCCGAACCGGCGAGGCCGAGCCGGCGGACCCCCCGCGCCACGAACAGGCGGGCCGCCTCGCGCGCGGCGCCTTCATTGTCGATCCGCACATGGTCGCAGCCGGGTTCCGAGCGGCCGATCGAGATCAGCGGCTGGCCGTTCTGCCGCGCCAGCTCGACGAAGGAGGCCGGCGGCGAGCCGGAGAGGATGATCGTCGCCTCGGCGCGATAGCCGAACAGCGCCGCCTGCGCCGCCCGGATCTCCGCCTCGGAGCTGCCGGTATTGATGATGAAGGGGACATTGCCGCGCCGGATCAGCGCCGTGGTCAGCGCCGCCACCAGATGCGCGCGGAAGCCGACCTCCGGCTTGGTGACGACGAGGCCGACGAGACGGCTGCGGTTAGCGAGCAGGCCGCGCGCCAGGTCGTTGACCTGGTAGCCGAGCTCGGTTGCGGCCCGCATCACCTTCTCGCGGGTTTCCGGCGCGATGCTGGCGCCGGGCGTGAAGGCACGCGAGACCGCGGAGCGGGAGACCCCGGCGCGTTCGGCCACCTGCTGGGCGCTGACGAATCCCCGCGCGGCGGCGGCTTCATCGGAGAACAGGACATTCATCGGCCGACCTTCGACAGCACGTCGGATTTGAGGAAGCGCTCCACCACCAGCATGAAGCCGATGGACGGAACCAGAAGCAACAAGGCGGTGATCGAGGCGATCTGGTAGTTGCCTCCCGCGCCCGCCGTGTAGAGCAGCAAAGGCAGCATGTTCACGTCCGGCGCGCCGACGAAGAAGCTGCCGGTGAACTCGTCGAGCGATTCGAGGAACACGAAGATCGCGCTGGCGAGCAGGCCCGGGGCGGCGAGCGGCAGCGTCACGTCGCGAAAGCTGCGCAGCGCGCCCGCGCCGACGGAGCGGGCCGCCTGTTCGAGCTCGATGTCGACGGCGGCGAAGGCGGCGGTGGCGATCCACACCGCATAGACCAGCCCGTGCGTCGCATGCACCAGCACCACGCCGGCGATCGTGCCGTTGAGGCCGATCTGGTAGAACAGCCGGGCGATGTTGACGTAGACCGGCAGGTTCGGGAAGGCCTGCGGAATGAGGAAGGCGAGCAGGATCGCCGCCCGGAACGGCAGCCGCAGCCGCGCCAGCGCATAGCCGGCGGGAATGGCGAGGGCGAGCGAGACGACGACCGTGAGGCTCGCCACCAGCAGGCTGTTGCCGAGCGATTCCATGGCATTGCCGCGCGCGCCGAACACGCGGGCCCAATAGCCGAACCCGTAGTCGAGCGGCAGCGCGTGGGGGAAATACCAGCGCTCGGCCACGGTCCACAGCACGAGATTGGCGAGCGGGCCGAAGATGACGAAGGCGAGGAGACCCAGCACCAGCCCGCGCGGGATCCACCACAGGTCGAGGCCCGTGCCGGCCATGCGTCCGGCCGAAGGCGCGGCCATGCTCATGCCCGCTCCTTCAGGCTGTGGCGCAGGTAGAACGCGGCGGCGCAGACGCTGATGGCGAGCGAGACGAGGCCGAGCGCGTTGGCGACGCCGTAATCGCCATAGGCGTTGATGCGGAAGGCGATGTCGGCGGTGATCATGGTCGGCGACTGGGCGTTGATCATCAGCGGCACCGAGAGCACCGACATCATGGTGACGAAGGAGAGCACCAGCGAAACCAGCAGCGTCGTCGCCACCTGCGGCAGCAGGATCTCGACGAGGATGCGCAGGCGGGAGGCGCCGAGATTGCGCGCCGCCTCGATGGTGCCGCGGTCGACCGACGCCATCGCCCCCGCCACCAGCAGGGCGACGAAGGGCGTCTGCTTCCAGACGAAGGCGATGACGATGCCGCGCCAGTCGAGGAAGCTCGCCGCCTGCAGCGGCGTGATGAGGCCGGCACCGATCAGCACGTTGTTCATCAGGCCGTTGCGGGCGAGGAAGGTCCTGAGCACCTGCCCGACGACGATGAAGGGAATGAACATCGGCCAGCGGTAGAGCCAGCGCAGGATCGCCACCGCGCGCGGATTGTCGCCGAGCGTGAGGTAGCCGCCGATGGCGATGGCGAACAGGCCGATCAGCACGGTCGACAGGCCGACGATGACGATGGTGAACACGATGTCCGGCGTGTAGAGCTCGAAAACCTTGGCGAAATTGCCGAGCCCGTAGCCGCCACCGAGCGCGAACGCCCCGGCAATGGAGGCGGCGAGCGGCACCACGAACAGCAGCAGGATCACCGCCAGGGCGGGCAGGACGAGGATCAGTCCCAGCAAAGGCATCGGCATGTCGATGGTCCGGGGAGGAAGGGACCGCCCGGCTCATCCGGGCGATCCATCAGGCGGGTCGGAGACGATGGGGCAAGGCGTGGGGGCAAGGCGTGGGGGCAGGGCGTTGGCCCGGCTGCGCCGGGCACCTCAGGATGACGAGGCCGGCTTTTGGAACGAGGCCGCTTCTCGGGACGGCACAAGGACCCCCTCATGCCGAGGAGCGGGGCATGGCGCCGCGTCTCGAAGCGCGCACGCCTGCCCCGCCGCGTTCCAGCGCTCAGTTGGTCGCCCGGCGCTCATAGGCTTCGAGGATCGCGTTGTTGTAGGGCGCGATCGGGAACGGCTTGCCGTATCTGGCGAGGTCTTCCGGCGTCACGTTGGTGAACAGCTTCTTCCAGGTCGCTTCGTCGAGCTCGGCCTGGACGTACTGGGCGTCGATGCCCGGATACCAGTTGAAGCGCTTGACGATGCCTTCGGCCTGCACCTTCGGGCTGGTCGCCAGCTCGACGAACTTCTCGGCCAGCTCCCGGTTCGCGCTCTTGGCCGGGATCACGTAGTGCATCGGCTGGCCGGGCATGCCCGGCGCCGGCAGCACCAGCTTGAAGTCGGCCGGCAGGCGGCCGTCGGCCTGCCAGGAATAGAACATGTCGACCCATACCGGACCCATGGCGATCTCGCCGCGCGAGAGCAGGTCGAGCGTGCCGGCATTGCCCGGCGTCAGGGTGGCGTTCCGGGTGAAGTCGCGCAGCGAGGCGAAGGCGGCGTCCCACTTGCGGGTCTCGGCCTCGTCGAAGGGGCCGTTCATCAGCTTGGTCGCGTCGCCGTCGCCGAACGCGTAGATCCAGCCCATGACGAAGCTCACGCCCGAGGCGCCGCCCTTGATGCCGTTATAGCCGAACTGCCTGGGATGGGCCTTGGCCCATTCGGCGATCTCGGCATAGGTTTTCGGGGGGGTCGGCACCAGCGCCGGGTTGTAGGCGATGGCGGTCTGGCTGTTGAACATCGGCATCACGTAGCCGGCGACCCTGGTGCCGAGCGCCATGTCGGCATTGGCGCGGGACACCAGCTTGCCGGTCGATATCCGGTCCCGGTAGGGCTCCAGATAGTCCCCCTTGATCATCGGGCCGACGAACTTCTCGTGCACGACCGCGACGTCGGTGTCCCAGGTCGGGCTGCCGGCCTGCTTCTGCGCCTCGAAGCGCTCGACGATCTTCTGCGAGCCGGCATCGCCCGGCCCGCTGCCGACGACACGCACCGTGTTGCCGGGATACTGCTTCTCGAAGAGCGGGGCGAGGTACTGGTTGACGTAGTCGACCATGTTCTGGTCGCCGGCGGTGATGACGGTGAGCTCGGCCGCGGACACGGGCGCGGCCGAAAGGCCGAGGGCCAGCGTCGCCGAGACGAGTGCAGGCTGGAGGAGGCTCTTCATGGGGCAGGGTCTCCGTTGGGGGATCAGAGAGCGGCCGCCTGCGGAACGCGGTCCGGGCGGCTGGCGGGCAGGGAGCTGGCGGGCAGGGGGATCGCGGTCTGCCGGGCCGGTGCCGGCAAGGCCGGCGGCGAAGCCGCATTGAAGAGGAAGAGCTTGTCGGCCGGGACGCGCAGCCACACGGCGGTGCCCGGCTCCATCGCGCGCTCGGCATCGGCGAAGACGGAATCGTCGCCGATGCGCACCGAATGACGCCAGGCGCCGCCGAGATAGCTCACCGCCTCGACATGGCCGAACAGGTTCAGGGCCGCCTGCGAAGACGCCGTGCGAGGAGCGGCGTCGGCGGCGGCGAGGCTCGCCCCCTCGGCCCGGAAGCGGGCCTCGATGCGCCCGCCGTCGAGCCGGCGCCCGTCGAGCGGAAGCCGCGCCGCTTCGTTATGCGGGCCGGCGGCGATGTGCATGCTGTCGCCGGCGACGGTGGCCTCCAGCACCAGCACGTTCTCCGCCCCCATGAAGGCGGCGACGAAGGCGGAGGCCGGGCGGTTGTAGATCTCCTCCGGCGTGCCCTGCTGGGCGATGCGGCCGGCATCGAGGATGACGACGCGATCCGCCATCGCCATGGCCTCCTCGCGGTCGTGCGTCACATGCACGGCGGTGATGCCGAGCCGCTTCTGCAGGGCGCTGATCTCGTGGCGGACCTTCAGCCGGATGCGCGCATCCAGATTGGACAGCGGTTCGTCGAGCAGCAGGATCTGCGGGTCGATGGCCAGCGCCCGCCCGAGCGCCACGCGCTGGCGCTGGCCGCCGGAAAGCGCCGCCGGCTTGCGCTGGCCGAGGCCGGTCAGTCCCAGCAGCTGCTCGATCTCGGCGACGCGGCGCGCGATCTCCGCACGGGACGCTCCCTTGAGCTTCAGCCCGTAGCCGATGTTCTTCGCCACCGTCATGTGCGGCCAGAGCGCATAGGACTGGAAGACCAGCGCCATGCCGCGACGGTCCGGCGGCAGCCGCGTCACGTCGCGGCCGGCGACCGAGATCGTGCCGGCGGACGGTTCGACGAAGCCGGCGATCGCGCGCAGCAGCGTGGTCTTGCCGCATCCCGACGCACCGAGAAGCGCCACGAACTCACCCTTGCGGATGGAGAGGTCGAGACGCTCCAGCACGCGCGTCGACCCGTAGCCGACCGACAGATCCGTGATGTGCAACAGGGCGTCGTGGTTCATTCCATTCCTCTGCACAGCTGTGCAAGGCCCGTCGGGAGTGCTCGGCCGGAATGGAGGTAGCGTCCTTTCATTGCATGCTGATGACGACCACGGCCCCGCGGCCGTGCCGGCGATGCCGCAGCGGCAGCCGCGCAGGGCCTTGCGCACCCATGCCGGCGACGCCTTGCGCCGTCACGTGTCTGTCATATGGCTGTCCTAGCAGTGCCCGGACTGCATCGTTCCCGGAACACCCATGCCATCAGGAGCCCACCCGGCGGTCTCGGTCCGCGGCCTTGGCCTTTGCTATGGCGCCGCCCGGATTCTCGACGAGGTGGGCTTCGACGTCGCGCCGGGCGAAATCCTGGCGCTGCTCGGCCCGTCCGGCTGCGGGAAGACGACCCTGCTGCAGCTGCTTGCCGGACTGCTCGCGCCGACGGCCGGACGAATAGACATCATGGGACGCACGGTCGCCGACGCGGCAACCGGCCGGTTCGCGCCGCCGGAGGCGCGGGGGTTGAGCATGGTCTTCCAGGACTATGCGCTGTGGCCGCACATGAGCGTGGCGGCGAATGTCGCCTTTCCGCTGGAAATGCGCGGCGTGCCGGCGGCGGAGCGGCGGGTGCGGGTGATGGCGGCGCTGGAGCGCGTCGGCCTCGGCGCCATGGCCGGGCGCCGCCCGTCCGACATGTCGGGCGGGCAGCAGCAGCGCGTCGCGCTTGCCCGCGCCGTCGTGGCCGAACCGCCACTGGTCCTGTTCGACGAGCCGCTGTCGAATCTCGATCCCGAACTGCGCGAGGCGATGGTCGGGGAGATCGGCGGCCTCGTCGCCCAGCTCGGCCTGACCGCGATCTATGTCACCCATGACCGGACCGAAGCCTTTGCCCTCGCCGATCATGTCGCGGTGATGCGCGCGGGGCGGATCGCCCAGTTCGCGCCGCCGGAGACGCTGATCGCGGCACCGGCGAGCGCGGAGGTCGCCGAGTTCCTCAACCTCGGCTGCGTGCTGCCGGTGCGTCGTGCCGAGGCCGGATGGCAGATTGCGGGCACGACGATGCATGTCGGCGCGGCGGGCCCCGAGGCCCGCGAGGCCCGCCTGCTTCTGCCGGGCCGCAGCCTTCGGCTCGGACCCGCCGAGGCCGGGCGTCCCCATGCAGAGGTGCTGCGCACCCGGTTCCGCGGCGACGGCTACGCATTGACGCTGCAGGTGTGCGGCACCGCCTTCGAGATCCAGGTGTCGAGCCCGCACCGGGCGAAGGTCGGCGACGTGGTCGGCCTGTCCTGCCCGCCGGAAGAATTGCGCTGGTTCGCCGGCGCCGCGGCCTAACCCCTTTTTCAGGAGAACGAAGACCATGCGCGCATTTTCTATGGTCCTGGCCCTGGGCGCGTCCCTGGTGGCCAGCGCGGCGATGGCCGACATCACGGTCTATTCCGCCGGTCCCGGCGGGCTGATCGACAAGCTGGCCAAGGGCTTCACGGACAAGACCGGCGTCAAGGTCGCCGTGTTCCAGGCGACGACCGGCAAGATCATGGCCCGCATCGAGTCGGAAGCCGCCAATCCGGTGGTCGACGTGCTGATCTCGGCCTCGTGGGATACCGCGACCGATTTCGCCAAGCGCGGCTGGCTGCTCGCCTATGCCAGCCCGAACGCCGGCAAGGTGCCGGACTTCCTCAAGACCGATACCGCGGTCACGCAGGGCATCTCGGCGCTCGGCATCGCCTGGAACCCGGCCTCCGGCACGCCGAGGCCGAAGGAATGGGCGGACCTCGCCGACCCGGCCTACAAGGACCTCGTCACCATCCCGGACCCGGCGCAGTCCGGCGCCTCCTTCGAGCTGGTCGCCGCGCTGCAGGCGCAGTCCGGCTGGGGCCTGTTCAAGGACCTCGCGGCCAATGGCGCCATCGTCGCCGGCGCCAATGCGGAGGCGCTGAACCCGGTGATGCAGGGCGCGAAGGCGGCCGTCTTCGGGGCCGTCGACTATATTTCGCTCGCCGCCAAGGCCAAGGGCGAGTCGATCGACGTGATCTTCCCGGCTTCGGGCACCATCGTCGCGCCGCGGCCGATGATGATCCTCAACTGGTCCAAGCAGCCCGAGGATGCCAGGAAGTTCATCGACTACGTGCTCTCGGACGAAGGCCAGAAAGCGGTCGCCGCGACCTATCTCATGCCCGCGCGCACCGATATCGCCGCCAACCGGCCGCTGATCTCCGACCTCAAGATCCTGACCGTCGACGCCGCCGCGGTCTACGGCAAGCGCGACGAGACGCTGGCCGCGTTCGGCAAGGTCTTCGGCAAGTGATCCGGGCGCGCGGGTTCTCGGGCACGGGCTCCTGAGCGGGTGATCGTCGGCAGGTGAACATCGCCAGGGGAAGCAAGCGGCTCGCGACGACGGCGGGCGGGCACGGCCTGATCGGCTGGGTGACGGGGATCAGCCTCGCCGTCATCGTGGCGGTGCCCTTCGTCTTCATCGTCCTGCAGGCGATCTTCCCCGAACTGGGGCGCGGCTCCCTCGCCGCGCCGCTCCGGCATCTCGGACGCACGCTCGGCGATCCGGCCCTCCTGCGCCTCGCCGGCAACACGCTGCTGCTCGGGCTCGGCGTCATCGCCGGCTGCGCGCTGGTCGGCGTGCCGCTTGCCGTGGCGCGGGCGCTGTTCCGCGTGCCGTTCGCCCTCGTCTGGGACGTGCTGTTCCTCGTCCCCTTCATGATCCCGCCCTATATCGCCACGCTCGGCTGGATCATGTCGATGCAGCCGCGCGGCTATCTCCAGCAGCTCACCGGCGTCAATCTCGGGCCGCTGCTGTTTTCCGTGCCGGGCATGGCGCTGATCATGACCCTCAACCTCTTTCCGGTGGTCTATTTCGCCGTCTCGCGCACCATCGAGGCGGTCGGCACGCGCTATGCCGATGTCGGCCGGGTGTTCGGCGCCCGGCCCGCGCGCGCCTTCTTCCGCATCACGCTTCCGCTCGCCACGCCGGGCCTGGCCGCGAGCCTTCTCCTCGTCTTCGCCCTCGCCATCGAGGAATACGGCACGCCGGCCGCGCTCGGCACCCGCTTCGGCTTCCAGGTGCTGGTGACGGGGATCGAGACCCGCATCTCCGACTGGCCCATCGACCTGCCCGGCGCGGCGATCCTGTCGCTGCTGCTCGTGGGCTTGTCGCTCGTGGCGTTCCTGATCCAGCGCCGCATTCTGACCGCGCGCAACTACGACACGGTCGGCGGCAAGCCGCAGGCCAAGGACAAGCGCCCGCTCGGCCCGTGGGCGGTGCCGGTCACGCTCGCCTTCGCGCTGGTGGCCGTGCTCGCGACCGGGCTGCCCATTCTCGCGATCCTGGCGACGGCGCTGTCGAAGACCATCTCGGGCGGGCTGAAGCCGGGAAATATGGGGCTCCAGCATTTCGCCGAGGTGCTCGGCGACACCAATGGAGCCTGGCAGGCGCTGGTCAATTCCCTGTCGCTCGGGGTGGCGACCGCCGTGCTGGCCGGCGCGCTCGGCGCCATGACCGCCTATGTCGTGGTCAAGGGGCGCGGGCGCGGGCGCATCGCGCTCGACATGCTGGCCATGCTGCCCAGCGCCCTGCCGGGTGTCGTGGTCGCCGTCGGCATGATCCTCGCCTGGAACCAGCCCGCGCTCCCCTTCACGCCCTACAACACCGCGCTGATCCTGCTGCTGGCCTATTGCTGCATCCTGCTGCCGCAGCCGGTGCGCTACGCCACCGCCGCCTTCCAGCAGATCGGCGACAATCTGGAGGCGGCGGCGCGGGTCGCCGGGGCGCGGCCCTTCACCGTGTTCCGGCGCATCATGCTGCCGCTCATCCTGCCGAGCCTCGTCACCTCCATGCTGCTGGTCTTCGCCGTCGCCTCGCGCGAACTGGTCGCCTCGCTGCTGGTGGCGCCGGTCGGCATGATGACCATCGCCGGCTTCATCTGGCGCCAGTTCGAGCAGGGCTCCGTCGGGTTGGGAATGACCATGTCGTTCATCGCCATCGTGCTGACCACCTTGATCCCGATGGTGCTGATCGCCGCGCTGCGCCGCTTTGCCGGCGGACGCTTTACGGGATTGAGCTGAGATGAACCGCCTCGTCGCGCTGTCCGGGTGGGGAGTGAAGGGGCCAGCCTGCTTCCTGCTCGACATCGAGGGGCGCCGGCTGATGCTCGACCTCGGCGAGGGGCCGGATGCGGGACGGCGGCCGGATCTCGCCGGCGTTGGTCCGGTCGATGCGATCCTCATCTCCCACGGCCATCCCGATCATGTCGGCGCGCTCGACCTGGCGGGCAGGGTGGGCGATCCGCCGATCCATGCCACGGCGGCCGTCCGCGCGCTGTCCGGCGATCCAACGCTGAGCGCTGCGGAGGACCTTCCCTTCGGGGGCGCGACATCGATTGCCGGGATCGAGGTCGAGACCGGTCCGGCCGGCCACGCGCCGGGTGCGGTCTGGATGCGGATCGGCGGCGCACAGGGGCTGGTCTATACCGGCGACTATTCGGCCGAGAGCCCGCTCTTCCCCTCGTCCCGGCCGCTGCCGGCGGCCGCGCTGGTCTGCGACGCCAGCTATGGCGATGCCGGCGAGCCGCTCGACGTGCAGATGGCCGATCTCGTCGAGCGGGCGCGAAGGCGGCCGCTGCTGCTGCCCGTGCCGCCCGCCGGGCGGGCGCTGGAAATGGCGCTGGCCTTCCAGCGCTCCGGGGTGGCGGTCTCCCTGTGCCCGGCGACGCGGTCGGTCGCCGAGCTCCTGACCCGGCATGAGAGCTGCGTCGTCCCGCATCTGCGCGACTGGGTCGGCGAATTGCTGGAGACGGCCGGGGTGCTCACGACCGACAGCGCGCCCGCAGGCGCGATGATCGTGGCGGGTGCGCAGGCGGATCGCGGCCTGTCCGCGCGGCTGGCGGCGTCCTGCGCCGCGTCGGGCGAGGCCGACATCGTGTTCACCGGCCACGTCGCGGAGGGCTCCGGCGCCCAGCGGCTGCTGCAGGCGGAAGCCGCCACCTTGCGGCGCTGGAACGTGCACCCGACCCGGAGCGGCCTCGGCGAGCTGGTCGAGGCGGTGCGGCCGAAAGCCATGCTGCCGGCCTTCCTGCCCCGCCCGCGCATGGCCGCGCTGGTCGATGCGTTTCCCGATATTCGGGTCGCGTCGGAGGAGCGCGGCCTCAGCTGGTAGTGTCCGCGGTTGTCGGAGGCGTCCGCACGGGAGCCGTGCTTCCGCGCAGAACCAGCTCGACCGGCAGGATGATGTCGTCCACCCGTTCGTCGCCGGCGATCCGGTCGAGCAGGCGCTGGGCCGCGTGACGGCCGATCGATTCGCGCGGCTGCCTTATCGTGGAGAGCGGCGGCGTCATGTGCGCGACGAGCTCGATGTCGTCGAAGCCGATGACGGAGACATCGTTCGGAACGGCGGTGCCACGGTGCTGGACCTCGCCGATGAAGCCGCAGGCCATCGCGTCGCTGGCCAGGAAGACGGCGGTCGGGCGCTCGTCCGGCGGCAGCGCCAGCCATTCCGCCCCCGCGCGGCGACCGGAGGCCAGGGTGAAGTCGCCGGGAAAGATCCGCGGCGCCGGCAGGCCATGTGCCGCCAGCGCCTGTTCCGCTCCCGCCTGCCGCGCCTCGGACAGGACGTTGCCGGGCGGGCC
Organism: Ancylobacter sp. GW821-FHT10E12; assembly: GCF_058809335.1. Classification (NCBI taxonomy): domain Bacteria; kingdom Pseudomonadati; phylum Pseudomonadota; class Alphaproteobacteria; order Hyphomicrobiales; family Xanthobacteraceae; genus Ancylobacter; species Ancylobacter sp. GW821-FHT10E12. The sequence goes on along the minus strand of NZ_JBXASN010000012.1, from coordinate 139,638 downwards.
GGCGACATGGGCGATCCGCCGGTGGCCGAGCTGCACGAGATGCTCGACCGCCAGCCGCGCCGCCCCGCGATTGTCGATCTTGACCCGCGGCGCGGCGAAACCGGGAATCCATTCGCATGCCAGCACCACCGGCACCCGCCGCGCCAGCCCTTCGGCCGGCAGCGAGCCGTCGAGCACGATCAGCCCGTCGGCCCGGCTGGGTTCGGCATAGCGGAGAATCGAAGCGCCTCCCTCGACGCGCGTGTCGGCCACCAGAAGATTGTAGCCGGCGGGAGCCAGCACCGAGGCGATGCCGGAGAGGATCTCGGAGAAGAACGGGTTGGCGAGGTTCGGGACCAGCGCCACGATGCCGCCGGTGCGCCGGTGCCGCAGATTGCGCGCCGCCTGGTTCAGGCGATAGCCGGTCTGGCGGATCGCCTCCTCCACCAGCTGGCGGGTCTGCGCGCTGACGAGCTGCGGATGCGACAGCACCCGGCTGACCGTTGCGGTGGACACTCCGGCAAGCCGCGCGACATCCCCGATTTTCGGCCTGTGGTGCTGCATCGCCTCTCCATAACCCCGCAATGCAGCAAACCGCAATCGGGTCCGCATGCGGGTTCGGATCGCACAGAATTCCTGTTGCAAACGATTACATAACCCAGTTACGTTGTCTGCAACCGATTACAAGAAACATAACGGTTGATCGGCGGCAGCCGGTCGGGAGGAAAAATGCGCACCATCAAGGGGCCTGGCCTCTTCCTGGCGCAGTTCATCGGCACCGAGGCGCCGTTCGACAGCTGGGATTCCATCACGCGCTGGGCTGCGGATTGCGGCTATATCGGCGTGCAGGTGCCGACCAACGACACGCGGATCCTCGATCTCGCGCAGGCCGCCGCCTCGCGCGGCTGGTGCGAGGAATGGGCGGGGCGCGGCGCCGCGAACGGCGTCGCCGTCACCGAATTGTCCACCCATTTGCAGGGACAACTCGTCGCCGTGCATCCGGCCTATGATGCGATGTTCGACGCCTTCGCCCCGGTGGAGGTTCGCGGCGTCCCCGCGGGGCGGCAGGAATGGGCGGTCGATCAGCTCAGGAAGGCGCTGACCGCCTCGAAGCATCTCGGGCTCACCGCCATGGCGAGCTTTTCCGGCGCGCTGGCGTGGCCCTTCGTCTATCCCTGGCCGCAACGGCCGGCCGGCCTGATCGAGGAGGCCTTCGACGAACTGGCGCGCCGCTGGCGGCCGATCCTCGACCATGCCGATGCGTGCGGGGTCGATATCTGCTTCGAGATCCATCCGGGCGAGGACCTGCACGACGGCGACACGTTCGAGATGTTCCTGGAGCGGGTGGACCGGCATCCGCGCGCCAAAATGCTCTACGACCCGTCGCACTACGTGCTGCAGCAGCTGGATTATCTCGACAATCTCGACATCTATGCCGAGCGGATCGGCATGTTCCACGTCAAGGACGCCGAGTTCAACCCGACCGGGCGCAAGGGCGTCTATGGCGGCTACCAGCCCTGGCTCGGCCGCGCGGGCCGCTTCCGCAGCCTCGGCGACGGGCAGGTGGATTTCGGCGCCATCTTCTCCAAGCTCGCCGCCATGGATTTCGACGGCTGGGCGGTCGTCGAGTGGGAATGCTGCCTGAAGCACCCCGAGGTCGGTGCGCGCGAGGGCGCCGCCTTCGTCAGGCACCACATCATCCCCGTCACCGACAGGGCCTTCGACGACTTCGCCAGCACCGGCGCCGACCGTGCCGCCAATCGCCGCCTGCTGGGACTCGATCCATGAGCACGCCGATCCGCCTGGGCATGGTCGGCGGCGGGACCGGCGCGTTCATCGGTGCCGTGCACCGCATCGCCTCGCGGCTGGACGGCGAGTTCGAGCTCGTCGCCGGCGCCCTGTCCGCGACGCCGGAAAAGGCGCGCGCCTCCGCCGACGCGCTGGGCCTGGCGCGCAGCTATGACGATTTCTCCGTCATGGCCCGCACCGAGGCCGATCGCCTGGACGGCATCGAGGCCGTCGCGATCGTCACGCCGAACCACATGCATGCCGGCCCGGCCATCGCCTTCCTCGAACGCGGCATCCACGTGATCTGCGACAAGCCGCTGACCGCGACCATGGATGAGGCGAGGGCGCTCGCCGACGTCGCCCGCGCGTCGACGGCGCTGTTCATCCTCACCCACAATTACACCGGCTATCCCATGGTCCGGCAGGCCCGCGCCATGGTGGAGACCGGGGAGCTCGGCCGGCTTCGCCTCGTCCAGGCGGAATATGTGCAGGAATGGCTGACCGAGGCGGCGGAGACGCAGGGCTCCAAGCAGGCCGAATGGCGCACCGATCCGGCCCGGTCCGGCGCTGGCGGCGCGGTGGGCGATATCGGCACCCATGCCTATAATCTCGCCTGCTTCGTCTCGGGACTGCAGCCGAACGCGCTCGCCGCCGAGCTGACGAGCTTCGTGGCCGGTCGCGCGCTCGACGACAATGCCCATGTCCTGCTGCGTTTCGAGGGCGGCGCGCGGGGAATGCTCTGGGCCAGCCAGGTGGCGCCGGGCAACGAGAACGGGCTGCGCCTGCGGCTTTATGGCGACAAGGGCGGGCTCGAATGGGCGCAGGAGGACCCGAACCGGCTGTGGTTCACCCGCTTCGGCGAGCCCAAGCGTGTTCTCACCCGCAACGGCGCCGGCACCGGCGAGGCGGCTTCGCGCGTCTCGCGCATCCCGCCCGGCCACCCGGAAGGTTATCTGGAAGCCTTCGCCAACCTCTATGCCGAGGCCGCCCGCGCCATCCGCGCGCATCGGGCCGGCGAGGCGCCGCCCATCGGCACCACCTATCCGACGCTGGCGGACGGGCTGGCCGGCATGCGCTTCGTCGATGCCTGCGTGCGGTCCTCGCGGCAGGATGCGGCATGGGTGGCGCTGTGAGTGCCGCTCCGGGTCCGGTGCTGGAGCTGAGCGAGGTCCGCAAGAGCTTCGGGCCGATCGAGATCCTGCACGGCATCGATTTCGCGCTGCATCCGGGCGAGGTCCACGCGCTGATCGGCGAGAACGGCGCCGGCAAATCGACGATCATGAAGCTGCTCGGCGGCTTCCTCGCGCCGACCTCGGGACAGGTCCGGCTCGACGGACGCCCCGCCCCCTTCGCCAGCGGCGCCGAAGCCGAGGCCGCCGGCGTGGTGGTGATCCACCAGGAGTTCAACCTCGCCCCCGACCTCACGGTCACCGAGAACATCTGGCTCGGGCGGGAGCTGGGGCGGGTGTTCCTCGACCATCGCGCCATGCGCGCCGGCACGCAGGACCTGCTCGACCAGCTCGACAGCCGGATCCGCCCGGATGCGCGCATCCGCGACCTGCCGGTCTCGGACCGGCAGATGGTCGAGATCGCCAAGGCCCTGTCGCGCAAGGCGCGGGTGCTGATCATGGACGAGCCCTCGGCCGTGCTGACGCATCGCGAGGTCGAGGTGCTGTTCCGCCAGATCGAGCGGCTGCGCGCGCAGGGCGTGGCGCTGCTCTACACCTCGCACCGCCTCGAGGAAGTCACCCGCCTCGCCGACCGCATCACGGTTCTGCGCGACGGCGCCGTGGTGCGCCGGGCGCTGCGCGGCGAGCTCACCGAGGACGGCATGGCGACCGCCATGGTGGGACGCGACCTCGAGGACATCTACCCGCCACGCCGGCATCCCACCGGCGCCGTGGCGCTGGAGGTCCGCGGCTTCAGTGTGCCGCCGCTGGTCGAGAACGTCTCCTTCACGCTGAATCGGGGCGAGGTGCTCGGCATATCGGGCCTCGTCGGGTCCGGGCGCACGGAACTGGCGGAGGGGCTGGTGGGCCTGCGCCCCGCGAGCGGCGAGGTGCGGCGCAACGGCATGCCGGTGCATATCGGCTCGGTGCGCGACGCCGCGTCGCACGGCATGGCTTATCTCACCGAGGACCGGAAGGAGCGCGGCCTGCTGCTCGACAAGAACCTGCGGGAGAACCTGACCCTCTCCACCCTGGCGCAGTTCGGCGCGCCTTTCCTGTCCACCGCGCGGGAGGAAGCGGCGCTGACGCGCGCCATCGGCGAGTTCGACATAAGGGCGCCGCGCCGGGACATGGCCGTCGGCAATCTCTCGGGCGGCAACCAGCAGAAGCTCCTGCTCGCCAAGACGCTGCTGTCGGAGCCCGAGATCGTCATCATCGACGAGCCGACGCGCGGCATCGACGTCGGCACCAAGAGCCAGATCTATGCCTTCATCGACGCGCTCGCCTCGCAGGGGCGCAGCGTCATCGTCATCTCATCCGACATGCCCGAGATCCTGGGCCTTTCCGACCGCGTGCTGGTCATGCGGCAGGGGCGGATCGCCGGCGAGCTCGACGGGGAGCGCATCACCGAATCCGCCGTGGTCCGGCTGGTGATGGGCACAGCCGAGGAAATCTCCAATGTCTGACACCGCGATTCCCCGGCCGGGCCTTGCCGCGCGCGTGCCCGGCCTGTCGGCGCTGGGGCCGCTGCTGGCGCTGATCCTGCTGGTCGTCCTCGGCGCCATGCTGAACGACAATTTCCTGTCGCAGGGCAACGTCACCAACGTGCTGGCCCGCTCGGCCTTCATCGGCATGATCGCCGTGGGCATGACCTTCGTCATCACCTCGGGCGGGCTCGACCTGTCGGTCGGGTCCATGGCCGCCTTCATCGCCGGGGTGATGATCCTCGCGATGAACGCGCTGCTGCCCGCCATGGGGGTCGGCGTGCCGCTGATCCTGGTCGGCATGGCCATAGCGCTGGCGGTGGGGCTGCTCGCCGGGCTGGCCAACGGCCTCCTGATCACCCAGGCGCGGATCGAGCCCTTCATCGTCACGCTCGGCACCATGGGCATCTTCCGGTCGCTGGTGACCTGGCTGGCGGATGGCGGGACGATCAGCCTCGACTTCGCGGTCCGGCAGCTCTACCGCCCGGTCTATTATTCCGGCCTGTTCGGCATCGCCTGGCCGATCCTGGTCTTCGCCGCCGTCGCGGTCGCCGGGCAGGTCGCCATGCGCCATACCCGCTTCGGCCGCTACTGCGAGGCGATCGGCTCCAACGACAAGGTCGCCCGCTACTCCGCCGTCAGCGTCGACGGCGTCAGGCTGACCACCTATGTGCTGCTCGGGCTGCTGGTCGGCCTTGCCACCATCATGTACGTCCCGCGCCTCGGCTCGGCATCCGGCTCGACCGGCATGCTGTGGGAGCTTGAAGCCATCGCCGCCGTCATCATCGGCGGCACCGCGCTCAAGGGCGGCTATGGCCGCGTCTGGGGCACGGTCGTCGGCGTGCTGATCCTCAGCCTGATCGATAACATCCTGAACCTGGCCGACCTCGTCTCGCCCTATCTCAACGGCGCGATACAGGGGGTCATCATCGTGCTCGCGGTGGTTCTGCAACGCGGGAAATCATCCGCCTGAGAGCGGAAACATGGGAGGAAACAAGATGAAGCGCAGGACGTTCCTGGCCAGTTCGGCCGCTGTCGCCCTTGCCACCGGCCTCGCCGTCCCGGCGGTCGCGCAAGGCAAGAAGGTGGTGATCGGCGTCTCGATCCCCTCGGCCACGCATGGCTTCATGGGCGGGCTCAACTGGCACGCGCAGCAAAGCATCCAGCGGCTGAAGGCGACCTATCCGAACCTCGATTTCGTTCTCGCGACCGCCGGCAATGTCGGCAAGCAGGTGAACGACATCGAGGACATGATGGCCACCCGCAACATCGACGCGCTGGTGGTGCTGCCCTTCGAATCCGAACCGCTGACCAGCCCGGTCAAGGCGGTGAAGGAGGCGGGCAAATGGGTCACCGTGGTGGATCGCGGCCTGGCGCAGCCCGGCATCGAGAACCTCTATGTCGCCGGCGACAACACCGCCTTCGGCCGCGTGGCCGGCGAGTATTTCAAGGCGAACCTGAAGAGCGGCGCCAAGATCGTGGTGCTGCGCGGCATTCCCACGACGCTGGACAATGAGCGCGTCGATGCGTTCAAGGCCGCCATCAACGGCTCGGGGATCGAGATCCTCGACATGCAGCACGGCAACTGGAACCGCGACAAGGCCTTCTCGGTGATGCAGGACTACCTGTCCAAGCACAAGAAGATCGACGCCGTCTGGGCGGCGGACGACGACATGGCCATCGGCGTGCTGGAGGCGATTTCGCAGGCCGGGCGCCAGAAGGAGATGTGGGTCATCGGCGGCGCCGGCATGAAGGAGATCGTCAGGCGCATCAAGGACAAGGATCCGCAGCTGCCGGTCGACGTCACCTACCCGCCGGCGCTGATCTCGGCGGCGCTGGAAATCACCGCCCTGCGCTTCGTGTCGGACACGCCGGTCTATGGGCGGTTCATCATCGGCTCGACGCTGATCACGCCGGAAAATGCCGACCAGTTCTATTTCCCCGACAGCCCGTTCTAGAGCGTCGGCGCCCTGATCGAGGCCCGGACCCGCCCTCCAGCGAGGGCGGGTTTTCTTTCGGCTCTGCCGGCGGACCGCAGGCGCGCGCGGGCTCCCGTTCATCCGGCATTAAAGCCTTCCCGATTGCATCAATACGCGCTAGCAGCGGTTGATGGAGACCATGAATCCGATGACGTTCGAGACCGCGACGACCCCGCAGGCCGCCATCGACCGGCTGGAGAGGCTGTATGGCGCGGCGCGCCAGGCGCTGAGGCACGACCTCAATCGCTTCTTCGAGACGGGGCGGGCGCCGGACGCCGAGGAGCGGGCGCGCTACCGCTACCCGCTGTTGCGCGTGACCTACGAACGGGTGAGGGCGTCGTCGGTGAGGAGCCAGCGCGGCTACGCGAAATTCGCCGTGCCCGGCATGCACGAGACCACCGTGACCCATCCGGCGGAATTCCGCGGCTATCTGCTCGATCAGCTGCAGCCGCTCGTCGACGAATATGGCGTGACCATCGAGACCGGCGTCAGCACGCAGGAGATTCCCTATCCCTACGCGCTCGACGGCGGCGACGAGCTCGGCCGCGGCAAGGTCACGGCGTCCGAGCTCGCGCGGCATTTCCCGACGCCGCTGCTGTCGCTGGTGGGCGACGAGATCGCCGACGGCACCTTCGATCTGGTGGAGGGCGAGCCGCGGCCGCTGGCGCTCTTCGATGCCGTGCGCGTGGACTATTCGCTGCGCCGGCTCGTCCACTATACCGGGACCGATTGGCGCGCCTTCCAGCCGTGGATCCTGCTGACCAACTATCACCGCTATGTCGACCAGTTCGTCCGCTCCGGCCTCGCCGAGATCGAGGCGGGCACCGCCGAGGCGCTGGTGACGCCGGGGGGCATCAGGATCGATCGCGCAGGCATCGACGTCACCGCCGTCGAGCGGGTGATGTCGGCGCCCTGGCACCGTTTCCAGATGCCGGCCTACCATCTCGTGCGCACCGACGGGACCGGCGTGACGCTGGTCAATATCGGCGTCGGCCCCTCGAATGCCAAGACCATCACCGACCATCTCGCGGTGCTGAGGCCGCATTGCTGGCTGATGGTCGGCCATTGCGGAGGGCTGCGGCAGACCCAGATCATCGGCGACTACGTGCTCGCCCACGCCTATCTCCGGCAGGACGGCATTCTCGACGAACTCGTCCCCACCGACATCCCGATCCCCGCGCTCGCCGAGGTCCAGGTCGCGCTCCAGCAGGCGGCGGCCGAGGTCACCGGCGAGAGGGGCGACCAGCTGAAGCGGCGCCTGCGCACCGGCACCGTCGTCACGCAGGACGATCGGAACTGGGAGCTGCGCTGGGCCAAGGAGCGCCGGCGCATCAACCTCTCCCGCGCCATCGCGGTCGACATGGAGTCGGGCACCGTCGCCGCGCAGGGCTACCGGCTGCGGGTGCCCTATGGCACGCTGCTCTGCGTCTCCGACAAGCCGCTGCATGGCGAGATCAAGCTGCCGGGCGCCGCCAATGCCTTCTACGAGCGCGCCGTCAGCGAACATCTCAGGATCGGCCTCGCCGCGCTGGACAAGCTGAAGCAGGCCGGCTCGACCATCCATTCGCGCAAGCTGCGCTCTTTCGACGAGCCGCCCTTCCGCTGACGCGCGGCGCCGCCGCGCGTGCCACGCTCCGATGCCGAAGGAAACCATTTTTCATGCGCTCCTGTGTTTTCGGCGCCGAAACGTGGGATAAGGCGGCACGACAAGGCGCCGAACGGTGGGCGCCCGGTGGTGTCAATCGGATGGTTGCCTCTAGAAAACCATGACTTTTCAACCCTATAGATTCTCCGTCGCACCGATGATGGACTGGACCGACCGGCATTGCCGCGCGTTCCATCGCACCCTCTCGGCACGGGCGCTGCTCTATACCGAAATGGTCACCGCCAATGCGGTGATCCATGGCGACCGCGACCGGCTGATCGGCTTCTCGCCCGTCGAGCATCCGCTGGCGCTGCAGCTCGGCGGCTCGGATCCGGTCGCGCTGGCCAGGGCCGCGGCGATTGCGGGCGAGCGCGGCTATGACGAGATCAACCTCAATGTCGGCTGCCCCTCCGACCGGGTGCAAGGCGGCAATTTCGGCGCCTGCCTCATGCGCGATCCGGCGCTGGTGGCCGCCTGCGTCGCGGCGATGAAGGCGGAGGTCGGCATTCCCGTCACCGTGAAGTGCCGCATCGGCGTCGACGAGCAGGACCCGGAAGCGGCGCTCGACGCCCTTGCCGACGCGGTGCTGGCGGCCGGCGCCGACACGCTCACCGTCCATGCCCGCAAGGCCTGGCTGGAAGGGCTCTCCCCCAAGGAAAACCGCGACATCCCGCCGCTCGACTATGACCGGGTCCATCGGCTGAAGCAGCGCCTGCCGCAGGTGCCGGTCATCATCAATGGCGGCATCGGCTCGCTGGAGGAGGCCGAGGCGCATCTCGTCCATGTCGACGGGGTGATGCTCGGGCGCGCCGCCTACCAGCAGCCGGAATGGCTGCTGGCGGTCGATTCCCGGCTGTTCGGCAGCCCGGATCCCCATGCCGACGCCTTTGCCGCGGTGGCGGCCTTCGAGCCCTATGTCGCCGCGCATCTCGACGCCGGTGGGCGGCTGCACGACGTCACCCGCCACATGCTCGGGCTGTTCACCGGCCGGCCGGGCGCGCGCGCCTTCCGCCGCCGCCTCGCCATCGAGGGCGTCAAGGCCGGGGCCGATCTCGACGTGCTGCGCGCGGCGGTCGACGAGGTGCGCCGCGCCGAGGAACGGCGGGCCTTGGTGGCATGATCCTCGCCTCCCTTCCGCTCGACCAGATCCTCTGGCTGGTCGGCATTCTCGTCGTGGCCGGTTTCGCCACCGGCATCCTTGCCGGCCTGTTCGGCATCGGCGGCGGCGCTATCGTGGTGCCGGTGCTCTATGAGGTGTTCGGCGTCCTCGGCGTGCCGGACGCGCTGCGCATGCATCTGGCGGTCGGCTCGGCGCTCGCCATCATCATGCCCACCGCGCTGCGCTCCTTCTCCGCCCATCGCTCGCACACCAGGATCAATACCGGGGTGCTGCGGCAATGGGTGGTGCCGCTGGTGATCGGCGTGCTCGCCGGCACGGCGCTGGCGGCGGTCTCGCCGGACCGCGTCCTTCAGCTCGCCTTCGTCGTCTTCGCGGTGCTGATGTCGATCCGGCTGCTGTTCGCCCGCGACAGCTGGGTGCTGGCGGACGAGTTGCCGGGGCCGTGGACGATGCGGGCCTATGGCGCCTTCATCGGCGTGATCGCGGCGCTGGTCGGCATCAGCGGCGGCGGCATCGCGGTGGCGATCCTCTCTCTCTACCGGGTGCCGATCCATCAGGCGATCGCCACCTCCTCCGTCCTCGGGGCGCTGATCGCGGTGCCGGGGGTGATCGGCTATGTGCTTGGCGGCTGGCCGCATCTCGCCGAGCTGCCGCCGCTCTCGCTCGGCTTCATCTCGATCCCCGGCGCGCTGCTGGTGGGGACCATCGCGGTGCTGGCGGCGCCGTTCGGGGCGAAGCTGGCGCACCGTTTCACCAGGCGCCAGCTGGAGGTCGGCTTCGGCGTCTATCTCGCCCTCATGGGGCTGCGCTTCGCGGTGGCGATGATCGTCGGCTGAAACATTCAGCGGTCGAGCGCCTTGGCGCGCATCACCAACTTCTCGCCGCGGATCTCGAAACTCTCGAGCCGCGACAGGAAGGTCATGCCGAGCAGGCTGTGCTTCAGCGTGCCGGGGCTGGCGATCAGCGCCGGCACCTGCCGCTCCTCGATGCTGCCGGCGATCGACACCCGGTCGAGCACTACCGCGGCGGCGCGGCCGCGGCCATTGGCGGTGTCGATGGGGATATCGTAGCGCAGCAATTCGATCGGCAGGCCGGCCGCCACCGCGTCCTCCGGCGTCAGCACCACGCTGGAGGCGCCGGTGTCGACCAGCATCGGGATGCGGTTGCCGTTGATCTCGACGCGGATGTTGAAATCGCCGTCGCGGGCGCGGGCGACCTCGATCGCCGGGCCGGAATCGCGAGCGACCGGAACGGCATAGCCGGGGGCGAGCTCGGCGAGCACCCGGTAGGCCGCGGCATGCATCTCGTAGCGGTAGGTATAGCCGGTGCCCAGCACGGCGAAGATGACCAGCCACAGCAGCGCGGCGCGCAACGCCTCGCCGAGGCGGCCGGTGAAGGTCGCCATGGCCCCCGCGCCGACCACCAGCGCCATCGCCGAAAAGGCGACCAGGCGGGTGAGCTGGTTGGTGCTCAGCCCGGCGATGCCGCCGGCCTCGGCATTCCACACGATGAGGCCGATGCCCGCGGCAAGGCCGATCACCACCACCCACATGAAGCGGTCGGCATTCATCGCCCGGCCTCGCAGCGTTGGCGTGCGAGCCGGTTCATTATGGCGCGGCGGGTGGTTTCGTCGAGGCTTGGCCAGGCACCGATCTCCTCGAGCGTGCGGCCGCATCCGACGCAATGGCGTCGGGCGGCATCGAGTGCGCACACTCCGATACAGGGGGTCGAAACGAGTATAGGCATGGGAATCGGGCGGTTCATCCGAACGACCGTGCGAAGATAAGCGCCCCCATCAGGAACGCAATCTCGACGGCGAGCGCCGCCGCACCGGCGACGTCTCCGGTCTGCCCGCCAAATTTGGCCGCGGCAAGGCGGACGAGGCCGGCCCACGCCGCCGCGGCGACAACGAGGCCGCCGGCGAGTGCCGTCCAACCCATTGTCGGGATGAGGAAAATCGCGACGATCGCCAGCGCGGCGATTCCGGCTGTCCACAATGTGGCGGTGCTGGGACGCCCGGCGCGGCCGGCGAGCCCGTCCGGCCGCGCCGAGGGCAGGGCACCGATCATCGCCAGCGCGCCCAGGCGGGCCAGCGCCGAGGCGGCGACCAGCGCGCCCGCCGCGCCGACCCAGGAGAGGGCGGCCAGCGCCTCCAACGCGCCGATGCGCAGCAGCAGTGCCAGCAGCAGCGCCACCGCGCCGAAGGTGCCGAGCCGGCTGTCGCGCATGATGGCGAGCCGGCGCTCGCGGCCCATGCCGCCGAGCCCGTCGGCGGTGTCGGCGAGGCCGTCCTCGTGCAGCGCCCCGGTGGCGAGGGCGAGGGTCGCCACCGCCAGCGTCGCGGCGATGAATCCGGGCAGCAGGGTGAGTGCAGTGAGGTGTACGATGGCGCCGATCAGCCCGACGATCGCGCCGGCCAAGGGGAAGGCCGGGCCGAGCCGGTCGAGGTCCGGCGGGCCGTCCCCCTTCTCCCAGGAAAAAGCCGGCACGGGTATCCGAGTAAGAAACCGCAGCGCCGCCGGCACCGGGGCGAGGACGGCGCGGAGCGCGGCGGCGGGGGAGCGCAGGTCCATCGGGCGACACTCGTTCAGCGGTACAGCACGACATCGCCGGGCGGCAGGCGTCGCTCCCAGCCGGCGCGCTCCAGTTCCGGCACATCGGAGGGCGCGCGCGGATAGCCTATGCACAGATAGGCGACCAGCCGCCAGCCCGCCGGCAGGTCGAGCGCCGCCGTGACCGCCTGCGGATCGAGGATCGACACCCAGCCGACGCCGATCCCCCGCGCGGCGGCCGCCAGCCACAGCGTGTGCACGGCGAGCACGGCGGAATAGGCGGCGGTCTCCGGCATGGTGGCGCGGCCGAGCCCGCCGCCGGTCGGCGTCGCGGCGTCGACGAACACCGCGAGCTGTTCCGGCGCGTCGTCGAGGCCGGCGAGCTTCAGCCGGGCATACAGGCCCGCGCGCTCGTCCGGCTGCGCCGCCAGCGCCTGTGCGTTGCAGCCCTCGAAAATGGCCCGCACCCGCGCCCGCCGCTCCGGCGCCGCCACCCGCACGAAGCGCCACGGCTGGCTGAAGCCGACGCTCGGCGCCCGGCAGGCCTGCTCGATGAGCGAGGCGATGGCGCCGTCCTGCAGCGGGCGGGTCTCGAAGTGCCGCACATCCCGCCGCCAGACGAACAGGCGGTCGAGCTCGTCGAGGAAGGCGGGGGTGAAGGGCGCGGGCATGCTGCTGCATAGCCGCAATCGCCGGCGCAGGCGAGGCGGTTCCCGCGATCGCAGCCGGAGGCGTGGCCGGCGCGCCTAGGCCGCGGCGTAGGGGCGGATGGCGTCGAGGTCGGGCGTGGCGCGCTCCGCCTGCGCAAGCGCGTAGGTTGATTGCAGGTTCATCCAGAAATCCGCGGGGGTTCCCAGGAAGCGCCCGAGCCGGAGCGCGGTGCCGGCGGCGATCGCGGTTTCCTCGCCGGCCGGCCGCTCGATGCGGGTGCGCGGCACATGGAGCGCCTTCGCCACCGCATGGGGCGTGAGGTCAACGATACGTCTCCCGCCGCCATTTAGCGATTGCCTCCCGGCCTGCGAGGGGCTACCCCGCGCCGACGCCGATCCGTCCCCTTCGAGGTACCCATGCAGCGCACCGCCACCGGGCTTCCCTTCGACGACATCCGCAACCTGTTCCTCAGCCTTCCAGCGCCCGATACGCAGGCGGAAGCGGCGGCGCGGGCGCGGCAGGGGCAGCTCGTCAAGCCGCCCGGCGCGCTGGGCCGGCTGGAGGAGATCGCCATCAAGATCGCCGGCTGGCAGGGCCGCGAAATCCCGCGCATCGACCGCCCGACGGTGGCGGTGTTCGCCGGCACCCATGGCGTCGCCCGGCGCGGCGTCTCGCCCTATCCGAGCGAGGTGACCAAGCAGATGGTCGCCACCTTCACCGACGGCAAGGCGGCGGTGAACCAGATCTGCGGCGTGTTCGGCGCCGGGCTCAGGGTGTTCGACCTCGCGCTCGACCTGCCGACCCGCGACATCGTCGAGGAGGACGCGCTCACCGAGGCCGAATGCGCCGCCACCATGGCCTTCGGCATGGAAGCGCTGGCCGGCGAGCCGGACCTGCTCTGCCTTGGCGAGATGGGCATCGGCAACACCACGGTCGCCGCCGCCATCCTCCACGGGCTCTATGGCGGCAGCGCCGCCGAGTGGGTTGGCCCCGGCACCGGCTCGACCGGCGAGGTGCTCGCCCGCAAGATCGCGGCGGTGGAGCAGGCGGTGGCGCGGGCGCGCGGCCATCTCGACGACCCGCTGGAAGTGCTGCGCAAGCTGGGCGGGCGCGAGCTCGCCGCCATGGCCGGCGCCATCCTCGCCGCCCGCATGCAGCGCGTGCCGGTGGTGCTCGACGGCTATGTGGTGACGGCGGCCGCCGCCGTGCTGCACGCCATGGAGCCGGGCGCGCTCGACCATTGCTTCGCCGGCCACCGCTCGGCCGAGCCGGCGCATGGGCGGGTGCTGGAGCGCCTCGGCCTGCGCCCGCTGCTCGACCTCGACATGCGGCTCGGCGAGGGCTCCGGCGCGGCGCTCGCCATCGGCGTGGTCAAGGCGGCGATCGCCTGCCATGCCGGCATGGCGACCTTCGCGGAAGCCGGCGTCGCGGACGCCTGAGCCGGTGCGTGCGCCGGGCGGCCGCTGGCGGGTTCCCCGACGCCTTCCCGGACGCGGGGCCCTGCCGCGCGGCGGCTGGCGGCCCTCGACCTGGCATTCGGTCCTGTTCGCGCTGGCACTGATCGCGGTGGCGCTGGTGGTGGAGCGCTTCGTGCCGCCGCTCGACGGGGCGGTGCGGGTCGCCGACGGCGACAGTTTCGAGCTCGGCGGCACGCGGGTGCGGCTGGAAGGTATCGATGCGCCGGAGCTGCACCAGAACTGCGGCGCGCCGGGCCGGACATGGCCCTGCGGCGAGCGGGCGAGGCAGGCGATGGCGACGGCGGCGGCATCCGCCGCGATCACCTGCCGCCCGGTCGACGGCGACCGCTACGGCCGCTCGGTGTCGATCTGCGAGGCGGGCGGGCGCGATCTCGGCGCGCTGATGGTCGAACAGGGATTCGCGGTGGCGACCGGGCTGGCCTATCGCGCCGAGCAGGCGGCGGCAAAGGCGGCGGGGCGCGGCATCTGGTCCGGCCCGTTCGAGATGCCGGCGGATTTCCGGGCGCGCCAGCGGTGACGGAATCGCTCGGACGCGCCACATAGGGGCGCATGGACACGCCACCTTCCGACCTCGACCGCCTGCTCGCCGAGATTCGCGCCTGCCGCGCCTGCGTCGAGGCGCCGCGCGGCCGGCCGCTGCCGCACGAGCCGCGCCCGGTGCTGCATGTCGGTGCCGCCTCGCGGCTGCTGATCGCCTCGCAGGCGCCGGGCACAAAGGTGCATCTCTCCGGCCGCTCCTTCGACGATGCGTCCGGCGACCGGCTGCGCGACTGGCTCGGGCTCGACCGCGAGGCGTTCTACGACGAGGCGCGCGTCGCCATCGCCGCCATGGGCTTCTGCTTTCCCGGACAGGACGCCAAGGGCGGCGACCTGCCGCCGCGCCGGGAATGCGGGGAACTGTGGCACGACAGACTGTTCGCCGCCCGGCCGGCATTCGACCTGGTGGTGGCGGTCGGCAATGCGGCGCAGGCCTATCATCTGCGCCGGCTGGGGCTGGAGCGTTTCGCCGGGCTGAGCCTCACCGAGCGGGTGACGCGCTGGCGGGAAATCATCGAGGCGCGGGAGAAGCCGAAGCTGATCCCGCTGCCGCATCCCTCCTGGCGCAATAGCGGCTGGCTGAAGCGCCATCCCTGGTTCGAGGCGGAACTGCTGCCGGTGCTGCGCGAGGAGGTGGCGCGGATCGTGCGCCGGGGTTGATCCTCAGCGCGAGACCAGCACATGCCGGTTCAGCCGGCGTTCCAGCACGTTCCACACCCGCCGCACGACCTCGACCATCAGCAGGTAGAGCACCGCCGCCCAGAGATAGACCTCCATGTCGTAGGAGCGCGAGAAGGCGAGGCGGGTGACGCCCATCAGGTCGTAGACGGTGACCACCGAGGCGATGGCGCTCGACTTGATCATCAGCACCAGCTCGTTGCCGAGCGGGCGCAGGCCGATGGCGTAGGCCTGCGGCAGGATGATGGTGCGGTAGACCTGGTAGGGCGACAGGCCGAGCGACTTGCCGCCCTCGTTCTGGCCGACCGGCAGGCTCTGGATGCCGCCGCGCAGGATCTCCGCCTGATAGGCGGCGGTGTTGAGCGTGAAGGTGAACACCGCGCAGTTGAAGGCGTCGCGGAAGAACCACCACAGGCCGATATCGGTGAGCTGCTCGCGGAACTGGCCGGCGCCGTAATAGACGAGGAAGGTCTGCGCCAGCAGCGGCGTGCCGCGGAAGAAATAGGAATAGCCGAAGGCGAGGCGGCCGGCGATCTTGCCGCCCTCGACGCGGGCGATGGCGAGCGGCAGCGACAGGATGGCGCCGAAGATCATCGACAGGCCGACCAGCTGCACGGTTACCCACACACCGTCGAGGAAGCGCAGGCCGTAGCGGTCCATCAGGTCGGCATTGAAGCCGACGAGGCCCATCAGCGCCAGGAAGCCGTGGCCGACGGGGGTGAGCAGCGTCTCGATCATGGAACCGATCATCAGGATTTGGCCCCCACCCGCTTGAGGCCCCGGCTTGCGCGCGCCTCGGCGCGGGTCAGCACCAGGCTGGAGAGGATCGAGAAGGCGAGATAGATGCCGCAGGCGACCAGATAGAAGAAGAAGGGCTGCTTGGTGACGCCCACCGCGATGGCGGTCTGGCGCATCAGGTCGTTGATGGCGATCACCGACACCAGCGAGGTGTCCTTCATCAGCACCATCCAGTTGTTGGACAGGCCGGGCAGCGCGACCCGCCAGAGCTGCGGGAACACGACGAGGCGGAACGCCTTCCACTTCGGCAGGCCGAGCGCGAAGGCGGCTTCCGACTGCCCGCGCGGCACCGCCTTCAGCGCGGCGTAGAACACCTCGCTGGAGAAGGCGGCGAGCACCAGGCCGAGCGCCACCACGCCGGCGAAGAACTGGTTCACCTCCACCGACGCGCCGTCGACGAAGTAGCCGGCGAGGCGGGTGAACAGCATCTGCCCGCCATAATAGACGATGAACAGCGTCAGCAGCTCGGGCAGGCCGCGGAAGACGGTGGTGAACAGGGTGGCGGCGCCGCGGATGATCGGCGAGTGCATGTCCTTGGCCAGCGCGACCGCGAGGCCGAGCGCCAGGCCGAAGGGCAGGGTGGCGAGCGCCAGCTCGATGGTGAGCAAGGCGCCGCGGGCGATCTCGTCGCCCCAGCCGCCGGGGCCGAAGGACAATAGGCGAAGGAGGTCCAGCATCCCGGTTTCAGCGCTCCGCGTCCGGCCGAGGGCCGGCGCCTTCTGCGAGGCACAGGACGGGCGCCGTTCCGGAAGCCTCGGACCGGAACGGCGCCGCGCCGCGTCTCAACTCGATACGGCTCAGTAGACGCTGAAGGGGAAGTACTTGTCGTTGATCGTCTTGTAGGTGCCGTCGGCGACGATCTCGTCGATCGCCTTGTTGAACATGGCCACCAGATCCGGGTCGTCCTTGCGGATGCCGACGCCGACGCCCTCGCCGAAATACTTCACGTCCTTGTATTCCGGCCCGACGAACTTGCAGCAGGCGCCGTCCTTGGAGTTCAGCCATTCGAGCAGCACGACCTTGTCGGCCAGGATCGCGTCGAGGCGGCCATTGGCGAGGTCGAGATTGGCTTCGTCCTGCTTGCCGTAGAGCTTCACCTCGGCGCCGGCCTTGGCGTAGACGTCCTCGAGATAGTTGGAATGGATGGTCGAGCCCTGCGCGCCGAGCATCTTGCCCTTCAGCGCCGCCGGCGAGGTGTCGGTGATCTTCGAATCCTTCGTGGTCACGAAGGTCGCGGGGGTGTTGTAGTATTTCTTCGAGAAGGAGATCTGCTGCTTGCGCTCCTCGGTGATCGACATCGAGGCGACGATGGCGTCGTACTTGCCGGCGAGCAGCGCCGGGATGATGCCGTCCCAATCCTGCGCGACGAAGGTGCACTCGACCTTCATCTTGGCGCACAGCGCCTTGCCGATATCGATGTCGAAGCCCTTGATCTCGTTGTTCTCGACATAGTTGAAGGGCGGGTAGGCGCCCTCCGTGCCGATGCGGACGGTTTTCCAGTCCTTGGCGGAGGCGCCGCCGACGGCGGCGACGACCATGATGGCGGCCGCCGCGAAACGAGTGACGAGGCTCATGCTGTTCCCCTGTGGAAGAGTGTTGCAGCCGGTTGTTCTTCTGTTCCGGTACCCCGGATGCTGGCATTTTTTCGGGGGGATGCGCAACGGGGTGTGATGCATTCCTAGTCAATGGTCGAAACTGACCGTCAATCGTGCAATGCGAAAAGACCGCCTCCGCCATAAGCGCCCCTGATCGGCCGATGGCGGCCGGCGGGTTGACGCTGGCGACGCCGTGGTGTCTCACGGTCTGCAAAGCGTGTAGGTTTACGGTCGGGAGTTGCGACATGGCGGTGAGCGCGGACGAGGTGAAGGCACGGCTGGCACAGGTCTCCGCCCCCGACGGACGGCCGATCACCGAGACGGGCGTGCTGTCGGACGTGCTGGTCTCCGACGGCAAGGTCTATCTCTCGATAACCGTGGACGCGGCGCAGGCGCAGGCCTGGGAGCCGGTGCGCGCGGCGGTGGAGCGCACGGTGCGCGCGACCCCCGGCGTCACCTCGGCGCTGGTGGCGTTGACCGCCGAGCGGAAGGCCGGCTCGGCCCCGGCCCCCGTCGGCGGCAGCTCCACCCAGCCGGTGCGGGTCTCAGGGCAGGGCGGCGCGCCAGCGGGCCACGCCGGTCACGCGCATGCGCCGCAGCCGCCGGCCGATCCGCAGAAGGAGGGCCGCGGCCTGCCTGGCGTCGGCTCGATCATCGCGGTGGCCTCCGGCAAGGGCGGCGTCGGCAAGTCGACGCTGGCCGCCAATCTGGCGCTCGGCCTGTCGGCGCTGGGCCTCAGGGTCGGCTTGCTCGACGCCGATATCTACGGCCCCTCGGTGCCGCGGCTGATGGGCCTCAAGGGCAAGCCGGACGTCGAGGGCCGCATGCTGCAGCCGATGTCGTCCTGGGGGCTGAAGGTGATGTCGATCGGCTTCCTCGTCGAGGAGGAGACGCCGATGATCTGGCGCGGGCCGATGGTGATGTCGGCGATCAGCCAGATGCTGAAGGAAGTGAACTGGGCGCCGCTCGACATCCTCGTCGTCGACATGCCGCCCGGCACCGGCGACGCGCAGCTGACCATGGCGCAGCAGGTGCCGCTGGCCGGCGCGGTGATCGTCTCCACGCCGCAGGACCTCGCCCTGATCGACGCCCGGCGCGGCATCGCCATGTTCGAGAAGGTGAACGTGCCGGTGCTCGGCGTGGTCGAGAACATGAGCTATTTCCTGTGCCCGCATTGCGGCACCCGCTCGGACATCTTCGGCCATGGCGGGGCGCGGCACGAGGCGCAGCGGCTCGGCGTGCCGTTCCTCGGCGAGGTGCCGCTGCACATGGCGATCCGCGAGACCTCGGATGCCGGCCGCCCGGTGGTGGCCACCCGGCCCGACAGCCCGGAGGCGGAGATCTACCGCTCCATCGCCCGCTCGGTGCGGGGCGCGCTCGAAGGCAGGAGCGCGACCGCCCGCCCGGCGCCGCGCATCGTGATGGAGACCTGAGCCTTCGGACAGCGCACCGTGGCGACCATGTCCGGTGCGCCGATGCTCAGCCGGCCCCGTCCAGCGGCGGGTCGGCGAAGAAGCCTTCCAGCTCGGCAAAGCCGATCGCCTGACCGGCAAAGCCGAAGGTGCCGGTCGCGCGCATCTCCCGCGCCGCGCCGACGAGGCTGCCATAGGCGAGGCGGGCGAGGGTGGAGCCGAGGCTGATGCGGCGCGCCCCGGCCGCGGCGAGCTCGGCGGCGGTGAAATGGGTGGCGCCCCCGTCGACCAGCACGTTGACCGGCCGGCCGACCGAGGCGCAGACTGTGCGCACCGCCGCGATGTCCCGCAGGCCGGGCGCGTAGAGCACGTCGGCGCCGGCCGCCTCGAAGGCCTGCAGGCGGCGGATGGTGTCGTCGAGGTCGGGCCGGTCCCACAGGAAGCTCTCGGCCCGCGCGGTCAGCACGAAATCGCCGGGCAGGGCGCGGCCGGCTTCCGCCGCGGCGTGGATGCGCTCCACCGCCAGCGCGAAATCGTAGATCGGCGCCTCGGCCCGCCCGGTGTGATCCTCGATCGAGCCGCCGGCGAGGCCGATGGCGGCCGCGGCACGGATGGTCTCGGCGGCGCTTTCCGGGCTGTCGCCGAAGCCCTTCTCCAGGTCGGCGGAGACCGGCAGCTCCGTCGCCCCGACGATCAGCGCGCAATGGGCGAGCACATCCTCGCGCCCGGTCCGCCCCTCCCGCACGCCGCGCGAGAAGGCCATGCCGGCGCTGGTGGTGGCGAGCGCGGGAAAGCCGAGCGCGGCGAGGATGCGCGCGGTGCCGGCGTCCCACGGATTGGGCAGGATGAAGGCGCCCGGCCCCTCGTGCAGGGCGCGAAACCGCGCGGCCTTGTCGCTCATGGCACAGTTCCCCGATGCGAGTCGGGAGCAGGCTAGCGGTTCATCGAGAACAAATAAAGAACGAAATATCCGCCCCATATGCGCCTATCCACATGCCACTGCCCGGAGCGGGTCCGGGCATGGCGGCGTGATGGGGCAAGATGCCCTTCGCGGCGGGGTGGGTGAAGGGCGTTGCCGGGCACCGTCTCAATAGATCGAGCCGGTGCCCTGATTGTACACCGTGCCGCCATAAGGGCCGGTCGTCGAGCCGTTATAATAGTACTGGCCGGGCGCGGTCTGGCTGGCATTGCCCTGGCGGGTGACGGTGGCGCCGTTCGGGCCGGTCGTGGTGCCGCCATAGGCCCATTGGCCCGGCGCGGTCTGCGTCACGCCGCCCTGGCGTACCGCGCTGTTGCCGTTCGGCCCGGTGATGGTGGTGGCGTAGTTGTAGTCGCCGGGCGTGGAATTGGTCGCGCCCTGCTTGGTGACGGAATTGCCGTTCGGCCCCGTCGTCGTGCTCGAATAGGTGTAGGAGCCCGGCGCGCCCGAGATCGATTTCTGCTTGGTCACGCTATTGCCGTTGGGCCCGGTCGTGGTGCTGGAGGCGGTGACGTTGCCCGGCGAGGTGCGGCTGACGCTGCCCTGCTTGCTCACCGAATTGCCGTTCGGCCCGGTGGCGGTGCCGCCATAGTTCCACTGGCCGGGCGCCGAGCGGGTGGCGCTGCCCTGGCGGTTCACCGAATTGCCGGCCGGTCCGGTGGTCGTGCCGTTATAGCTGTAGCTGCCCGGCGCGTTGCGGGTCACCGTGCCCTGCCGCGAGGCGCTGTAGCCGTTGGGGCCGGTGACGCTGCGGCTGCGCGAGCAGGCGCCGAAGCTGCAGCCGCCGGAACCGGAATAGGCATAGCTGCCGCGGCGCCCGGCGAAGCTGCCGCTCCGGCCCCAGGCCGCGGCCTCGGCCACCATGCCGAAAACCAGAAGGCCGGCCGTCGCGGCGGTAAGCAGGAATGAAGATCTGGCGGAAGATGTCATAGGCTCTCTCCAGGGCCGATTCCGGCCGGCAGGCAGGCAAAGGATGCACATCGACTGCGGAGACGAAATTCTACGAGGTAAATCTCACCCCGTTTCATTACGAATTCACTAACGGGCCGCTCTCGATCAAAATAATACTGTCGGGCGACCTCTGCGATTGGAAACCTGGCAAGGCGAAAAGGCGATTTGATGGCCGATCCTGCCGCAAGCTCGCCGCGGACCTTAATGCCGCAAGGGCAATGCCGGAGCGGGGCCCGGCGCCGGCGTCCCGCACCCTCGACAAAAGGCGCAAACCGGTGCTGTTGCGTCAGGCCTAGGGGTAGCGTACCTCTTTGCACAATAAGCGTTTCGTGCCCGGAAGCGGTGAGGTCAACCGGGCCGATGAGGAAACCCAACAAGGAAAGAGACACTCTATGAAGCGTCGTCAGTTTCTTGCCGCCGCCGGCTCCGGCGTTGCGGCCACGGCCCTTGCCGCCCCCGCCATCGCCCAGTCGGCGCCCGAGATCAAGTGGCGCCTGGCCTCGAGCTTCCCCAAGTCGCTCGACACCATCTATGGCGGCGCGGAAGTCATGTCGAAGATGGTTTCCGAGCTGACCGACGGCAAGTTCCAGATCCAGGTCTTCGCCGCCGGCGAGATCGTGCCCGGCCTGCAGGTGCTCGACGCCGTGCAGAACAACACGGTCGAGATGTGCCATACCGTGTCCTATTACTTCGTCGGCAAGGACCCGACCTTCGCGATTGCCGCGTCGGTGCCGTTCGGCCTCAACGCCCGCATGCAGAATGCCTGGATGTACCAGAACGGCGGCATCGAGGCGTTCAACGAATTCTACAAGAAATACAACGTCTACGGTATGCCCTGCGGCAATACCGGCGCCCAGATGGGCGGCTGGTTCGCCAAGGAGATCAAGTCGGTCGCCGACATGAACGGCCTGAAGATGCGCATCGGCGGCATTGCCGGGCAGGTCATGGCCAAGCTCGGCGTGGTGCCGCAGCAGATCGCCGGCGGCGACATCTATCCGGCGCTGGAGAAGGGCACCATCGACGGCGCCGAGTGGATCGGCCCCTATGACGACGAGAAGCTCGGCTTCTACAAGGTGGCGAAGTTCTACTACTATCCCGGCTGGTGGGAAGGCGGCCCCACCATCCACTCCTTCACCAACCTCGCCAAGTGGAACGAGCTGCCGAAGACCTACCAGTCGGCGCTCACCGCCGCGACGACCTACGCCAACACCATCATGCAGGCGCGCTACGACGTGCAGAACCCGCCGGCCATCAAGCGGCTGGTGGCCAACGGCACGCAGCTGCGCCCTTATCCGCAGGACGTGATGGAAGCCTCGCTGAAGGCGACCAACGAGCTGTGGGGCGAGATCTCGGCCAAGAACGCCGATTTCAAGAAGCTGATCGACACCATGCAGGCGTTCCGCAACGAGGAATACCTGTGGTGGCAGGTGGCCGAATACACCTTTGACGGCTTCCAGATCCGCACCCGCCCGCGCGGCTGACGTCGTCGACCCGCCTCTCGCGGCATGCCCGGGCTCCGGTCCGGGCATGTCCGCGGGGAGGTCGCGCCGCGTCGGTCAACGATCGGCCGGTGCCTCGCAATCCAGGGTGAGCTGGCGCGCGATGGCTCCGGGCCGCGAGCCCGGGCCATGGAACGGTTCGCCCTCGCCAGGCAGTGCTGGAAAAGGCGTGGCTGGAAGGGCGTGCCGGCCGGTGCCGCGTGCCCGCCATTCAATGCAGGTAGGCGCGCCTGCCGGAAGCCCGCCCGCTTCCGCTTTTGCGCCTTTGAGCCCGCTTCCGCTTCGCGCGAAGCCGTGCCGGGCGTGACGATGCCACAAGCCCGCATGGGCGCTACGCGGCGTCGAGGCGCCGATGACGCCCGGCCGCAGCGGGCCGCCGCCATGCCCGCCTCGTCGCCACACGCGGCTACCTCGCCGGGCTGCGGAATTCGCCCGACCGTCACATCGGCGATTGCCCTTGCCCGCCCGCTGTTGCAAAGACATCCCCGCTCGTTTTTCCCGCGCCGTCCGTGACGGGCGCCGCAGGACGCAGGAAAGGCCCGTTCATGAAACGCCGCGATCTCCTCAGCGTTGCCGGCCTCGGCGCCCTCGCGCCGGTCGTTGCCACATCCAGCCTCGCTACCCCCGCGCTCGCCCAGGCCGCCCCGACCGTGCGCTGGCGCCTGACCGCCAGCGTGCCGAAGGTGCTCGACGCCATTTTCGGCGCCAACGAGCTGGTGGCGAAATATGTCAGCGAGGCGACAGACGGGCGCTTCACCATCCAGCCCTTCGCCGCCGGCGAGATCGTGCCCGGCCTGCAGGCGCTCGACGCGGTGCAGAACGGCACCGTCGAGGTGGCGCAGACGCCGCTCTATTATTACGTCGGCAAGGACCCGAGCTTCGCCTGCTTCACCACCATGCCGTTCGGGCTCAATGCCCGCATGCAGAACGCCTGGTTCTACCATGGCGGCGGGCGCGAATTGCAGAACGAGTTCCTGGCCGGCTACAACCTCGTCGGCTTTCTCGGCGGCAATACCGGCACCCAGATGGGCGGCTGGTTCCGCAAGGAAGTGAAGTCGCTCGATGATTTCAGGGGCCTGAAATTCCGCATCGGCGGCATTGCCGGGCAGGTGGTGGCCAAGCTCGGCGTGGTGCCGCAGCAGATCGCCCCCGGCGACATCTACGCCGCGCTGGAGAAGGGCACCATCGACGCCTGCGAATGGGTCGGGCCCTATGACGACGAGAAGCTCGGCTTCGTGAAGGTCGCGCCCTATTACTACTATCCCGGCTGGTGGGATGGCGGGCCGACGATGAACGTCATCGTCAACAAGGCGAAATGGGAGGGGTTGCCGAAATCCTACCAGGCGATCTTCGAGGCGGCCTGTGCCACTGCCAATGCCGACATGCTGGCGAAATACGACGCCTTCAACCCCACCGCGCTGCGGCGCCTCGTGGGGCAGGGCGCGCAGCTGCGCCCGTTCCCGCCCGAGTTCCTCGACGCCTCCCTCAAGGCGAGCAACGAGCTCTATGCCGAGATCTCGGCCAAGAACGCCACCTTCAAGAAGATCATGGATTCGCTCATCGGCTTCCGCAACGAGGGCTATCTGTGGTGGCAGGTGGGCGAATATCCCTATGACAGCTACATGATCCGCGCCCGCTCGCGCGGCTGATCGGCGTCCGTCCCGCGGCCCGCGGGGCCCTGGGGACGGCACGCCCAAGAACGAAGGAAACCGCCATGACCCGCCCGATCGAGCGCCGCGCCCTGCTGAAGGGCGCCGGCATCGCCACCGCCGGCGTCGCGCTCGCCGCTCCCGCCATCGCCCAGACCGCGCCGACCGTGCGCTGGCGCCTGACCTCCAGCTATTCGAAGGCGCTCGGCACGCTGTATGGCGCCAGCGAATTGCTGTCCAGATATGCGAGGGAGGCCACCGACGGCGCCTTCCAGATCGACATTTTCGCGCCCGGCGAGATCGTGCCCGGCCTGCAGGCCTTCGACGCGGTGCAGAACGGCACGGTCGAGCTCGCCCAGACGGCGCTGTACTACTACATCGGCAAGGACCCGGCCTTCGCCCCCTTCACCACCCTGCCGTTCGGGCTGAACGCCCGCATGCAGACCGCCTGGATGTACCATGGCGGCGGGCAGCAGCTGCAGGACGGGTTCCTGGCGAAATACGGCGTCGTCGGCTTCGTCGGCGGCAATACCGGGGCGCAGATGGGCGGCTGGTTCCGCAAGGAGATCAAGTCGGTCGACGATGTTCGCGGCCTGAAGATGCGCCTGCCGGGCCTTGCCGGGCAGGTGATGGCCAAGCTCGGCCTGGTGCCGCAGAACATTGCCTCGGGCGACATCTATGCCGCGCTGGAGAAGGGCACCATCGACGCGGCGGAGTTCGTCGGCCCGGTCGACGACGAGAAGCTCGGCTTCGTGCGGGTGGCGCCCTATTACTATTATCCCGGCTGGTGGGAGGGCGGCCCGACCATCCATTTCATCGCCAACGAGAAGGCGTGGCAGAAGCTGCCGGCGAGCTACCAGGCGGTGTTCAAGGCGGCGAGCGCCACTGCCAATGCCGACATGCTGGCGAAATACGACGCCGGCAACCCGGCGGCACTGCGCCGGCTGGTGGCGGCCGGGGCGCAGCTGCGCGCCTTCCCCATCGAGGTGATGGACGCCGCCTACAAGATCAACACCGAGCTGATGGCCGAGATCTCCGCCGGGAACGAAGCGTTCCGGGAGATCTACGGCTCCATGCTCGCCTTCCGCAACGAGGGCTATCTGTGGTGGCAGGTCGGCGAATATCCCTATGACGGCTACATGATCCGCGCCCGCACCCGCGGGTGAGGATAGCCCGTCGCCGGAAGCGGCGCCCCTCGTCAGGCGGCGCCGCGTTCCACTTCGGCGGCACCCGCCTGTCGCGTCGGCGGATCGAGGCGCGGGCGGTTGTTGTCGCGCACCGTATAGATGCCGGCGGCGACGATCAGCGCCATGCCGGCCACCGAGACGATGTCCGGCACCATGCCGAACAGCACGGCGCTGAGGAACACCGCGCACACCACCGCCGTGTAGCGGAACGGGGCGATCAGCGCCGGATCGGTGCCGCGGAAGGCGGCGATGGTCAGCGCGTTGCCGAGGATCAGCGTGCAGCTGCCGCCGACGATCAGCACCAGCGTGGTGGCGTCGAGCGGCTTCCATTCCTCGAAGGCCGAGCCGACGAAGCCGAGCAGCATGCCGCAGCCCGCGGTGGCGCAGGTGATGACGAGATTCGGCACATGCCGGCCGATGCGCCCGGTGATGAAGTCGCGGAAGGTCATCAGCAGCGCGGTGAACACCGGCAGGAGGGCGATCGGGTCGAAGCCGGAGGCGCCCGGCTTGATGATCAGCCCGACGCCGACCAGGCCGACCGCCACCGACAGCCAGCGTTGCCAGCCCAGCCTGGAGCCGAGCAGCGTCACCGCGGCGACCACGGTGAGCAGCGGCGCGATCTGCACGATCGCCGCCGCGTCGGCCATCGACATTACGGTGAGGGCGGTCATGAAGGCGAAGGTGCTCGTCACCTCCGACCAGGAGCGCGCCATGGTGCGCGGGTCGACGATGTGGCGCAGCTGGCGCAATTCGCCGCGCCACGCCATCAGCGTGCACAGCATCAGCGCGGCGATCAGCCCGCGCACCGCCATCACCTGCGAGGGCGGCAGGCCCTGGCCCGCCAGCACCAACTTGGAGAAGGCATCGTTGCCGGCGAAAAACACCGAGCCGGCGACCATCAGGAGGATGCCGCGTCGATTAGCTTTGGTATCGTACATGGAACATGGCCGGGGAAGGCGGGCAGCGGGATCGGGCAGCGGGGGAAGCCTCGGCGGGGCGGCGCCGTCCGGCCCTCGCCATCGACGAGATAGCAGGGGCGTGGTTCAGCAATCCTTACCGGCGGCGACGGCATCCGGCAGCGTGTCGGCATCGTCGATCTCGGCGGGCTGATGCACCACCGGGGCGCCGCGGCGCTCCAGCGCGTAGGACCAGGCGCACAACGCCAGCGCGGCGAGCGCGATCACCGCGCCGACCCAGGGCAGCGACGCGTAGTCGATGCCGAGCGTGAGCGCCGCGCCGCCGATCCAGGCGCCGGAGGCGTTGCCGAAATTGAACGCGCCCTGGTTCAGCGTCGAGGCGAGGTTGGGCGCGCCGACCGCGCTGTCCACCACCCGCATCTGGATCGGCGCCACCACCGCGAAGACGAGGATGCCCCAGACGAAGACGGTGACGATGGCCGGCATCTCATGGGCGCTGGCGAACACCAGCACCACCAGCACCAGCGCGAGGCCGACGAAGATGCCCATCAGCGAGGGCATCAGCTTCCAGTCGGCCAGCTTGCCGCCGAGGATGTTGCCGATGGTGATGCCCACCCCGAACAGCAGCAGCACGATGGTGACGGCGTGCGGCGTCAACCCGGTCACGTCGCGCAGCAGCGGGGCGATATAGGTGAAGACGGTGAACAGGCTCGCCGAGGCGAGCACGCTCATGCCCATGGCGAACAGCACCTGCGGGCGCTTCAGCACCCCGAATTCGCGGATGATGTTGCCGCTGGTGTGCGGGATGTTCGACGGCAGCCACACCGCGATGGCGGCGACCGCCAGCATGCCGATCAGCACCACCGCCCAGAAGGTGGAGCGCCAGCCCAGCGCCTGGCCGAGCGCGGTGCCGAGCGGCACGCCGAGCACGTTTGCCAGCGTCAGCCCCGCGAACATCAGCGCGATGGCGCTCGCCCGCTGCCTGGGCGGCACCAGGCTCGCCGCCACCACCGCGCCGATGCCGAAGAAGGCGCCGTGGCAGAAGGCGGTGACGACGCGCGCGCCCATCAGCGTCCAGTAGTCCGGGGCGACGGCGCACAGGAAATTGCCGAGCACGAACATCGCCGACAGGCCGATCAGCGTCGCCTTGCGCGGCAGGGCGTTGGTGATGATGGCGACGATCGGCGCGCCGATGACCACGCCCATGGCGTAGCCGGTGACCAGCAGGCCGGCGGCGGGGATGGTCACGCCGAGATCGGCCGCCACCTCGGGCAGCAGGCCCATGATGACGAACTCGGTGGTGCCAATGCCGAAAGAGGCCATGGCCAAGGCCAACAGCGGCAGCTGCATGGGGGACTCGCGTAAGCTGAAGCGGTGGATTCGGCCGTTACCTAGCAGTAAGGACCGCTCTCACAAATGCACATGCTGTTGCAATGCAGCAATATCATCTCACGCGATGCAGCCATGCAGGCGGCGCGGGAGCGGAAAATCAGCCGCCGGTCACGCTCATGTGACGACGAAGCGCCGGCGGACGGCCGGGGCGGTCGATGACGAAATCGTGACCCTTGGGCTTGCGGAAGATGGCGTCGTCGAGCGCGACATGCAGGCTCTCGTCGCTCTCCGAGGCGCGCAGCGGCGCGCGCAGGTCCGCCGCATCCTCCTGGCCGAGGCACATGTAGAGCGTGCCGGTGCAGGTGACGCGCACCCGGTTGCAGCCCTCGCAGAAATTATGCGTCAGCGGGGTGATGAAGCCGAGCCGCCCGCCGGTCTCGGCGATGGAGACATAGCGCGCCGGCCCGCCGGTGCGGTAGGCGATGTCGGTGAGGCTCCAGCGCTGCTCCAGCCGGGCGCGCACGGTGGAGAGCGGCAGGTACTGGTCGAGCCGCTCCGCCCCGGTATCGCCGAGCGGCATCACCTCGATGAGCGAGACGTCCATGCCGCGCCCGTGCGCCCATTCGATGAGGCCGGGGATCTCGTCCTCGTTCTCGCCGCGCAGGGCGACGGCGTTGAGCTTCACCTTGATGCCGGCGGCCTGCGCCGCGTCGATGCCGGCCATCACCTTGCCGAGGTCGCCCCAGCGGGTGAGCGCGCGAAAACGTTGCGGATCCAGCGTGTCGAGCGAGACGTTGATGCGCTTCACGCCGCAGGCGGCGAGCTCGGAGGCGAATCTGGCGAGCTGCGAGCCATTGGTGGTGAGGGTCAGTTCTTCCAGCGCGCCGGTGTCGAGATGGCGCGACAGCGAGCGGAACAGCGTCATCACGTCCCGCCGCACCAGCGGCTCGCCGCCGGTGAGGCGCAGCTTCTTCACGCCGCGCACCACGAAGGCGGAGCACATGCGGTCGAGTTCCTCCAGCGTCAGCAGCTCCGGCTTCGGCAGGAAGGTCATATGCTCGGCCATGCAGTACACGCAGCGGAAGTCGCAGCGGTCGGTCACCGAGACGCGCAGATAGGTGACGGCCCGGCCGAACGTGTCGACGAGCGGCGCCCGCGGAACGTCCCGCAAGGCGAGGTCGATGCGATGTTCGCTGGCTGAGGCCAAGGCGCAAGCTCCCGTGACGGCTCCGGCAATGCGGGGCACCCCCCTTATCTATTGGCTCGGAGCCTCCGTGCCAAGTCGGCCACCCCTATCGCTTGATCGCTGATATCACTCGATTTTGCCGCATCGCACGCGGATGTGACGGGCTTGGCGGCGCCCGCACCCTCGCTTATGTGAAAGGCGACACCCGAGAGGAACCGCCCGTGACCGAACCCGCGCCCAACGCCTCGTCCACCGCGTGGCCGACCGAGCTGCGCGTCCACAAGGACCGCCGCACCCTGACCGTCAGCTTCGAGGACGGCGCGAGCTTCGACCTGCCGGCCGAATATCTGCGCGTCGAGAGCCCGTCCGCCGAGGTGCAGGGCCATTCGCCCGCCGACCGCAAGCTGGTGGACGGCAAGCGCGAGGTGCGCATCCAGGAGGTGCTGCCGGTCGGTCACTATGCCGTGCGCCTGCTGTTCGACGACACGCATTCCACCGGCATCTTCACCTGGGAGACGCTGCACCGGCTCGGCGTCGAGCACGAGGAGCGCTGGAAGAGCTATCTCCAGCAGCTCGCCGCCAAGAACCTGTCGCGCGACCCGGCGGGCACGGTGCGCCGGCACTGAGCGCGCCGATCAGCACTGAACGTGCCGATGACGGGCGCCGGCCTCGAGGCCGGCACCCGGTTCGCAGGAGCCGCCCGGCGGCTCAGTTCTGCAGCACGTAGACGGTGGTGCCGACCCTGACGCGCTCGTAGAGGTCGGCGACGTCCTCGTTGGTCATGCGGAAGCAGCCGGAGGAGACCGCGTGGCCGATGGTCTCGGGCTCGTTCGACCCGTGGATGCGGTAGAGCGAGGAGCCGAGATACATGGCGCGGGCGCCGAGCGGGTTGTCGATGCCGCCGGGCATGTAGCGCGGCAGCTCCGGCCGGCGCTTCAGCATCTGCGGCGGCGGCGTCCAGCCGGGCCATTCGGCCTTGCGGGTAATGGTCTTGGTGCCCGACCAGCGGAAGCCGTCGCGGCCGACGCCGATGCCG
Source organism: Ancylobacter sp. GW821-FHT10E12 (assembly GCF_058809335.1). Classification (NCBI taxonomy): domain Bacteria; kingdom Pseudomonadati; phylum Pseudomonadota; class Alphaproteobacteria; order Hyphomicrobiales; family Xanthobacteraceae; genus Ancylobacter; species Ancylobacter sp. GW821-FHT10E12. The sequence goes on along the minus strand of NZ_JBXASN010000012.1, from coordinate 110,037 downwards.
TATTTCAGCGCCGTACCGTCCGGCTGGATGAGATAGAGCCGCCGCTCGCCGGTATTGATGACGATGGTGCCCGGCTGGTACCTGCCATTATAGGCCACGGTCTGCCGCCGGATCGGCGAGGAGGCCCCATAGCCCGATTTCGGGCCGACGCCGAAATCGAACGGCCTGGGGAAGATGCCGAGAAAGGCATTGTCGAGCGCCATGGCCGGTGCCGCCGCCAGCATGGCCGAACCGGCCAGGATCGCCGCGGCGGCGAAAGTCTTCAGTCCCATCATATGCCCCATAGGAATGGACAGCCCAAACGGGCGCACACGCGTCCGTGCATCCCGGCTTTGCCGCGCAACGGAGGCGACGCCGACGGAACATCGCCGTCATTATGCCGGGCAATCGCAAACGCATGGTTGACGTTCGCGTGACGCTGCGACGCGGAAAAGGACGACGTCCGAAGGCGTTAGGCGGGCCGTCGCCGCGCCCGCGCGCACCCGCCCTCGATCCGCCCGACGCGAGGTCAGATGGTGAAGCCGCGCTTCTTCATCTCCGCGCGCACCCGGCCCTCGATCTCCTGCGCGAACTTGGCGCTCCAGGTCTGGATGCCCTTCAGCCCGTCGTCGAGCAGTTCCTGGCGCTGGGCCACCAGCTTGCGTCCGGTGGGCGAGCGATAGAAGGTCAGCAGCTCGGTGAGCTCCGCCTCGGTGAACTGCGCCGCATAGGTGCGGGCGAGGATGGCGGTGATCTCCGAGCGGCGGGCCTCATATTCCGGCACCAGCGACGTCGCCACGTCGCGCAGGTCGCGGATCAGGTCCGGGTTGGCCTGCACGAAGCTGCCGGCCGCCTGCTCGATGATGGTGGGGATGATCGAATCGAAGCTGCTGGCCTCGCCATTCGCCACCAGCAGCTCGTTGGCGAGCTTCATGCGCTCCGGGCTCGGCGCCGCGGGAGTCGCGGCCGGGGCGGTCTGGGCCATGGTGAAGGGCTTGGTCTGGGCGAAGGCCGGCGCGGCGCCCCCTGCCGCCGTCAGTGCCAGCGCGACCAACGACGCGCCGACAATCCCGAACCCGGCCGCGCGACGTCCTGAAAACGGAACGTTCATTCAAATCTCCCTGACGCTCATGATTCGGCGCGGTTGATGGTGGTCGCGCCGGCGGGGCTCGCGAGGATGACGCGGCTCGCCAGATTTATGAAGAGGCCGTGTTCCACAACGCCCGGCACGTCCGCCAGCCCGGCGGCCAGCGCCGCCGGATCCGGGATCGCGCCAAAGGCGGCATCGAGGATCAGGTGGCCCTGATCGGTGACGAAAACATGACCGTCGGCGGTGCGGCGCAGCGTGAGCACGCCCTGGCAGCCGGCGGCGCGGGCGGCGGTGGCGATGCCGCGCCGGATCGCGGCGACGCCGAAATCCACCACCTCGATCGGCAGCGGGAAGGCGCCGAGCGTCTTCACCAGCTTGGAGGCGTCGGCGATGACGATCATCTCGCGCGAGGCCGCCGCGACGATCTTCTCGCGCAGCAGCGCTCCGCCGCCGCCCTTGACGAGGGCGAGGCCCGGCCCGACCTCGTCGGCACCGTCGACGACGAGGTCGAGCACCGGATGGTCGTCGAGCGTGCCGAGCGGCACGCCGAGCTTCTCGGCCAGCGCGCGCGTCTGCTCCGAGGTCGGCACGCCGACCACGTCGAGCCCCTCGGCGACGCGCTCGGCGAGCAGCTCGACGAAATGCTTGGCGGTGGAGCCCGTGCCGAGGCCGAGCTTCATTCCGCCGCGCACGGATTCCAGCGCCAGCGCAGCGGCCTGACGCTTCAGGGTTTCGACATCGGACACGTGGACGCTCCCGGCATAGTGGACACGCTGCCTACCTCCGAAATCCAGCCGGAACAAGCCCGCGCCGGGGGAATAAGCGCGTGCCGTCCCGCCGTCGGTCCGCGCATTTCAGCGCGCGGACGCGGTGCACACGACCGAGGCTTCCACCCCGCCGCCCTCCTTGGGCATGTCGCGCACATAGCAGACGCTCATCGCGCCGGTCTTCACGTTGACGCGGAACACGCCGGTTTCGCCGGAATAGCGGGTGGAGACCATGTCATAGGTGCCGGGCTCGCCGGGGCCGGCGCTGGCGTCGCGCGGGAAGCACTTGGTGACGCCGATGACGCTGCCTTCCGGCCGCTCGAACTGGCAGGCGGAAACCTCGCCGGTACGCGTGTTCACCGAATAGAGCCGGTTGGCCTGAACCGAGGGCGGGGAGCCGAACACATAGGGACCGTCGCTGCCGCCCGCGGCGGCGGGCGCCGAGGAGGTGCCGGCGGGCGGGGTGGCCGGCGGCGTCTGCGCCAGCGCGAGCCCGCCTGCCAGTACGGCCGCCGGAAGGCCGAGCGCGGCCGAAAAAGCAGTCCGGCGCAGGAAGGCAGGGAATCGCATCGTCGTCATAGGGTCTCTCCCGAATGCGTCGCCTCAATAGCATCGCGGCACGTGCGGCGCACCGTCGCCGAGGCACGGTCAAGCTGGACAGGGAAAGCGGCAGGATTGTAGGCATGTTGCATCCCGTGCCCGCCGATTTCGCCAGACCGTCTTCGCCAGGTCGATTTCGCCAGGCCGTCCACCGGAAAGCCGCCCCATGACCTCCGCCGCGCCGTCCGCCTCCCGTCCGGCCGTCATCGCCTTCGATCTCGACGGCACGCTGGTCGACACCGCGCCCGACCTGCTCAACACGCTCGACATCGTGCTGCGCGAGGCCGGCGCGGCGCCGCTGCCGCGCGAGGAGACCCGCAAGATGATCGGCGCCGGGGCACGGGCGCTGGTGCTGCGCGGGCTGGATGCGGCCGGCATGGTGCTGGACGAGGAGCAGCTGGAGCATCTCTATCTGCGCTTCCTCGACCATTATGCCGACCATATCGCCGACGAATCGCGCCCGTTCCCCGGCCTTCTCGACGCGCTGGACCATCTCTCGGCGCAGGGCCATGTGCTGGCGGTATGCACCAACAAGCTGGAATGGCTGTCGCGCCGGCTGCTGGAGCGGCTGGAGCTCGCCGATCGCTTTGCCGTCATTGCCGGGGCGGACACGTTCGCGGTCCACAAGCCGGATGCCGGCCATCTCATCGGCACCATCCGCGAGGCGGGCGGCGATCCGGCGCTGGCGGTGATGGTCGGCGACAGCCTCACCGACGTGACGACGGCGAAGAATGCCCGCGTTCCCTCCATCGTCGTGCCGTTCGGCTATACCGACGTGCCGGCCGCCGAACTGGGCGGCGACGTGCTGATCGGTCACTTCGACCTGCTGCCGGAAGCGGTGGCGCGGCTGCTGGCGCGCGGCTGAGGCGTGGAAGAAGCGCTCACGCCGCTTGACACCTGTCGGGTGGACCCAGTAAATCCCGCCACCTTGATGGCGGCGGGCGATTAGCTCAGCGGGAGAGCACTCCCTTCACACGGGAGGGGTCGCAGGTTCAATCCCTGTATCGCCCACCATCGATTTCAAGGACTTAGCGGAAATTCACAGGCCGGCGGACGGCTCCGGGGTAACTCCTGGGGTAGCGGCGACCGCTGCCGCGCCGCGCGTCTCGCCGGGTATCTTCGGGTAACGGCGCGGCGCGCGATTCACGAATCAAGCCCGCCGAAGCCGGCCGGGCGCTCATACGCAGCATCATGGATCGCCGCGTTAAGCTGCATGTCCATCAGAATCAGCGCGTGGTTCAGGATGTCGCAGCCAAGGTAGGCCGTCGTGCCGACCGGGACCTTGGATGCCCAGCGGCAGACGGATTGCCGGAACGCGCGAAGCTCGCGCTGCATCTCCTCGGCCTCCGCTGCCGACAGGTGCTCTGCGTCCGCCTCGCCATTTCCGTCACGCCTCCTCACGCGGGCGCCGAGACGGCCGGCCACGGACATATCCCCAGCTCGCCTCCCGCCGCGCCTCGCCAAGCGCGGCCTCAAGGAACTGCTGCCCTATCAGGAGGGCACGGACGGTGGCGCGCGGGTCGCCACCGCAGGCGGCGACGGCCTCGTCAACATCAGCGTCGGAAATCGGCTCAGGCGCCGGAGGCGGCGCTCGGTCGGGCTCGGCCATGGTGGTTGCTCCTCTTGGGCACCCACTACAGCACAGGAACAAATAGGGAACAAGGGAAACCCCGCCGGATCGCTCCGGCGGGGCTGGTCTTCATCGGGACGGTTCAGGCGGCGGCCATCCTGTCTGCTTGGGCGACCAGCGCCCGCGCGTGCTCCACCTGCTCGTCGAAGTTCTGGAGAGCCGCTTCGTCCTCGTCAGGGCGCTCCTCCCAGTAGGTCCCGAGAGCACCCACCGCGTTCACGGCCGCGTCGATCAGCGCAAGGGCCTCCTCGTCCTCGGCATTCTCCTCGCGGCGCCGCGCCTTCAGGAGGAACCGCTCCACGCAGGTCATCAGTTCGGCGGGCATGTCGAAGTCCTCCTCGCCCTCCTCGCAGGTCGCGGCGGCGTCGGCCATCAGGTCCACAAGGGCCAAGAAGATGGCCCCCGTGCGGGTGCCAATCCGCTCCACCCGCCCCCGCTCCACGAGCCCGGCGATGTGCCGGAGCTCAACAGCAGCCCGGAAGAAGTCGGGCTGGTCGTCACGGTCCCGGAGGACCGCGTCAATCGCCTTGTTCACGTACATTTTCAAACAACCATGTTGTTCGGCGCTGTCGGCGCCGGGTCACGTCTCCGGCCGGAGTGGCCATCGATCTGGCGCGAGCAAAGCGCACCGGCAGTTGGAGGCCCATCACACCAGTTCAGGAGGGCAGAGGCGGCGAACTAGCGTCATCGCCAAGCACGGCGCCGGGCGCGGGACGCACCTGTGCTGGGCCGAGTGGCCGATCCCGGTGCCGGAGCGCCCACTGGAGGCGGCGTAGCAAAAAACCTCTCGGCGGCCCCTTGCGCCACTGCAGCAACCTCCCCATCTCGGTAGAGGTAACGAAATAGCCGCAGCGGTTCGGGGGCATCTCGTAGGCATAAAACAGCAGAACCCCCACTGTTGGCCTAACCACCACGAAGGCGGCTACCGAAAGGGACCCTCGTGGGGAGATACAGGAGGATGCGAGTGATCGCATTTGTCTGTGTCGAAGCCAGCCGGTCGGGAGCGTCGAGCACTTACCGTCTCGTCGTGGGGTGTACCATTCACCCGGCGGTGGCTTCGGTGGTCGCTTGGTTCGCCCGGCTGTTCTGAATGGAAGGGCGCCCCGGGAACGGGGCGCCCTTCTCTCGTTTTTGGGCAGCCTTTTCTCTCGCCACGCCGCAGCCTGCCATGCCAGATTTACCGCTATCCCTCGCGTTCACCCATTGGCGGTTAAGGCAATGCGTTTTCTGGCTCTCCTCCCGGCCTTGGCCTTGGTGGCCCAGCCGGCCCTTGCGCAATCGTCGAAGGAGTACGCGGCGATGGCGCGGCGTTCATGGGCAGCCTTCGAGTGCGCCTCGGTCGCTAGCTACTCAAAAAACAAGGAGCAAGGTGAGCGGCTATTCAGGCTAGGATACGAACTTGGAAAGAAATATTTCGACGCCCTATCACAGAAGAAAGTAGACGAAGTAGACGTAAAATCTGTACCAATTTATTTTTATTTGACATCTGATATACCAAGTACAGACTTTGCACTTGGGTCAATATGGATGCTGGCTCAATACAGTAGCGAAATAGATATTACAAAAGATGCTGTTGGAAAGGCATTCGATTTCAATATTTGGGAGGCGAATGCGAAGACAAAATTCAACAAAGCCAATTGCGATCTGATTCAGTAGAGGGCGAGCGCGGCGGCCTGTAGCCGCCGCCCCTCATTCAATGCACCGTCCGCTCGCGGCTGCAAAGCGACATGCTGGCGAGGAAGAAGCCGTAGGCAACAACCTGCTGGCGGGAGAACTCGCCCAGCCGGCCGGACGGTGGCGACTGGATCCAAGCGACCCGCCGACCCACTCGCCTCGACATCAGCCCGAACATGGCGCCGAGCGGCGCGGCCGGCACGCCGTAGCAGCGGGCAAACCGGACCACATCAGCCGGCTCCGGCCAGCGGTCGCGGCTCCCGGCCCAAGCGAGAAGGGCGAGGTGTGCAAGGCGGAGGTCCTCGCCGAGGACGGCGCCGTAGCCCTCGGCAATCCGCCGGTCAGTCTCGGCCAGTTCAGCGCGCGTCATCGTCACGCCTCCTTCGCGGCAAGCGCGTCAATGTCGCGCTGGGCGAGCGCGGCGCCGATCCGGGCCGCGCCGTTGCGGCGGCCGGACGCGAACTCGCGGTCGGCATTCATGGCGCGCTGCTGGGCCTGCCGGACGGTCAGGATGGCGGCCTGCGCCCGCCGCGTCTCCTCACCAACCAGCCGCTCGGCCAGCTCGGCCGGCGAGGCCGTGCGCTCGCGGCGCGGCGTGCGGTCAAGGAGCGCGGCGACGGCGGCGCCGAGCACCGTGTCGCTGGTCGAGATGGCGAGCACGGCGGCCGTCTTCAGCTCGGCCGGGCCGGCACCGGAGAGCTGGGCGACGATGTTGGTGCGGCGGGCGTCACCGAGGCCGTGGCGGGCGAGCGCAATGGTCGGCGAGGCCCAGAGCGCATCGGAGGCACCAAGGCCGGTGCCGAGGGCGTCGAGGGCGCGCAGGATGGTGTAGCGGTCCTCCTCGCTGGCGGCGCGGACATCGGTGCGGGCCTTGGCGCCCATCCGCTTCCCGGCATTCTCGGCCTCCGCCCGGCCGAAGCCAGCGCGGCGCGCGCTCTCGGCGGCGTTCTCGGCCTCCTTGGCGATGGCGGCCTCCAGCCGGTCGATCAGCCGGCGGTGCCGCTCCTCAAGGCCAAGGGCGGTGGTGGCAGCCTCGGCCAGCTCAGGCACGCCAAGGAACTTGCCCGGCGCCGGGAGCGTCGGGGGTGCTTCATGCTGTAGCGAGGGGGTGGTGTCGTCGGCCATGGGGCTCTCCATCAAGAGGGTTGCCGGGCCGAGGCGCGCCGCCATGCGCGTGTCGGGGACGCCACCGCCCCGGATGTGCGGACAACTCTAGGTGGAGGCTTGGCGTTGGGCGAGTGCTAGTCGTTGGTGCGAAGAATTTGGTACAAAAATGTCGTGTTTTCCGGTTGCAAAGACTGTTGGCATCTGATTGCTGTGGCGTCATGCCAATGATGTTAAACACCCTTTTGTCCGCAGCCGGCTTCGACTTGGGAGCAGTCCGGCTCATCCGACACCGAGACAAGAGCGCCGACAAAGGGCGGACGCCATATGACCTGTGGCGAGACGCGCCGGACGACTTCATGGCCTACCAGTCGGCGCAGAACGGGCGCAATCTAGCCCTGAGCGATGCGACGTGGGCGGTATTCGTCGTAACTCCTGAGCAAGATACGCTTTTCGCCGGCATGTGGCAGGCAAAGTATCGGAGCAAGAACGAGACGCCATACCCACGGGTCCACGCCAGTGGAGTTGACGAGGTCGGGACGATTGACCTCTACCATTTGGAACATGACGCACGACTGGACGACCTTTGCGGACGCCTTGTCATAGATTGGGGTGCGGGCACCCGGTCATGGGTGCAGTATGCCAACCGTCAGAACAAAAGGATTTTGGAGGTTCGGCGACGGTTCTCTGAACCCGAATTTCCGGGATACCTGCATCTCCGAGAGCCGCTCTCGCGAGTAGCAAGTTTTCCAGCAGGATGGCGGACCGCATTAACAGCGGCACGCGGCGTCTACCTGCTGACATGCCCGCGTACCCGTGAACAGTATGTTGGTTCAGCCACCGGCAATGAAGGGTTCTTTGGCCGGTGGATGGAGTATGCTTCCAATGCCCATGGAGGTAATATCGGCCTCAAGAGTCGAGAGCCCTCGGACTATATGGTTTCAATACTTGAGGTCGTTGGATCGTCTGCGACAATTGTAGCGATTTTGAGCCTTGAAGATACGTGGAAGAGCAAACTTCAAAGTCGCGAGATGGGTTTAAATCGAAACTAGCGAGCGAACTGATCTGCTCCTACATCACCCTGCGCTCAAGGCGGGGCGGGTCGGTAGAGACGAGGTAGGAGCAGGCGTCCAGCGCGTGGTCGGGACCATCGGTCTGGCAGTCCTCGGGGTTGCGGTGCGAGCGGCCGAGGTATGGCACGGTGTTTAGGAAGTAGGCACAGCGCGCCGAGACGTAGAGCCCCGGCCGCACGCCATCTCCGGCATCACGCATCAGCTCGCGCAGCTTCGGCAGCCGGGCCGTCCGGCGCCCCTTCACAGAGGGCCAGAAGAAAACCCCCTCGCGGCGGAACAGCGTGGCGACGTCGGCCTGGTCCATGGCCTGCGAGGCGAACTGCGCGCAGTCGAGGATGCCGCTCGCCCGGCGGGCGGGGATGCCCCAATGGGCGAGCCGGTCGCGGATGTCGCCGGCCACCTCGGACACCGGCGCGCGGGTCCCCCGGTTCAGGTCATCCTCGTATGCGGTGTGGACCTCATCGAACAGGAAGAACGACCCCTTGGGCATGAATGTACTGCCGATGTAGGCACCCGGGGAGATGGCCGCGAACAGGACGACGGCCGGCGCGGTGGTGCCCCAGTCGCACGAGAACCGTATCGCCCAGTTCACCGGGCGGGAGAACGGCCGGTCCAGCGGGTCGGGCGGCGCAACGACGTTCCGCGCCTCATCGAACACGCCGCCGAAGTAGTCACCGGCGATGGCGGTCCAGTCACCATCTATCCATGCCTGCGCCAGGCCGGGGTCAACCTTGGCGACGGCGGCGAGCTGCTTCTCATACTCCGCCGGCAGGCGCGGGTTGTCGGTCAGCTTGGACGGGCAGCGCACATAGGTGCGGCCCGATATCGGGTCCTCGACCGGGCGCCACGCCGGCCGGCGGAAGATGTACCGCTTGGCGATCACCGCGTGCCCCGGGCCGCCCGGGTTGGCGGTCATAATCATCCGGGTCGGGATGCCGGCGGCCGAGCGCAGGCATCCCCGGAGGAAGTCGAACAGCGAGAGGTCAGCGTACTGGCCCACCTCCTCGGCGACAATGCAGTCGAAGCTCTTGCCCTGTAGCGGCAGGAGGTCCTTCATCGTCTCAAGGTGGCGCATCTCGATGTAGGCGCCGTTCGGCAACCGGAATATGTGCTCGGCGGCGTTGTGGCGGACGCCCGAGCCGAAGCGCAGCCGGAACACCGAGAGCAATTCGTGCTCCAGCTCCGACAGCGCGCCCTGGGTCTGGCGGGTCACGAGGGTGCGGGACTGTGCGCCCCACCGCTCGGCGCGGCGGAACACCTCAAGGATCACAGCGTAGGTCTTGCCGCCACCGCGCCCACCGTCGAGGAGGAGGTCCCACTCCTGCGGCAGCGAGAGCACCCGCTGCTGGAAGGGGGTCGGGGCGATGTCGATGGTGCCGGCGCCGGGGAGCATGGCGGTACTATATTGCTGCCGCCAATGCCCCGCCCGCGCGGATCGTTGTTGCCCTACTCGGTGTCGGGATCGGGCTTCGCGTCGATCATCTTGTTGTAGTCCTCGGGCGACATCGCCGCCGGCAGGTTTATGTTCACCTGCACATTGTTGGTGCCGGCCGCCGCCTCGCCCTCGCGGTATCCGTGGCGGGCCTTCAGCAGGAAGATGCCGGCGACGATGTTGCCCTCATCGGACGCCCGGCGGAGGTTGTCCACCAGCGCGTCGTGCTCGCGGGCGAGCCCCTGCTGGAATGCCTCGTCCACCTCCGGCTGCTCACGGCGGCAGCGCACGAAGGCGCCGTGGCCCATGCCGAGGGCGCGGGCGATGGTCGCAACGCTGCAACCCCGGCCGGCCAGCTCCTCGACAAGGGCGAGGCCATGCTCTGTCACCACCCACTTGGATCGGCCTCCGGTGCCCTCGGGCGGCATCTCAAGGCGGGCGGGGAGCGGCGGCTTGGCCTTCTGGGGATGGTCGGTCACGGTGGAGCCTCCTGTTGCTCGGCGTCAAACTCTTGGCAGATGCGGTGGGCGAGGCCCTTCCCGCAGTGCAGCTCACGGGCGATGGCGTTCACGCCCAGCCCCCGGGCGCGCAGGCCACGGATCGCGGTGGCGACGGTGTCGGGCGCGGGCGGGCGCCCGAGCCGGGTGCCGGCGGAGCGGGCGCGGGCGAGGCCGGCGCAGGTCCGCTCGACGATCATCGCCCGCTCGAACTCGGCGAACACGCCCGACATCTGGAGCAGCGCGCGCCCGGCGGGCGTCGAGGTGTCGAGGGCCTGCTGCTCAAGGAACAGGTCGCAGCCGAGCGAGCGGAGCGCCTCGAACAGCCCAACGAGGTCATGGAGGGAGCGCCCGAGGCGGGAGACGTCCCACGCCATCACGATGTCGAAGCGGCGGCGGGCGGCGTCCCGCATCAGCCGGTCCAGCCCCGGGCGCACAGAGCTGGCGCCGGATGCCGTCTCGACATACTCGTGGACGACGGCCCAGCCGGCGCGGGACGCCACATCCCGGAGCCGGAGGAGCTGGTTATCGGCCGTCTGGTCGCCGGTGCTCACCCGGGCGTAGATCGCGGCGCGGCGGCGGGGGCTCACTTGCGCCCCCAGTGCCAGACCGGCTCGCCGTCGCCCGGCGCAAACTGCTGCATCTTGTCGACGATGTGGCCGCCGCCCTCATGCGGGATGGGCGCGTCCAGCCCGGCCGGCAGCACGAGGTGGTAGACCGGGATCATCTGCGCGGGGTCGAAGCCGAAGGACTGGATGGCCTCGGCGCGGATGGCGTCCCGCTGGTCGGCGGGGAACTCGTCCGGGTGCTGCGAGCCGTGGCGGCGGCCGAGCTCATCCATCATCGCGCCAAACGTCCCGGCGCCCTCCCAGTCGCAGGCGAGCCACCGCTGGAAGCCGTCCTCAAAGGTCGTGCGGATGCCGTAGCCCTTCAGGTGGTGCATGTCCCAGGACAGGCCCGAGCGGACGGTGGCGACCCGCCACGGGTGGAGGTGGCGCAGCAGCTCGGTCAGGCTCGCACCCTCGGGCCGCCAGAGGAGGTCGACCAAGAGCGCCTGCTTGGTGCCGGCCCGGCAGGGCTTGGCCTCGGCCTTGGCCGCGAGGTTCATGCCGCGCGGGCGCTTGGTGGTGGTGGGCTTCTTGGCGAGGGCCGGGCGCACGAGGCGGTCGATTGCTGCCTCGCGGCGGTCGCGCTCCTCGGCCTCGGCAGCGCGGGCCTGCCCGAGGGTGGCGATGGCGGCCCAGACGCGGCGGCGGCCCGCCTTCACGTCGGCGAACCGCTTCACCGGCTCGGCGCTGGCGGCATTGTACAGGGCGACAAGCTGCGGCCCGGAGAGGGGCGACAGGTCATCTTCGCCGCCGATCCATAACAGGCCGAGGTCAACGGCCGCCTGCTCGGCGGCGGTGGCGGTCGGGTGGAAGGCGATGGACAGGGTGGCGGGGTCGATGGTGGCGAAGGTCATGGTGTGGTTCTCCATTTCTCAGAGGGGGCGGCAGGCAGGGCGGCGGGACGGGCTCGCCCGGCCGCAGCGGTGGACGACGATCACAGTCTCGGCGGAGGCACGCTCCCGGGCGCGCAGGTCGGCGAGCAGGGCGAGGCCCCGCGCCTGTGTCGCCGAGATGTGCGTGGGCGGGGGCGTCACCTTCACCGGCTGCGCGTGGGCACAGCCGGCGAGGAGGAGCGCGAGGGCGGTCGGGGCAAAGGCTCTCAAGTGGCTCTCCATTTCTCATCTCAATCAGGGGTTGTATATCGAGCGGAACGTAGCGTGGAGTGGTGGTATCCGTCTACCCCGGAAACGACCGTTTGCGGGGCGCCCAGAAGGGACCGATTCAGCCTTGGAAACGCTGGCTTCCGGCGAGGTCACCGCGAGGGGGTTTTCGGGGCGGCTGGCCGCCGATCTTGTTGCCGAGGCCCCGGCTGCCATCCGGCAGGCACCAACGGCCGGCCGGCGCGCCCTTTTTGGCAGGTCGATGCGTGGTGTTGCGTGGCACTATGCCCAAAGACATCGGCGAGGGAACCGCGAGACGGTTTCCGACCGGGCGGGAGAACCGTCTCGGAACCGTCTCGCCCCTAACCTCTTGCTCGCCTTACTCTTTCTTCTTCTATAAGACGGTTAGACGGTTAGACGGCAGAAAGCGTCCCGGTGCCGGAGCCGTGGGCAAGCCGCCGCTCGGCCGCCCCTCGGGTGCCCGGCACCGGGAAAGCGGGAACCCCCGGCTAACCGTCTAACCGTCTCGCGAACCACTTTTCTTCCACGGCACCAGACACTTAGCGCCGAGACGGTCGCGAGACGGTTCGAGCAGCGAGACGCCTAGAACGGGACGTCATCGCCCGGCAGGCACACGACGTCCCAAGCCGCCACGCCGTCCTCGCCCCACTCGACCACCAGCCCGCGAGCCTGCGCCCAGCTCCGCCGCGCCTCGGGCAGGGGCGGCATCCACCACCCCCGCGCCTGCCTGCTATGCACGCGCACACGGCCGGCCTCGCCGCCTGCCTGCTTCAGCTCATGGGCGATCCGCTCGCTCAGGCCCGGCTTCACCTCGCTCACCAACCGCCGCGCGACCGCCCATGTCAGCAGGTCGCCAATCGGCAGGAACACGCGCTGCCCATCATGCAGCGTCGGCCACCGACCGTCCTCGCGCTCGACCGGCGGCGTCTCGCCACGCATCAGCAGCTCATGCACCACCGCCGCCGCGCCGCTCAGGCTCGCCATCTTCTGGGCCATCAGCTCGCCGGTCTGCGGGACGTTCCAGCGCGGGTGCCAGCCGTCGAGGTCCATCGCCAGCAGGTCGTGCAACATCGCCGCCAGCCCGCCATTCTCCATTTCCTCAACGAGGGCGGAGAAGTAGGCCTTGTCCCCCTTCCGGGCGTCGGACACCGAGAACGCGGCGAAGCGGCGCTCGTCAATGGAGGCCGGCACCACCCAGTCCTCGTTGCTCGACATCACGATGTGGAGGTGGTTCGGCGACTGGAAGGAGTTGGTGCCCTTTCCCTCGATCTGGAGCGTTGGCTCCGTCACCATCAGCTTCAGCGCCGCCTCGGCCTCGCGGTCGCCGCGCCACTCCACCTCATCGGCAAAAAGCAGGCAGCAGTCGCGCAGGTGGAGGTTAAACCGGCTGGTCAGCAGCCGGCCACCGCCGATGTGCAGGCCATGCTGGCCGAACATCCCCGCCATCGCCCGGGCGAACAGGCCCTTGCCGGTGCCCTTCCTGCCCCGGAAAACCAGCGCGACCTCGGCCGGCACCGCCGGCTGCTGGACGGCGAAGGCGGCCCACCGCACGATGTACTCGGCCGCAGCCTCGTCGCCACCGGCGAGCACGTCGTGGATGTGCGCGCGCATCAGCGGCCACCCGCCGGCCTTCGGCACGACACCGAAGCCGCGCCACAGGTTCATCTGCTCGCCAACCTCCTCGCCCTCGCCGGGCGCGAAGACGAGCGAGTGGCTCTGGCGGCGGTGCGGCCACCGGAGCCACGCCTCGCCGAGCGGCTTCCGCACCGGGTTTCCCTCCTTGTCCCTCGCGACCTCCACCTGCCGGTTCATGTATCGGTTTCGGAAGTCGTCGAAGCTCTGGAGCGTCACGACGTTGCGAAGCTCGCCCTTCATCCCGCTGGGCGCCGGCACGAACTCCAGCACCCGCGTCTTCCCCTGCTCGTTCATGAGGACGACATGGCGGAGGTTCAGCTCGGCCAGCTCGGGCTCGTGGGCGACCTCGCGCGCCCGTTCGATCTGCCGCGCCGCATACCGCTGCGGCTTCGGTTGGTCGAGGACATGGCCGGAGATGACAAAGTCGGGATCGAGGATCACCGCCGCCATCTGGTCGTCGGTGCAGCCGGCCCGCACCATCTCGGTCAGCACGGCGAACAGCGCCTCGGACCGCGAGGGATACCGGGTCGGGTCGTCGGGATCGTCGCCGTTCTGGATCAGCGCCTTGGTGCGGGTCGAAACCGCCGCTGGCAGATCGTCGAGGCTGTCGAGCCGGGGCAGGTCGCCGGAAATCTCGACGCGGCCCGGCGCGCCGCCCGCTGTCGAGCGGGCACTGCCGGCTGGCGATCCCGGCGTGGCCGGGAATTCCTCCAGCCGGTACCGGCGGCCCCAGTCCTCGGCCACGACGCGGGCGAGCGCCGGCTTTCGGCCCTTCTCGCGCTTCTTGTCGCCGGGGACGTTGATAGTGCCCGGCAGACGCATGATGCGGTCAATGTTGTGGCAAGCGTCAGCCTGCAACGCGACCTCAATCGCAAGGTTGCGGCGCTCGACCGGCAGGTGCCGCTCCTCGTCTCCGGTCTCGCCCGGCAGCGGCACCGCCTCGGCAAGCAGCCAGAAGGCCTGAAAGCCGCCGCCGCTGTCGATGATGATGCTGGGCGGCGGATCGTACGCACGCAGCAGGCGCTCGGCACGCTCTCGCTCCCTGTCGAGCGGCTCGCCGTGCCGGGGGTCGACATCGACATGCAGGGCACGTGCGGCGGCGATGTCCGCCTTTTTAGCCTTCTTGGTGAGCGGTCGGAAGGCATCATTGACCATGAAGTAGAGGTTCCGCTTGCCGGCCCACCGCACGAGCCACGCACGCATCTCGGACTCCCGCTCGGGCGAGAAGGTCTTGGTCTCGGTCGAACCATCCGGGATGATCGCCGTCAGCACCCATGGTCCATCGGCACGCCACGCCCGGAGGAACCGCACGGACGCATCAATGTCCGGCTTCGGCGCCAAGCCTTCGCCCTCGACCGGGACAGCGGAGGCCACTACCTTAGGGGTGCTAAGGTGGTGACCGAAGCTCTCCTTCTCGCCCCCGGCGGCCGTCCCAGCGGCGTCGGGGGCGGTCCCCCTCATCTCCTCCTCCATCACGCCATCGCCTCCATCCACGCACGCACGTCAGCGGCGCGGTAGCGGACAGCCCGGCCGACCTTCAGGAAGGGCGCACCGGCTCCGGTGGCGCGGTACTCCTCGAGCGCCTTGGGCGAGATGCCGGTCATCTGGGAAACCTGCTCGGTGGTCAGGTACTCGGGCGTCACCGGGACGCGCCAGCGCGGCAGGATGCGCGCGGCGACCGCCTCGGCGATTGCGTCAATCGTCTTCTGGTCCATGGACTTTCACCAAGGGGGCCGCCAGAGGCAGGCGGCCGGTTGGCGACAGGGCGTCGGCGCAAGCGCGCCCGCTGGGTTGCCCCGCGCCCTGCATCGGGCGCTCCCCGCGCGCGGCACGTCCCAGCCAGCCGGCGCGGTTTCATAGTCCAATTGCGTACGCTACCGCTGCCGGCAGGGCGGCGAAACCCCGTCCGGCCCGCGATCCGTTGTTGCTCAGGCGCGCCGCGCCTCGGCGCGCCCGGCGACCCAAGCGGCGACCTCGCGCTCCAGCCAAGCGACCTTGTTGGCGGAGAGGTGGAGCTGGCGGGGAAAGTCCCCGCGCCGCACCATCTTGTAGATGGTCGGCTTGGAAAGGCGGGTGCGCTCGGCGACCTCGCCGATGGTCAGGAGGGTGTCAGGGTTCAGCATGTGCGGCTCCTCGGTTAACTGCGGGGAGCCTCGCCGATATCGCCGTCCGCCGAAATTCCGAAACACGCCCCGGTCCGGCCGGGGAGCGTCTCCTAACCTGCCGGTGTCTTTCGGGGGCGCTTCTCGAAGACGCCCAGTGCCACCAGCCGCTCTAGGGTAGAGACTGCATCGTACTGCGCCCGCTGTTTCTTGGCATCGTCGGTCTTAAAGACCGCCGTGTCAGAGTAATTCTGCCACAAATACTTCAGAAAGACGTCTCGCACAAAGCGGCTCATTTCGGAGGGTTCATCACGCCGCCCCACCGCGAACTCACCTCCGGCCTGCCACCACATCTCTACAGCAGCTTCGGCGAGGGCGTTCTCGTGTTCACTCGGGCGGCCGGGCAGCCGGAGCATGGCCCGGATGTCGTCGAGCACCAGCGAGAGGTCGAACAGGCTGTGTGCCAGATCATCCCGGAAGGGAGGCTCGGCTTCAAAGCCCAGCTCGACCGGCAGCCGGCTCTCGACCCTCGCCAGCATCTCGTCGGCGACGAGGGCACGGAGGGAAAGCGGGGCACGCTCCCAAGCGTTCCTCAGGGCCTCAATGGCGGCGACACCGTCCTTGCCGAACTCCGCCCGGAGCCCGCGCGCTTGGTCATCACCGAGGCTCCTGCGCTTACCTTCGACCCTCGCCAGCAAGAGCCTGCGTTCCTGTTGGGCTCCGGCTTCAACTGCCGCCAACAGGAGCTTCCGCTTTTCCTCGGCACCGGCTTTGGCCGCCTCCAGCAAGAGCTTTTGCTCGCCATCGGCCACAGCTTGCCGGAACTTCCGCTCATGTTCGGATTGGGCCGCGACCGCCGCAAAAAGGAGCTTCCGCTTCTGCTCTCGCTCGGCTCCGCCTTCAGCCTCAGCCAAGGCCTGCCAGAGCTTCTGCACTTCTTCTGCCGCCAGCAGCGAGAGCTTCCGCTCTCGTTCGGCTTCGGCTTTGGCCGAAGCCGGCAGCACCAAGAGCTTCTGCTCCCGCTCTTGTTCACGTTCGGCCTCGGCCGCCGCCGACAAGAGCAATAGCTTCCGCTCCCGCTTCCGCTTCTGCTCGGCCTTGTCCGCCAACAAGAGCTTCCGCTTCCGCTTCCGCCGTTGCTTGGTCGGCCGCTTGTCGACGTTCAGCTCCACTCCTGCCCCCACCGCACCAGCGCCGCGCGCTTCTCGTCGAGGTAATTGTATCGGTTGTAGATGCCGGCGACACCGTCGAGGACATGGCCGAGCACACGCTCTATGTGCTCCTGCGGCACGCCGAGCCGCGCCATGTGCGTCGCGGCCGAGCGCCGGAGGTCATGCAGCGTCCAGTCCTCGACGCCCGACAGCTTGTCCAGCCGGGCCTTGGCCTTGGAGAAGCCGGAGACGGGCCGCCGGCCGGCGGTTGTCGAGAGGAGGAAGTCACCCCCACTCCAGACCGGCAGCGCGTCCACGATGGCGAGGGCCGGCGGCGACAGCGGCACCACCTGCGGCCGGTCGGTCTTGTAGTGGCTCGCCGGGACCTCAAAGGCATCCATCTCGGGCAACCGCCATCCGCGCTGTAGCTGGGCGACCTCGGCCCGCCGCTGTGCCGTCAGGATCAGCAGCCGGACCATCGAGCCGAAGGGGTAGTTCATCTTGCCGGCCGCGTCCCAGACCGCCCGCAGCTCCTCCATCGTCAGCACCCGCTCGCGCGCCGCGTAGGCGAGGTTGGGCCGGCGCATCCCAGCCATCGGGCTCGCCGGGATTAGGCCCCGGTCGGCAGCCCAGTTAAACAGCTTGGTCACGTGCTTTCGGACCTCGCGCGCGAGGCTCACGCCGCGCTCCTTCTCGACCTTGTCGAGCAGCTCATGCACCGCCGGCCGGTCGATGTCGGTTATCGGCACTCCCCGCCATGTCGGCAGCACATGGTTCTCGAACAGCTTCTCGGTGTCCCGCCACTTCACCGTGTGGGTCTTGGCGTACCGCTCGATGAATGTCTCGCACACGAGGTCAAAGACGCGCTCGCCCTTCTGGCGGACCTCGCTGCGGTGCTGGTCGGCGGGATCGTCACCCCGGTCGGCGAGGGCGAGCGCCGAGCGCGCCCGCTCGCGGGCTGCCGACAGGTCAATCAGCGGGTAGGAGCCCAGCGTCATCCGGCGCAGCGGCCCGCGCTTCCCGCCCTCGCCACGCCCGGCGACCCGGTACATCACCGACCAGCTCTTGCTCCCCTTCTCGGTCACGCGGAGGGCGAGGCCGGGCATCGCGAGGTCGAACACCTCCAGCCTCTGGCCCGGCTCCGGCGCGATCTTCTGGACCCCCATCTCAGTCAGCTTCTTCTTCACCCTAGCACCTCCCGGGTAACTCTGGGGTAACGTATCAGCCCGCCTTTCGGCGCCGCTGGACGATATGCCCGGAGACGGGTATAGCCTACAGGTGCTTGAGATTAAAGGGTTTCAGTAGATGCGGCGAGAAAAAGGAATCCCGGCCTAGACTGCGGTTCCGTCCCTTCACACGGGAGGGGTCGCAGGTTCAATCCCTGCATCGCCCACCATCGCCGTCGTTTCCAATGACCGAGCCTGTTCCGCAGACCCGCGGGTAGCGCATCCCTCGGGTGCGCCCCTGCGCGACGGGCCGCCCCGCGGTGAGGCGGCGCCTGCTCCCGGCGCCTTTGCCGTCCGCCGCGCCTCCCGGCTAGGAAGCCGCGACGCGGGAAACTCTGGCACCGAACGATCAATGCGCCGGGTTCAGGTCGAATGGCGTTTCATGCCGCAATCATGCAGATGAAAGATCGAGAAATTCCGATAATCAAGATGCGTGATCGTCTGCGCGGGTTTTCCATTCCAGAAGATCGATGTTCTTATAATTGTCTTTGATGGAACTGTGAAACAGATCCTGAATCTTCCGATAATTTCCAGGGAACAGTTCCGTGTCTATACCAAGAAGGGAGGCTGCGATTCCGACATGCATCCGATCGGTGAAAATCTTGGAATATCCTGACACGATCTTGAAAAATGGAACGATGTCCTTCATTTCGTTGGCCAGGCTGCTGATGTCGAACCCGTTGCCAAAAGGCAATGCATCTGGATGCCGTTCCTTGTCCGTGCGGAAGAAATATCCAAACGGGCTATGAGCTTTGCCTTCTCCAAGATCGATGTCCAGATAAAACGCCATGTCATGGCAGAATATCGAAAATGGATTGGTGGTTTTGCTGCAAAATTCGTCGCGGCAAAAATAAGTCACTCGTCCGTCGTCATTCGATATTGGAGAAAGTTCATAGGTTGTAGGAAGAACGATAACGTGAGAAGCAATTTTCATCATCTTTGCAACGAAATCGCGAGATCCCGGCCAGTTCTTGCACCATGCCCCGCCGCCGCCCGCTAGGATCACGCAGTCATTCATGCGGTAGCCAATCTTGAGAAGATTGTCTGCTATATCGGACAGGGTTCTGCGCGGTGTGATCTTGACGTCGAGATTCCGGTGAAAGAAAAACTGGGTCGTGCCGGTATGAATAAGGGCATCGCCCCAGTTTCCGGTATTCGGAACATAAATCGCAATTTTTCCTTCGCACGTCTTTCTTATGTGCTCGTGAAGGACGTCATAGCATTCGGCATTTCGGAGATTTATGGTTTTCATGAATTTTTCCATAAAACATGAATATCCTTTATCCGGCCGTGCATCCGAATGCGGCTCTGCCCCGAGGGGCATGGCGGTCCGGGTCGCCCTGCAACCTTCGCCGTCCTGCCGGCGGGCCGATGAGCCTTGAGGCTACATGTCATAGTCCGGCAGATACCAGCGATAGGTCTGCGCCACGCTTTCCAATGTACGGATTTTCTGGAATTCCGAGGTGCCGATATCGCTGTCCTTCAGCACCTGAATGGCGGCGTTCGGCCTGATGACAAAGCAACGCTCCTTATAGGCGAAGGTCAGGGCGGACAGTGGCCCGACGTCGAAGGGCAAGTCGCGCCGCTTCACAAGCTCCAGCAAAAAGGCAAAGCTGTCGAAACGCAGGCCAACGGCATGCGAGCCTATGGCGGAGCCGTCGGTCCGGTAGAGGTATTTTCCGGCCGGTTTGATCCACTTCGAATCCCAGTTGTACTGCAGCGTGCCCAGCTGCATGACCATCCAGTCCTTCGGAAGCTCGTCGAAGGCGGCGGCGAATAGTCTTTTTACATTTTGGTGAAAAGCCACGTCATCATCGAAGACCATCAACGTCTCGACCCGGTCGGCAATGGCATGCTCCAGGATCGTCTGCCAGGTCGCGAGATAGGCCCAGGCGCCGGCCGAGGCGATGGCCTTGCGTTTGGCGCGCTGCTCTTCATAGGCCACGCGGGCGACCTGGCTGTCATAGTCGCGATAGAACTGCCACGAGGACCTGACCGGCCGCACCGCAACAGGCGTGCTCGCCAGCGGCAGCGACGAATAGGCCTCGAACGCCGCCGCGATCTCGGGCGACCGGCCGTCGATCGCTGAAATCCGCTCGGCAGCGATTCCCGCGCGGGACAGGCGCCGCTGCACTGCGTCCCAGCGATCGGGCCTGCGATCGAGATTGATGACGCAAACGCGCTGGAACGTGCCGTTTATGCTGCGGTCCACGATGGCCGGAGCGGTGATGCGGCTCCAGCCGATCTTCGGCCGCAATGCGTGCCTGTCGAGCAGGAGGGAAGCGGGCAACGCAGATGCCGCCGACGCGCCGAGATCCGCCGCTATCTCGGGCAGGGTCGACGCCGCGCCGGAAGATCCAGCCGATTGCGCCAGGGACAGGCGGACGAGCCAGTCGCCAAGCGCGGCCGGGGTTTCAGGGCGCTGGTCGACATCGCCGACCGCGGCCACCAGCGGCGCCGCCGCGATGGCGATGACCGGCAACCGGCCATGGCCATCCAGTGGTCGCTGGCTGAGCTGGATGGTGCCGTCCGTGCCGCGGTGCCCGAACGTTGCGGCGTTTTCGAAGCGTTTCGACGCCTCCAGCACGGAGTCGATCCACATGCCGCCGGCCACGCGCAATTCATCCGTGGCAAGGCAAAAGAACTGACCGCCGAGTTGCCGCGCCAAATCGATCGCTTGTCCGAGCCGCGTGTTGGGCGATCGGCGCAGATCATGCAGGAGATGCACCTCCTGGTGAATGCTTAGCGCCTTGATCCACGCCTGTAGTTGCGGATCCTGCGTGATCGAACAGATGATCAGCGCCCAGTCGTAGTCGGTGGAGGCATGGGCAAGCCATGCTTCCAGCGCTTCCTTCGTCTCGTCCAGCGTGGAGGCGAGCAGGCAGAAGACGATCTTCGGGCGAGCCGTGGGCTGCAGCGTCAACGGCCAGGCGTGGCGGATGAGGCCGGTCTGTACCAGGGAGGTGTCGAACTGCGATCGGGTCGCGTTGAGAGACGATTTGTAGATCGTTTCGAAGCCGCCCTCCTGCTCGTTCTGCTGCACCCAGCGCCGACGGCGTGCCATGGCGATCATCGGAATCTTCTGCCGCTGGGCATACAGGGCGACGAACACGTCGGCCATGTTGCGGTGGGCAAAATCGGCCCATCGCAGATCCAGTTTGCTGCTGTGGTAGCAGAATGCGTTGGTGCCCAGTGCATGCACCGTGCGGTCGTGGAGCAGTTCGAGAGCAAAGTAGAAGACGTTGCGGGAGACCGGCTCGTAAAAGTTCTTGAGCGGCTGCTGCAGCAAGGACCCATGCAAGCCGACAAAGGCATGATTGGAGTAGCGTCGCAGGGCGGCGACCGATTTTTCAACATAGTCGAGCGGGTAGACGAGATCGTCGTCGACGACGACGCGATAGCCCGGCTCGTCCTGGACATCGATCCAGCCGAACTTTCCCGCATCGCCCTTGTCGTCCCAGTCCTGCGAGCGGCGGATCTCTATCCGGGGATGGATCAGGAAGCCGGGGACGTCGGGATAATCGTTCAGGAATACCCGGACGATGTCGCATTGCGGCAGCAGGCAGGCCACGGCATCGGCGAGCATCGTCCGCCGTTGGGGGATCGAGGCGAGGGAAGCGATCACCGGCTCGCCCAGATCGTGGCGCGTCCGTGCCTGATGGCTGTCCACATCGACCGCGGCGATCTCGATAGACCGGACGGCAAGGCGGGCGCCCATCTTGGGCCCGGTCGCCACGAGCTGGAGGCAGATGCGCGGAATCCGCGCCGGAACGAAGATGAGATGCTCGGTGACGCCATTGCCGCAAGGCAGCCGGGGTCCCCATTGAGTACCCGCTTCATCGAACACAAGCAGCATCGGTCGCAGGTTGCTTCCCGCCGGCTCCGCCAGATTCACGCGGATGCGCAGCGGGCGGTGGCAGGGCACGGGGATGGGGGAGGATGCGATCCCCGGTGCGCCGTCGGCCTGGTCGAGTTCGATAATGCCGCCGTCATGCAGCCTTACCGATCGGTGGCGGCTCCAGCCGTCCCACCCCTTCGCCAGATCGTAGGACAGCAGCTTGGTCAGCTGCAGGGCCGGACGCGGCGACGGACCGGCGGGTTCTGCCTCCGTCGCCGGAGGAGCGGATCCGGCCGGTGCCACCACGTTCTGTTTCAGCAGCGCGCCCCAGGCATCCAGCCTTGTCTCGACCTGGGCGAGATGCGCGTTGAACAGCGTCGCCAGGATCGACCCGGCGTCATCCGGCGCAGAAGCCGGCGGCTGCCCCGATGCCGCCGGGTTGTCGTTTTCCGATTCAGGGACGTTCATGAGACGGTTTCTGGCTCCAATTGATCTACAGCACGTGCAGCGCGACCGGCCCGGCGATGGCGCATGGCGAGACGATGGGCTGAAACCGCATCGCTACCCTTTCGCCGGCTTGCCGGCGGGGGCCTGCCGGCGGAGGTGGAAACGACACGTCGTGCCCCGCCGCCGGGCCGGGCAGGGGGCTCGATCTCCCGGATGGCGGCTCGGCGTGCCGTCCCCGAGCGACGTCTGTTCCCCGGCCCTGCGCGTGCGAGCGAGCGTTACCGGGCTACGGGCCTTCCACAACGTCATTGCGCACTCTTCGTAAAGGTTATGGGGGGAGCCTATACGCCCGGTCGAAGAGGCGGCAATACAAACCGACCCGGAATCGACGGCCCTCTTGGCGCATCCTGTCGCAGGACGATCTCGCTGCCCGGTCCGTGCCGTCGCCGCGGCCGGTGGCGATGCCGCCAAGGCTGTGCGCGAGGCGCCCGGCGCGGTTGATCGGCCGCCCGCACCCGCTAGGCTGGCCCCATGTGCAATCTCTACAGCCTCAGGACCAATGCGCAGGCGATCGCCGATCTCATCGGCACGCTCGACAATCTCGCCGGCAACATGCCGCCGCAGCCGGGGATCTTTCCCGACCAGCCGGCGCCCATCGTGCGGATGGCGGCGGACGGCACGCGCGAGCTCGTCCGCGCCCGCTGGGGCATGCCGCCGCCCGTGTCCCTTGGCGGTCCGCCGGTCACCAATATCCGCAACCTCGCCTCGCCGCACTGGCGAACATGGCTCGGGCCGGCGCATCGCTGCCTGGTGCCGTTCACCAGCTTCTCCGAATACGCGCCGGCGCCCGATCCGGCCACGGGACGCCGGGATCTGGTCTGGTTCGCCGGCGACGCCTCGCGCCCGCTCGCCTTCTTCGCCGGGCTGTGGACGCCGTGGCACGGCCGGCGCGGCACAAGGGCCGAGCCGGTGGAGGGGCGGCACGAACTGTTCGGCTTCCTCACCTGCGAGCCGAATGCCGTGGTGGCGTCCATCCATCCCAGGGCGATGCCGGTGATCCTCACGACGCGGGAGGAGCGCGAGGCGTGGCTGCGCGCCCCCTGGGACGAGGCGCGTGCGCTGCAAAGGCCATTGCCCGACGACGGGCTCGCCATCGTCGCGCGGGGACCGGCGAAGGCGGATCCCCCCGAAGCGGAAGAGCGGGAGACGGCGCGGCCGGCTGCCGCGCAGCTCAGCCTGTTCTGAAACGGAAATGCCCGGCGCGAGGCCGGGCATCCCATGGTGCGGCGGAAGCGGGCTCAGTCCTCGTCGGCGCCCACCGGGGCCTTGCGGCCGGTGAGGAGATAGAACAGCAGCGGCCCGAACAGCGCCAGCGCCGCCAGCGCATAGAGCGTCGCGGCGATCGGGCTCTGGAACAGCACCAGCGGGTCGCCGACGCTGATGGCGAGCGCCCGGCGCAGCTGCTGCTCGGCCAGCGGGCCGAGGATCAGCCCGACCACCACCGGGGCGATGGGATAGTCGTAGCGGCGCAGCACATAGCCGAGCAGGCCGAAGATCAGCAGCATGCCGAGCTCGACCAGCGACGGGTTGGCGCCGAGCGTACCGAGCGTCGCGAAGACGAGGATGCCGCCATAGAGCCACGGCCGCGGGATCGCCAGCAGCCGCACCCAGATGCCGACCAGCGGCAGGTTGAGGATCAGCAGCATGATATTGGCGATGAACAGCGAGGCGATCAGGCCCCAGACCAGGTCCGGGTTGGTGGCGAACAAGAGCGGGCCGGGGTTCAGCCCATATTGCTGGAAGCCGGCCAGCATGATCGCCGCCGTCGCCGAGGTCGGCAGGCCGAGGGTGAGGAGGGGCACCAGCACGCCGGCGGCGGCCGCGTTATTGGCCGCCTCCGGCCCGGCGACGCCTTCGATGGCGCCGTTGCCGAACTCGTCCGGCTTCCTGCACAGCCGCTTTTCCAGGGCATAGGACAGGAAGGTCGGGATCTCGGCGCCGCCCGCCGGCATGGCGCCGATGGGGAAGCCGAGGAAGGTGCCGCGCAGCCATGGCTTCCACGAGCGCTTCCAGTCCTCCCGGTTCATGAACACCGAGCCGCGCACCGGCTCGATGATCTCGTCCGCCCGCGCGCCGGCGGCGGCCACCGACAGCGTCTCGCCGATGGCGAACAGCGCCACCGCCAGCGTCGTCACCTCGACGCCGTCGAGCAGGTCCGGCACGCCGAAGGAGAGGCGCGCCTGGCCGCTCTGCAGGTCGATGCCGATCAGGCCGAGCGCGAGGCCGATGAACAGGCTGGTGAGCCCGCGCGTCACCGAGGAGCCGAACGCCGCCGACACCGTGGTGAAGGCGAGGATCATCAGCGCAAAATAATCCTCCGGCCCGAAGGAGATGGCGATGTCGACGATGGTCGGCGCGATCAGCGCCAGGCCGATGGTGGCGATGGTGCCGGCGACGAAGGAGCCGATGGCGGCGGTGGCGAGCGCCGGCCCGCCGCGCCCGGCGCGGGCCATCTTGTTGCCTTCCAGCGCGGTGACGATCGAGGAGCTCTCACCCGGCGTGTTGAGCAGGATCGAGGCGGTGGAGCCGCCATACATGCCGCCATAATAGATACCGGCGAACATGATCAGCGAGCCGGCCGGGTCGAGCTTGAAGGTGATGGGCAGCAGCAGCGCCACCGTGAGCGCCGGCCCGATGCCGGGCAGCACGCCGACGGCGGTGCCGAGCATCACGCCGAAGAAGGCGAAGACCAGGTTCATCGGCTGCAGCGCGACGAGAACACCCTGGCCGAGAGCGGCAAATGTTTCCATGACAGGGAACCCTTAGAACAGCCGCTCGAGCGGGCCGGCCGGCAGCGACAGCTGGAGGCCCTTGGCGAAGACGATGTAGATGACGAAGCACATCACCGTGCCGGCGAGGAAATGCGCCCAGATCGGGCCGCGGCCGAAACCCTTCGCCGTGGCGGCGAACAGCCAGCCGGTGGCGATGGAGAAGCCGAGGAAGGGCAGCAGCGCGATCTGCCCGATCAGCCCGGCGAGCACCCAGGCGATGGGGCGGATCTCGTCGCGCGGGCGCGCCTCCTCGATGCCCTTCATCGCCTCGAACAGATTGGCGATGGCGAGCAGGGCGAGGCCGGCGGCGATGAGGGTCGGGAAGGCGGCCGGCCCGACCGACGAATAGGAGGGGATGGACGCCAGCCGCCACGCATCCCAGCCGATGACGGCGGCCAGCACGGCCAGCGCGAAGGCGATGACGAAGAGGGCCTTGTCCGGCTTCGACCGGGACGGAACGGGGTTCGGATGGGACATCGGGTGCCTCTCATGGACAAGGCGCATCGGGGATGGGGCAGAAGCCGGCGCGGCCCGGCAGGGGCGTCCGGCGCGTTTCAGGAGGCGGGCACGGGCCGGGCAGCGACCTCGGGTGCAGGTCGCGTACGGGGCCGGGTGCGGGCCAAGGCGTGGCATGGGGCGGTTGTCGGGCGGCTATCGGGCGGCCATGGGGCGGCTAAGCAAACGCCCGGGCGCACGAGGCGTCCGGGCGGGGAGGGAGCGGCGGGCGGGCGGCCTGTGCCGCCGGCCTCAGGCGGTCGCGCTCACTGGGCGAGACCGATCTCCTTCAGGATGGTCGTGGTGTTGGCGATGTCGAGGGCCAGCTGCTTGTCGAACGCCTCGCCGGCGAGGAAGGTGTCGGCCCAGCCCTTCTGCGCTAGCAGGTCGGTCCAGGTCTTGGACTTGGCCATCTTCTCGATGGTCTCGGTGATCGCCTTCTTCTGCTCCGGCGAGATGCCGGGGGCGGCGGCGACCATGCGCCAGTTCTGGATCTCGACGTTGACGCCGGATTCCTTGAGGGTCGGCACGTCCTTCGCCTCGGGCAGGCGGGCGGCGCTGGAGACGCCGAGGATGCGCAGCTTGCCGGCCTTGGCCTGGGCGTCGAACTCGGAAAGGCTGGAGATGCCGACCGTCACCTTGCCGCCAAGGATGGAGGCGAGCGATTCGCCGCCGCCGGAGAAGGCGATGTAGTTGAGCTTCTTCGGGTCGACGCCGAGCGACTTCATGATCAGGCCGGCGGCGATATGGTCGGTGCCGCCCGCCGAGCCGCCCGCCCAGGAGACCTTCTGCGGATCGGCCTTCAGAGCGGCGACGAGGTCGGCCATCGTCTTCAGCGGCGAGGAGGCCGGCACGGCGATCGCCTCATACTCGCCGGTGAGGCGGGCGATGGGGGTGACCTGCGAGAGATTGACCGGCGACTTGTTGGTGATGATGGCGCCGACCATGACATAGCCGCCGACGATCAGCGCGCTGGGGTCGCCCTTGCTGGTATTGACGAACTGGGCGAGGCCGATGGTGCCGCCGGCGCCGGGCACGTTGGCGACCTGGACGTTGGAGACCAGCTTCTCGGTCTGCAGCGCGTGCTGCATCGAGCGGGCGGTCTGGTCCCAGCCGCCGCCGGGGGCGGCGGGCGCCATGATCTTCAGCTCGCTCACCTGGGCGTTGGCGCCGCTCATCGGGACGAGGCTGGCGAGCGCGGCAGCGACGACGACACCGCGAAACATCTTGGACATTGGTTTCCTCCGCATTTTTTGGCTCAGGAGAGCGACGTGCCCGAGGCTTATCCCGCCCCTTTACCGTAGCGCGAAGCTAGTGCGCCGCCGGGGTCGTGTCGAGTTCCACGGAAGGATGAGAAAGCCGACGATCAGCCATGCGCCGGCTTGACGTCGGCGGGAAGCGGGGCGACATCCAGCAACGGCGTCGCAAGGGGCGGCGCCACGGGCCGGGAGCCGCGCCATGACCAGTTACGACGTCGATCTGTTCGTGATCGGGGCGGGTTCCGGCGGCACGCGCGCCGCCCGCATTTCCGCCGGCTATGGCGCCAAGGTGAAGGTCGCCGAGGAATACCGCGTCGGCGGCACCTGCGTCATCCGCGGCTGCGTGCCCAAGAAGCTGCTCGTCTACGCCTCCCGCTTCGCCCATGAATTCGAGGACGCCGCCGGCTTCGGCTGGAGCGTGGAGGGCGCGCGCTTCGACTGGCCGACGCTGATCGCCAACAAGGACCGGGAGATCGCCCGGCTGGAGGGCGCCTATCGCGCCAATCTGGAGCGTTCGGGCGTGGAAATCGTGCCGCAGCGCGCGGTGGTGGAGGGGCCGAACGAGGTGCGCCTCGCCGACGGCACGCTGGTGGTCGCCCGCAACATCCTGATCGCCACCGGCGGGCGGCCCAATCTCGGGCCGGCCATCCCCGGCCGCGAACTCGCCATCACCTCCAATGAGGCGTTCCATCTCGGCCATTTGCCCAAGAGCATCGTCATCCAGGGCGCCGGCTATATCGCGCTCGAATTCGCCTGCCTGTTCGCCGGCCTCGGCTCGAAGGTCACGGTGGTGCATCGCGGCCTCAGGCTGCTGCGCGGCTTCGAGGACGAGGTCGCCGAGCGCCTCGTCGCCGAGATGCGCGCCAACGGCATCGCGGTGGAGCTCGGCGCCACCATCGACGCCATCGCCCCGTGCCGCGACGGGCGCCGGGTGAGCCTGCATGACGGGCGGGAGATCATCGCCGAGCAGGTGATGCTCGCCATCGGCCGCTCGCCGAACTCCGCCGGCATCGGGCTGGAGGCCGTCGGGGTCGAGATCGGCGGGAACGGCGCCATCAAGGTCGATGCCGGCTCGCGCACCAATGTGCCCTCGATCTACGCGGTGGGCGACGTGACCGACCGGGTGCAGCTGACCCCGGTCGCCATCCGCGAGGGGCACGCCTTCGCCGACACGGTGTTCGGCGGCAAGCCGTGGACGGTCGACCATTCGCTGGTGCCGACCGCGGTGTTCACCGAGCCGGAGATCGGCGTCGCCGGCCTCACCGAGGCGCAGGCGCGCGCGCAGGGCCGCCGCGTCGACATCTACAAGACCGATTTCCGCCCGATGAAGGCGACGCTGTCGGGCCGCGCCACCCGCACCTTCATGAAGCTGGTGGTCGACCAGAAGGACGACAGGGTGATCGGCGTGCACCTGATGGGCGAGGCCTCGGCGGAGATGATCCAGATCGTCGGCATCGTCATGACCATGGGCGGCACCAAGGCGGATTTCGACCGCACGCTGGCGCTGCATCCCAGCGCGGCGGAGGAGCTGGTGACGCTGCGCACCCGGCACGCGTCGAGCGACCAACTGCTGCCGGAGCAATCCGCCGAATCGACGCCGGCGATCTGAGCGGCTGCCTTCTTCCCTCTCCCCGTCGGGAGAGGGAGCCGAGCCGTTCGGTGGGCGCCGCTGCAATCGGGCGACGGCGCGGGTGCTCTGGCATTGGCCGCGCGCTTGGGTGTATAAGGCCGGCCTTTCCGCGCGGGAAAGGAGAAAACAGCCCGCGCGAATTTGCCGTATGAGGAGGCAGACATGTCTGAACGCTGGACGCCGGATAGCTGGAGGGCCAAGCCCATTCAGCAGGTCCCGGATTATCCGGACGCTGCGGCGCTTGCCGCGGTGGAGCGTCAGCTTGCTTCGTTTCCGCCGCTGGTCTTCGCTGGCGAGGCCCGCCGGCTGAAGCGCGAGCTCGCCAAGGTGGCGAAGGGCGAGGCGTTCCTGCTGCAGGGCGGCGACTGCGCCGAGAGCTTCGCCGAGCATTCGGCCGACAATATCCGCGATTTCTTCCGCGTCTTCCTGCAGATGGCGGTGGTGCTGACCTATGCCGGCGCCTCCCCGGTGGTGAAGGTCGGGCGCATCGCCGGCCAGTTCGCCAAGCCGCGCTCGGCGCCGATGGAGAAGATCGGCGATGTCGAGCTGCCGTCCTATCGCGGCGACATCGTCAACGACATCGAGTTCACGCCGGAGGGGCGCATCCCCGATCCGCGCCGGCAGCTGGAGGCGTACCGCCAGTCGGCGGCGACGCTGAACCTGCTGCGCGCCTTCGCCAATGGCGGCTATGCGAATCTCGCCAATGCCCACCAGTGGATGCTGGGTTTCATCAAGGACTCGCCGCAATCCGGCCGCTACCAGGCGCTGGCCGACCGCATCACCGAGGCGCTCGACTTCATGCGCGCCATCGGCATCGACCCGGAAACCAACCCGGACATGCGCTCGACCGATTTCTTCACCAGCCACGAGGCGCTGCTGCTCGGCTACGAGCAGGCGATGACCCGCGTCGATTCCACCACCGGCGACTGGTACGCCACGTCCGGCCACATGATCTGGATCGGCGACCGCACCCGCCAGCCCGACCATGCGCATCTGGAATATGCCCGCGGCGTGAAGAACCCGCTCGGCCTGAAATGCGGCCCGTCGCTGAAGCCGGACGAGCTCATCCGCCTCATCGACATGCTGAACCCGCAGGACGAGGCCGGCCGGCTGACGCTGATCGCCCGCTTCGGTGCCGACAAGGTGGGCGACCACCTGCCGGCGCTGGTGCGCGCGGTGCAGCGCGAGGGCCGCACCGTGGTGTGGTCGTGCGACCCGATGCACGGCAACACCATCAAGGCCGGCTCGGGCTACAAGACCCGGCCGTTCGACCAGATCCTCAAGGAGGTGAAGGACTTCTTCGCCGTCCACGCGGCCGAGGGCACCTTCGCCGGCGGCGTGCATCTGGAGATGACCGGCAAGAACGTCACCGAATGCACCGGCGGCGCGCGGGCGATCTCGGATGCCGACCTGAAGGACCGCTACCACACCTATTGCGACCCGCGGCTCAATGCCGAGCAGGCCATCGAGATGGCCTTCCTCGTCGCCGAGCTCTTGAAGCAGGAGCGCTCCGGCCGCGCCCGCCCGGCTTTCGTCGCCGCCGAGTGACGAACGGCTTCTGAGATCTTCGGACGGCGCCCCCCACGGCGCCGTCCGTTCTCGTCTCTCTTGCCTCCCGCCGTCCGCTCTGGCCTTTGGCCGCGCTCTCTTTTAACCAGGAGACCGATCCAGCGGAGGCGATGCCCGTGCCGAACTCCCCCCAGGATGTGCTCCAGGATGTGCTCATCGTCGGCGCCGGCCCGGTCGGGCTGACGCTTGCCGCCGTGCTTGCACGCCACGGCGTGCGGGCGCGCGTGGTCGACAAGCTCGCCGGGCCCTCGCCCTATTGCCGGGCCATCGGCGTCACCCCGCGCACGCTTGAGGTGATGGAGGACCTCGGTCTCGCCCGCGACATGATCGAGGCCGGGCTGTGGCTCGACGGGCTGCGCACCATCGTGCACGGCTATCCCCCGCGCGATGCCGAGAACGAGTTTTCCGATCTTCCCTACGCCCAGCTCGGCGTGCCGCAATATGCCACCGAGCGCATCCTCGCCGGCCATCTCGCCGGCTGCGGGGTGGAGGTGGAGCGCGGGGTGGCGCTTGCCGGCCTGGCGCAGGACGCAGACGGGGTCTCGGCGACCTTCGCCGACGGTTCGACGGCGCGCTTTGCCTATGTCGTCGGCTGCGACGGCGCCCATAGCGCGGTGCGCCGGGCGCTCGGCATCGCCTTCGAGGGCGAGGCCCTTCCGATGGAGTTCATGCTCGGCGACGTGCGGATCGACTGGGACCTTTCGCGCGCGCGGGCGCTGTTCGCCATCAGGCCGATCCCGGATGCCGCGCCGGACTTCCTCGTCGCCATTCCGCTGCCCGAGCGCGGACGCTACCGCGTTTCCATGCTGGCGCCGGAGCGGCTCTGGTCGATGGGCGCAGGCACCGATCAAGGCACCGATCACGGCATCCAGGCCGACCGGCCGGGCGCGACCCTGGCCGACATGCAGGACGTCGCCGACCGGGTATTGCCGGACCCGGCGCGGCTCTCGGACCTGCGCTGGTCGTCGATCTTCCGCATCTCCATGCGGCTCGCCGCCCGCTATGGCGAGGGGAGGGCCTTCATCGCCGGCGACGCCTGCCACATCCACCCGCCGACCGGCGGGCAGGGCATGAATACCGGCATCCAGGACGCCTATAATCTCGGCTGGAAGCTGGCGCTGGTGCTTGGCGGGCAGGCCGATGCGGGCCTTCTCGCCAGCTACGGGGCCGAGCGCCGGCCGGTGGCCGAGGGCGTGATCGCCCGCACCACCGAGCAGACGATGAATTTCGGCCGCGCGCGCAAGCCGGAGGACCGGCTCGCCGACACCCAGCTGCTGGTGAACTACCGCGGCGGGCCGCTCAGCCGGTCCGCCGCGCCGGATTCCGCCGGCGCCGGCCCGGTGGCTCCCGGCGACCGGCTGCCGGACGTGCAGGGCTTGCGCCGGCATGGGCTCGGCTTCCCGCTCCGCCTGTTCGATGCGGTGCGCGGGCCGGAATTCGTGCTGCTGACCACTGCGCGCATGGGCGAGATGTCGGCGCTGGAGACGCTGGCGGAGCGGTTGCGCAGCCATGCGCGCATCCCCTTGCGCATCGTCGCGGTGGCGCCGGGGGAGACGCGGCTGGAGGAGCCGCCGGGGGCGACGCTGCTCTACGACGCCGCCGGCATGTTCGCCGCCGCCTTCGGCCCGGCACCCGGCGCCATGCTGGTGCGGCCGGACAAATATGTCGGCTGGTGCGGACCCGCCGGCGACGCCGAGGCGGTGCTCGCCTATCTCGAGGCGATCGGGCTGGCTGTCGCCTGAACCGCCATCACCAGCCCTCCAGCACGATCTTGCCGATGGCGCGGCCGCTCTCCAGCGCCGCATGGGCGCGCTTGAGGTTCCCGGCGGTGATCGCCCCGTAATGCCCGCCGAGCGTGGTGCGCACCGTGCCGGCGTCGACGAGCCGCGCCACCTCGTCCAGCAGGCGGTGCTGCTCGATCATGTCGGGCGTCTCGAACATCGAGCGGGCGAACATGAACTCCCAGTGCAGCGAGGCGCTCTTCTGCTTCAGCATGCGCACGTCGATGAGGTCGGGGTCGTCGATCAGCGCCACCTGCCCCTGCGGCTTCAGCGCCTTGATGATCTCCTCCCAGTGCCGGTCGGTGGCGGTGAGGCTGAACACATGGTCCGCCCCGTCGATCCCGGCCTGCGCCAGCTCGTCCGACAGCGGGCGGGAATGGTCGATCACCACATGCGCGCCGAGCGTCTCCAGCCATTCCCGGCTCTCCGGCCGCGAGGCGGTGCCGACCACGGTGAGCCCGGTCAGCGCGCGGGCGAACTGCACCGCCAGCGAGCCGACCCCGCCGGCCGCGCCGACGATGAGGATCGCCCCCTTGCTCTCCCGCGTCAGCCTGAGCCGGTCGAACAGCCCCTCCCAGGCGGTGATGGCGGTGAGCGGCAGCGCCGCGGCCTCGGCAAAGCCCAGCGAGGCGGGCATGTGGCCGACGATGCGCTCGTCGACGAGATGATATTCGGCATTGGTGCCGGGCCGGGTCAGCGCGCCAGCGTAATAGACGCGGTCGCCGGGGCGGAACAGCGTCACCTCGGCGCCGACCGCCTCCACGGTGCCGGCGGCGTCCCAGCCGAGGATGACCGGCGCCTCCGGAGTTCCGGCGCGGCGCATGCGCACCTTGGTGTCGACCGGGTTGACCGCGACGGCCGCCACCGCGACCTTGAGGTCGCGCGGGCCGGGCACCGGGGCCGGGGCGTCGAAGCCGAAGAGCGCGCGCTCCTCGGCGATGGGCAGCGAATCGATATAGCCGATGGCCTTCATGGCAGGTCTCCTGCGCGGGCGCGAATGGTGCATTTCGACGCCGAATGTCGGCAAGCCATTGAAAAGACGCAAGAACGTACGAAATTGTCGGCTGGTATCGAAAATGTAAGCACCTTCCGCCGCCGCCATTCGCGCCCTACATTCGGCGCTTCGGGCGGAGGCGTTCCGGCGGAGATCGGCCATGGCGAGGCGTCACAGCAATTATACCCGCGGTACCGGCTGCCCGGTCGAGGCGGCGCTGGAGATCATCGGCGCGAAGTGGAAGGGCGGGGTGATCTATCACCTGCTCGGCGGCGAGCTGCGCTTCAGCGAAGTGCAGCGGCGCATGCCGACCGTGTCGCAGCGCATCCTTTCCAAGGCGCTGCGCGAGCTGGAATCCGACGGGGTGATCGCCCGCACCGTCTATCCCACCGTGCCGCCGCAGGTCGGCTACCGGCTGACCCCCGAAGGCGAGATGCTGCGCGCCGCCGTGCTGAACCTGCGGGAGTGGGGCGCGCGGCGCACGCAGCAATACGACTTCGCCGCGGCGGAATAAGACGCTAAGTACGCGGTGGGGATTCGTTCCGCATGGGGGCGGGACGCGGATCATGCGATGCCTGACGACATTTCTCTGCGCGCCGGCGGCGGACCGGCGCGGATCGTTCTCGATCTCACCGACGTGGTGATCCTGATCTGCGGCGGCGGCGGCGTCGGCGGCATCATCCGCGTGGTGGTGCGGCTGGCGCGCCATGCCAGTGCCGCCGAGGCAAGCGCCGCCGACGCTGGCGCTCCGGTGACGCTCGCCTTCTACCATCCGGTCCGCCGGGCCTATGTCGCCATCGACCCGGCGCTGTTCGCCGACGACACCTGGACGCGGCCGACCGACCTGCGCGTCGCGCTCGGGCTGATCGGCGTGCCGGTGCCGTTCATCGGCACCCGGCATTTCGGCGAGCCGCTGCGCCGCTTCTGGCACATCGCCCGCCGCCGCTTCAACAACTGGCGGGCCGCCCGCCGCGAGAAGGTGCCGGCCGGCGGTCCGCCGCTCGGCTGGGCGCTGCGCCCGCTCGATATCGCGCCGGGCGAGCGCATCCGCGCGGCGGTGCTCGGCATGGCCTGGATGGTGCCGAACCATGTCGAGCGCCTGCGCGCGCTCGGAAATGACGTCGAGATCGTCACGCTGATCCACGACCTCATTCCCATCGTCGCCGCCGACGAGGAGGCCGCGCCCAACCCGGCCTTCGTGCACTGGTTCGGCAATCTCATCCGCGAAACCTCGCGCTTCCTCGCCGTCTCCCGCTACACGGCCGACGAGGTGAAGCGCGAGATGGCGAAGCGGGGCGTGTCCGTCGAGCGCATCGACGTGGTGCCGCTCGCCCACGAGTTCGAGTTCGACGGCACGCCGGACCGCTCGGTGGTGCCGGCCGGCGATTTCGTGGTCACCGTCGGCTCGCTCGGCCACAAGCGCAAGAATCTCGACCTGCTGCTGGAGGTCTGGGGGCTGCTCGCCGAGCGGCTCGGCGCCGAGCACCTGCCGGCGCTGGTGATCGCCGGCGCGCATGGCAAGCAGGCCGCGCGGCGCGAGGCGGCGATCGCCCGTCATCCGGGCCTCAAGGACAAGGTGGTGCTGGTCGACCGCCCCAACGACGCCAGGCTCGCCGCGCTCTACCAGGCCTGCCTGTTCAACGTGTTTCCCAGCCGCTACGAGGGCTGGGGCCTGCCGATCGGCGAGGCGGCGTGGTTCGGCAAGCTGAGCCTCTGCGCCAATGTCACCTCGATCCCCGAGGTGATGGGGCCGGCGGCGGACTATTTCGACCCGCTCGACGCGCAATCCATGGCCGCGGCGCTGGAAAAGCCGATCCGCGACCGCGCCTATCTCAAGGGCCGCGAGGAAGAGATCGCCGCGATGGGCTTGCGCACATGGGCGGATGTCGGCCGCAACCTCGTGGCCAAGCTGTCGAGCTGAGAGACCGATTGCCGCCCATCCCGCGCCGCCGTGCGAGTTTCATTGCCGAGTTGCCGGCGAGCCATTAAATCAGTTTCCATGTCCAGCGCCCCGATGCCCAACGAACCTCGCGACCAGCTCCTCATCGCCTTCGCCCAGCTCAATCCCATCGTCGGCGACATTGCCGGCAATGCCGAGAAGGTGCGCGCCGCGCGCCGGCTCGCCGCCGAACAGGGCGCCGACCTCATCCTGTTCACCGAGCTGTTCGTCTCCGGCTACCCGCCGGAGGACCTGGTGCTGAAGCCGGCCTTCCAGCTCGCCTGCCGGCAGGCGGTGGAGGCGCTGGCGGCCGAGACCGCCGATGGCGGGCCGGCGGTGCTGATCGGCACGCCCTGGGTCGAGGCGGGCAAGCTCCACAACGCCGTGGCGCTCCTGGACGAGGGGCGCATCGCGACGCTGCGCTTCAAGGTCGACCTGCCCAATTACGGCCCGTTCGACGAGAAGCGCGTCTTCGTGCCCGGCCCGATGCCGGGGCCGATCCCGTTCCGGGGCGTGCGGCTCGGCGTGCCGATCTGCGAGGACATCTGGACGCCGGACGTCGTCGAATGCCTCGCGGAGACCGGCGCCGAGCTGCTGCTGGTGCCGAACGGCTCGCCCTATCGCCGCTCCGTCTATGACGAGCGCACCAATATCGCGGTGGCCCGCGTGGTCGAGAGCGGCCTGCCGATGGCCTATGTCAACCAGGTCGGCGGCCAGGACGATCTGATCTTCGACGGCGGCTCCTTCGTGCTGAACGCCGACCGTTCGCTCGCGGTGCAGCTGCCGAATTTCCAGGAGCGCGTGCGCATCACCCGCTGGGAGCGCTGGGCCGATGGCTGGCGCTGCGAGGAGGGCGCGCGCGCGCCGCTGCTGGTCGAGGACGAGGCGGATTATGCCGCCTGCGTCGCCGGACTGCGCGACTATGTCGAGAAGAACCGCTTTCCCGGCGTGGTGCTCGGCCTGTCCGGCGGCGTCGATTCGGCGCTGGTGGCGGCGATGGCGGCCGATGCGCTGGGGGCCGCGCGCGTGCATTGCGTGATGCTGCCCTATCGCTACACCTCGAACGAATCGCTCTCCGACGCGGCGGCGGTCGCCGAGGCCGTGGGCTGCCGCTACGACATCGTGCCGATCGCCACGGCGGTGGAAGGGCTGGAGGCGAGCCTCGCGCCGCTGTTTTCCGGCACCGAGCGCGGCGTGACGGAGGAGAACCTGCAGTCCCGCGCCCGCGGCACCATCCTGATGTCGATCTCCAACAAGTTCGGCTCGATGGTGGTGACCACCGGCAACAAGTCGGAAATGTCGACCGGCTACGCGACGCTCTATGGCGACATGAACGGCGGTTACAACCCGCTGAAGGACCTCTACAAGACCGAGGTGTTCCGCCTGTGCCACCTGCGCAACCGCTGGAAGCCGGCCGGGGCGCAGGGGCCGGACGGAAGGGTGATACCGGACAACATCATCACCAAGCCGCCGACCGCCGAGCTGCGCGAGAACCAGAAGGACCAGGACAGCCTGCCGCCCTACGAGGTGCTGGACGCCATTCTCGAAGGCCTGATCGAGAAGGAGATGCCGGTGGCCGACATCTGCGCGCTCGGCTTCGAGCCGGCGCTGGTGGCGCGGGTGGAGCGGATGCTGAACATCGCCGAATACAAGCGCCGGCAGGCGGCGCCGGGGGCGAAGATCACCACCCGCATCTTCGGCCGCGACCGCCGCTACCCGATCACCAACCGGTTCCGCGAGACGGCATAGGGTCTTGCGCTGGCCGTCCCGGTTTCACGGGGCGGACACGGCGCCCTGCTTCCAGTCCCGCAGTCGTGATGCGCGGACCCGGCATCCCGATGCTATCACCTGTCCTGCCTGTGGTTTCGCAAGGCTTGCTGCCCTGGGTTGAGCGGAGGCGCGCTGTGAAGGCGGCGGTGACGATCGGGTTTGCGACGCTGCTGGCCGGATGCCTCGCGCTTGCGCCCGTCGCCGCACAGGACATGCTGCGCCATCTCGACCTGAACTCGCCGCAGATGACGATGGCGGAGATGAGCCGCGCCGATGTCGAGGCCCTGATCGCCGCGGCGAAGCCGGGCGCGCCCGTCGATCTCGCGGGGCGCCGGCTCAACGGCCTCGATCTGTCCGGCCTCGACCTGACCGGGGCCAACTTCCGTACCGCGCTGCTCAACCGGGTGAATCTCTCCGGCGCGCGGCTCGATGGCGCGGTGTTCGATCAGGCCTGGATGCTGAAGGCCGACCTTTCCGGCGCCAGCCTGAAGAAGGTCGGCCTGTTCGGGACGCAGGCGCAGGACGGCCGGTTCGTCGGCGTCGATCTCTCCGGCGCACGCATCGCCGGCGATTTCTCGCGCGCCGACCTGGGCAAGGCCAATCTCTCGGGTGCCGATTTCAGCGCCGACATGCGCAACCAGTCGATGGGCCTGATGCGCGGCGTGCTGAACTCGGCCAATCTCGAGGGTGCCGATCTCGCAGGCGCCAATCTGTCTCGCGCCCAGCTCCGCTATGCCAATCTCCGGGGAGCCAATCTGGCGGGTGCCTCGCTGGTCGGCATGGAGGCCGCCGGTGCCGACCTCACCGGCGCCAATGTGGCGGGCGCGGATTTCAGGAACGCCGATGTCGATTCGACACGGCTGATCGGCCTGGTCGGCCTCGCGGCGGCGAAGAATCTGGACGCTGCCAAGAATCTCGGCCTGTCGATACGCAAGTGACGAGCCGGCGCGGTTGTAAGCTGGCCCCGCCTCGGCGATAACGCGCCATGACTGCTCCCACGCTTCGCTTCGCCCCTTCGCCGACCGGCCTCCTGCATGTCGGCAACGCCCGCACCGCGCTCTACAACGCGCTCTATGCCCGGCGCGAGGGCGGATGCTTCATCCTGCGCTATGACGATACCGACACCGCCCGCTCCACCGCCGCCTTCGCCGACGCCATCGGCGAGGACCTCGCCTGGCTCGGCATCGTGCCGGACCGGGTGGAGCGGCAGTCGGCGCGCACCGCGCTCTACGATGCCGCGGTCGACAGGCTGAAGGCGCTCGGCCGGCTCTATCCCGCCTACGAGACCGAGGAGGAGCTGGAGGCCCGCCGCCTCAGCCGCCGCCGGCGTGGCCTGCCGCCGGTCTATGACCGCGCCGCGCTCGCCCTCAACGACGCCGACCGCGCCCGGCTGGAGGCCGAGGGGCGCCGGCCGCACTGGCGCTTCAGGCTGCAGGGGCGCGCGGTCGCATGGGACGACCTGGTGCGCGGGCCGCAGAATGTCGATACCTCGGCGCTGTCCGACCCGGTTCTGGTGCGCGGCGACGGCTCCTATCTCTACACGCTGCCCTCGGTGGTGGACGATATCGACCTCGGCGTCACCCATGTGGTGCGCGGCGAGGACCATGTGACCAATACCGCGGTGCAGATCGAGATTATCGAGGCGTTGGGCGGCGCGGTGCCGGCTTTCGGCCATCACAACCTGCTCACCCTGCCGAGCGGGGAGGGGCTGTCGAAGCGGCTCGGCCACCTGTCGCTGCGCGCCATGCGCGAGGAGGGGGCGGAGCCGCTGGCGGTGGCGGCGCTGGCGCTGTTCACCGGCACCTCGCTGGCGGTGGAGCCGGCCGCCGATCTCGACGCACTGGCCGCGAAGATCGATTTCTCGGCGATCTCCCGCGCTCCCGCCCGCTTCGACCCGGCCGATGTCGCGGCGCTGACCGCCGGCACGCTGCACATCTTGCCCTTCGCCGCGGTGGCGGAGCGGCTGGAAGTGCGGGGCGTCGGCGGCGGCGAGCCGTTCTGGCTGGCGGTGCGCGGCAATCTGTCGAGATTCGACGATGCGGCGCGCTGGTGGCGTGTGGTGGAAGGTCCGGTCGCGCCGGTGATCGGCGCGGAGGATGCCGGCTTCCTCGCCGAGGCGGCGCGCCTGCTGCCGCCCGAGCCATGGGCGGGCGAGGTCTATGCCGACTGGCTGGCGGCGGTGAAGCCAGCCTCCGGCCGCAAGGGGCGGGAGCTGTTCCACCCGCTGCGCGCCGCGCTCACCGGCGCCGGGAGCGGGCCGGAGCTGAAGGCGCTGCTGCCGCTGATCGGGCGCGAGAAGGCCCGGGCCCGCCTGCTCGGCAAGACCGCCTGAGCATCTCGCCGCCCGAACATCCTGCCGCCTGAACTGCCTATTGCGGCTGCGGCACCGGCGCCGGCTGCACCTTGGGCGCCTGGCTCTTGGGGGCCGGCGTGCCGGGCGGGGTCGCCGGGCGCGGCTGCGCCATCTCGCGCGAGGCGTCCTCGGTCACCACGATGTCGCCCTTGCGCAGCGTGGCGTCGGTCTCGCTGCTCAGCGCCTGCGCCCAGCTCATGCCCGCCGGACGGCAGGAGCAGGCCGCGGAATACTGCTTCTTGAACAGCAGGGCGTTGGGCAGCGACATGTAGGTCTGGCCGCTGACGCTCACCGCGTTCTCGATATTCTCGCCGGGATTGCGATAGACGAACAGCCGCGCCTCGGTGCCGGGGCACTGGCGCTGGCACTGCGCCTCGTCCTGGCCGAAGCGGGCCGGGGAGCCGGCATAGGAGATCGGAAAGAAGAAGCCGTCGCAGGTGCGCACGCACACGGTGCGATAGGACGAGACCTTCGGCATTTCCAGCGGCTGCACGTCGAGCGGGCCGGCCTCTTCCTCCGGCGCGCCGGGCACGCCGAACAATTGCTCGAAGAAATTGCGCGGCCTGCGCGCGCCGCCGCCGCCCTGCGGCTGGCCGAGCGCCGCCTGGTATTGCGGGCCGCAATTGTTCTGCGCCAGGGCGTAGATGAGCTGGCGGCGCTGCTCGTCATTGCCGCTGCGCTGGCCGCGCGCGTCGATCATGGTGCGGTCGAGCGCCGAGCGTGCCTGGGTGAGCCGGCGGTTGAGGCCCTCGCATTGCGGCGGCAGCTGCGGCTGGAAGATGAGGAAGCCGCGCTTGTCGCAGCCGAGCTGGCGCACCTGCGCGGTCAGGTCGGCAATGTCCTGCTGCTGCTGGGCGATGACCGGGCCGAGATCGCGCTGGCCGCCACCGCCGCCATTGTCGAGCTGGGCGAGCTGGCCTTCGAGCCGGATGCAGGCGCCGGCCGCCTCGCCGCCGCCGACATTGCCGGGCGGCAGGCCCTGCGCCGGGGCGGAGCCCGCGCTCAGGGTCAGCAGCGCGAGCGCGGCGGCGAGGGCGGAGCGCAACGGGCGGGCGCTGATATGGGAGGCGCGTGCGGTCATCGGTCGGTACTGTCCCTGCGCGTCACGGCCATTCGGCCTGTCGGCGCGCGAATCCAAGGTTCCGCGCACAAGGCACGGCGAGATTGGCCAAAGTTTGAACCCGCATCCGTCCGCCGAGGCAAGCCCGCCGGAAATCGTACCGGCGGACGCCCTGGCGCGCGAAGCGGGCCGGCGCGTTGTATGCGCCGCGGCGCTCCCCATATCACGCTCGCCCCGGCTTTGGAGACACAAGTCCATGAACATGCGCCGCCTCTCTGCCCTGCTCGTCGCCGCCGTGCTCGGTTTTGGCCTCGGCGCGGGCCTGTCCACTGCGGCGCGGGCCGACGGCCCCGACCTGATTTTCAAGAAATCCACCGTGTGGAAGTTCCTCACCCCGGACGACAAGCTCGCCACCTATGCCATCGACGATCCGGTGGCGGAGGGGGTCGCCTGCTATTACACGGTGCCGGAAAAGGGCGGCGTTTCCGGCATGCTCGGGGTGGCGGAGGAAGTGTCGGATATTTCCATCGCCTGCCGGCAGGTCGGGCCGATCGCCTTCAAGGGCAAGTTCGAGCAGGGCGAGGTGGTCTATCGCGAGAGCCGCTCGCTGATCTTCAAGAAGATGCAGATCGTGCGCGGCTGCGACGTCAAACGCAACGTGCTGGTCTATATCGTCTATTCCGACAAGCTGATCGACGGCAGCCCGAAGAACTCCACCACCAGCGTGCCGGTCATGCCCTGGGGCGCGCAGACCGAGGCGCCGCGCTGCGCCGATTTCGTCAGATAGGCCGCGCGACGGCCGGGCGTCGGCGGCGGGCGTTTTGTCGCGCCTTAACGATTTGGTGACGATCCCGGACCCTCAATCGCCGCCAGCCGCGTGATGCGGCCGCTTCCGCACGCATCCGGTCGCGGCCGGTAAACCAGAACTTCCGGGGACGTTTCCGTGACCGATCACTCCGCCGCCGCCAAGCTTCGCATCGCCGTGCTGTTCGGCGGACGCTCGCCCGAGCATGACGTCTCGGTGCTGTCGGCGACCAACGTCATGCGCGCGCTGGACCCCGCCCGCTACGACCCGGTGCCGGTCTTCGTCACCCGTGACGGGCTCTGGCTGCTGAGCGCGTTCGAAGACGGCAGGCTGTCGAAGCCTGCGGGCGGGACCGAGCTCTGCCTGGTGCCCGGCGGGCGCGGACGCATGATCGGCCTCCCGGCCGACGGCGCCGCCCATGACCTGCCGCCGATCGACATCCTGTTTCCGGTGCTGCACGGCATGCACGGCGAGGACGGCGCGGTGCAGGGGCTGGCCGAGGTCGCCCGCGTGCCGCTGGTCGGCTGCGGCATTCTCGGCTCGGCGACCGCGCTCGACAAGGATATCGCCAAGCGGCTGCTGCGCGAGGCCGGCGTGGCGACGGCGCGGTCGATCGCCATACACGCGTCCTCTCCGCCCTCCTTCGCCACGGTCGAGGCCGAGCTCGGGCTGCCGGTCTTCGTCAAGCCGGCGCGGCAGGGTTCCTCGGTGGGTGTCAGCAAGGTGGCGAGCGCCGATGAATTCGAGGCGGCGCTGGCGGAAGGCTTCAAATACGACACCAAGCTGCTCGCGGAGGAGTTCGTCCGCGGC
Organism: Ancylobacter sp. GW821-FHT10E12; assembly: GCF_058809335.1. NCBI lineage: Bacteria > Pseudomonadati > Pseudomonadota > Alphaproteobacteria > Hyphomicrobiales > Xanthobacteraceae > Ancylobacter > Ancylobacter sp. GW821-FHT10E12. The sequence continues at coordinate 68,767 of NZ_JBXASN010000012.1, read as the reverse complement.
CGCGAGATCGAATGCAGCGTGCTGGAGGATGTCGACGGCGGGCTGTTCGTCTCGCGTCCCGGCGAGATCGTGCCGGCCGAGAGCCACGGTTTCTACAGCTACGACGCGAAATATATCGACGCCGACGGCGCGGTCATCAAGGTGCCGGCCGAACTGCCGCAAGGCATGGAGAGCCTCGTGCGCGAGGTGGCGGCGGATGCGTTCCGGGCGGTCGGCTGCGACGGCATGGCGCGCGTCGATTTCTTCCTGACCGATGACGGGCGGGTCCTGCTCAACGAGCTCAACACCATCCCCGGCTTCACCGATATCAGCATGTATGCCAAGGCGATGGCGGCGAGCGGCGTCGACTATGCCGAGGTCATCGACCGCCTGGTGGCGCACGGGCTGGCCCGCGCCGGCCGGTAGGCGCAAGAGCCCTGTAGGCATCGGAACGCCGCGTCGAAAAGCGAAGCTGCCCGCGGCGTTCGGCTGCGGGCGGCTTCAAAATCCGGGCGTCGGCCGGTTTCGCGCGCCGACCCGAGGGGGTTAGCGCGTCACGTGCAGCCGCGTTATTTGCAGGTGATGGCGACGGTATCGCTGGTGGTGCGCACCGACTTCGCCGAGACCGAGACCGGCATGGCGTCGGTCTTCACCTTGCCGAAGCTCACCGCGCGCTCGAAATCGTGCACCCGGCACCAGGCATCGGCGATGGCCTGCCCGCAGACGCCGCCGGCGGCGACGCAGCTGTCGATTCCGTAGCCGTCCGACATGTCGACGACGAAGATGTTGTCCGCTTCCTCGGCCATGGCGAGCGTGGGCGCGAAGAGGAGGGCGGCGGCGAAGAAGGCGGTACGGATCATGGGGGCGACGCGCATGGCTGGCTACTTCTGCGGGAGTGCTCGTTGGTGGCGAGCGGACAACGCAGAGGACGACAAAAAGTTTAAGCCGACGCTAAAGATTCACGGCTGAGCGAACCGCGCGTCGAATTCGGCGTGTGGATAGCCCTCCGACCCCACCGCCGTCAATCGGGAACGGCCGCGTCATGCCGCGGCCTTGACGCGGCCGTGCAAACGGAACAAGACGCGCGGCCGCCCCCGCGAACACCCATCGCGGGCATTTCCGGCGGCATGAGGGAAGGCGAACATATGTCGGCAGCGTCCGGGGCAGAAAATTCGGGAACCGCTCTGCCCGAGCTCAGGCTCTACAACACGCTCACGCGCCAGCGCGAGGCCTTCGCGCCGCTCGATCCGGCGCTGGTGCGCATGTATGTCTGCGGCCCGACCGTCTACGACCTCGCCCATATCGGCAATGCACGCCCGGTGATCGTGTTCGATCTGCTGTACCGGCTGCTGCGCCACCTCTATGGGCCGGCCCATGTCAAATATGTGCGCAACATCACCGACGTGGATGACAAGATCAACGCCCGCGCCGCCAGCGAATTCCCCGGCCTCGACCTCAACGAGGCGATCGGCAAGGTGACGTTCTCCACCGAGGCGCAGTTCCACGACGATCTCGAGGCGCTCGGCGTCCTCCACCCCGATGTCGAGCCGCGCGCGACCGAGCACATCGCCGAGATGCGCACGCTGATCGACCGGCTGGTGGCCTCCGGCAACGCCTATGTCGCCGAGGACCATGTGCTGTTCTCGGTGCCCTCCATGCCGGATTACGGCGCGCTGTCGCGCCGGCCGCTGGAGGACATGATCGCCGGCGCCCGCGTCGACGTCGCTCCCTACAAGCGCGACGCGATGGATTTCGTGCTGTGGAAGCCGTCCAAGCCCGGCGAGCCCGGCTGGGCGTCTCCCGCCGGCATCGGCGTGGCCGGCCGTCCCGGCTGGCATATCGAATGCTCGGCCATGTCGTGGGCGCATCTCGGCGAGACCTTCGACATCCATGGCGGCGGCATCGACCTCGTCTTCCCGCACCATGAGAACGAGGTGGCGCAGTCGCGCTGCGCCTTCCATTCCGGCATCATGGCCAAGGTGTGGATGCATAACGGCTTCCTGCAGGTGGAGGGCGAGAAGATGTCGAAATCGCTCGGCAATTTCGTCACCATCCGCGACCTGCTCGCCGACTGGCCGGGCGACGTGCTGCGCCTCAACATGCTGAAGACGCATTACCGCCAGCCGATCGACTGGACGGTGAAGGGGCTGGAGGAGACGGCGAAGACGCTGGAGCAGTGGTTCGACGCCGCCGCCCCGGACGCCTATCCGCGCCCGGCCCCGGCGGTGCTGGAGGCGCTGGCCGACGACCTCAACACCCCGAAGGCCATCGCCGAGATGCACGGGCTGAAGGACCATGCCGGCAAGAAGGCGCTCGGCGGCACGCTGGCCTTCCTCGGCTTCGAGGCGTCGCGCATGGCGCAGTGGAGCGCCGCCCGCGCGCCGGAGCTCGACATCGGCGCCGTCGAGGTGGAGGCGCAGATCGCCGCGCGCATCGAGGCGCGGCGCAACCGCGACTGGGCGACCTCCGACCGCATCCGCGACGAATTGCTCGCCCGCGGCGTGGCGCTGAAGGACAACAAGGACGGCACCACCTCATGGGAGCCGAAGCGATGAGCGCCAACCGCACCGCCCGTCCCGCCGCAAGCCTGCGCCCGTTCCTGCCGAGCGACACGCCGGCGCTTGCCGCGATCCTCTCCGCCGCGATCTTCGAGCTGACCAGCGAGGATTACGATCCCGACCAGCAGGATGGCTGGGCGGCGGAGTTCAGCGACGAGCCGTCCCTGGCCGAGCGGCTTGCCAACTGCCTGACGCTGGTGGCCGAGCGCGACGGCGAGCCGGTGGGCTTCGTCGCGCTCGCCGACAACCGGGTCATCGCTTTCCTCTACGTGCACCCGGAGGTCGCGGGGGAGGGCGTCGCGGCGCTGCTGTGCGACGCCATCGAACGCCTGGCCGCGGCGCGCGGCGCCACCAGCCTCATCGCCGATGCCAGCGATACCGCGCTCGGCTTCTTCCAGAAGCGCGGCTACGTGGCCCGCCAGCGCAACACCGTGCTGCACGGCGCGGTCTGGCTCGGCGATACCACGGTGGAGAAGAACCTCGCCGGGACGGCTGCCGACAGCTGATTCCGAAGTGGCGCGGAGACGCTGCGCGACCGCTCCAAAGAGCCGGCATGGAGCGCGGTGCTGAAGGGCGGTCTTGCCTACCGAGCACTTGCTTCTTCGTATGTTCCTGATATGTTCTGATTCTTGTCACGGGCTTCCGGGAGGTTGGAATGAGTAAGGATCAGGATCGTACCGTCTATCGAAATGCCGATGGCCATTGGGTCAACAAGCGCAACGATGCCGATAAGGCATCGAGCGTCCACGACACTCAGGCCGAAGCACAGGCTGCGGCACGTCAGATGTTGGCCAAACAGGGCGGTGGAGAACTGACGCTCAAGGGCGTCGATGGCCAGATTCGCAGTAAGGACACCATCGCTCCGGGCAACGATCCAAACCCACCCCGCGACCGCGAGCATTGATCTGCGGGTCGCGGGACCTGTTCCCGCCCCTCACATCCGGTCGAGCACCTGCTCGGCGGCGGCGCCGTGCAGTTCGCTCTCGCTGACATTCGAGACGGCGGTGGCGAGCTTGGGCATCACCGCCCGCACGTTGTGGGCGACCAGCAGCTTCACCGGGCGGGCGACATTGACGAAGCCCGAGCCCTGCATGTGCTCGAACAGCCGCAGCAGCGGATCCCAGAACCCGGCGACATTGAGCACCATGACCGGCTTGCGGTGGCGGTTGAGCTGCACCCAGGTGAGCTGCTCGACCAGTTCCTCCAGCGTGCCGATGCCGCCGGGCAGGGCGAGGAAGGCGTCGGCGCGCTCGAACATCAGCCTTTTGCGCTCGTGCATGTCGCGGGTGACGATGAGCTCCTCGGCGGGCTCGAAGGCCTGTTCCTTGCCGAGCAGGAAGTCGGGAATGATGCCGGTGACATGGCCGCCGGCCTCGGCGCAGGACCGGGCGACCGCACCCATCAGCCCGACGCCGCCGCCGCCATAGATGAGGCGGATCTCCTCATTGGCGAGCAGGCGCCCCAGCTCCAGCGCGGCTTCGAGATAGATGGAGTCGTCCCCGGAGGACGCTCCGCAATAGACGCATAAGCTCTTGATCTTCGACATGCTCACCATGTTGCTATGGCCGGAGGACGCATTCAAGCATGCGGCCTCGACCTGAATCATGGCATCGCGCCGGGGACTGTGCAATGCAGCATGTCGCCCCGCACCCGAAGCGGGCCGGGCGATGGCCTCCCGACCGCGGGAACGGGGCGAGGGACATGCAAGGAACGGACATGCAAGGAGATGAGGCCCATGCGCATTGGTGACACGCTCACGACCACCCGGACCTGTTCATGACCGCCCGTCCCCTCGTCATGTTCCCCGATCCGCGCCTGCAGCGGGCCTGCGAGCCGGTGACCGTGTTCGACGATGGCTTGCTCAGGCTCGCCCTCGATCTCGTCGATACGATGCGGGCCGCACCCGGCGTCGGCATCACCGCCGGTCATGTCGGGGTATCCGCGCGGCTGGTGGCGCTCGAGCTGCCGGGCGATCCCGAGCCGCAGATCTATGTCAATCCAGTCATCGTCTGGACGTCGGATGAGCGGATCCGCCACGCGGAGGGCAGCGTCTCGATGCCGGGGGCCACCGAGGAGGTCGAGCGCGCGGCGCGCCTGCGCGTGGTCTATCAGGACATCGAGGGCGCCCGGCACGAGGAGGAGGCCGAGGGCTTGCGCGCCGTATGTCACCAGCACGAGATCGACCAGCTCGACGGCATCTTCTGGCTGCAGCGTCTGTCGCGGCTGAAGCGCGAGCGCGTCATCAAGCGTTACGAGAAGCTTCAGCGCAGCGGACGCTAGGGCGATGTCCCGATCCCCGTCGCGGCCGCCGGCCAGGCCGGCGGCTCTCCCGAAAACTTGATACGCACCGGGCCGTTGCTGTCCTTATTGTCGCATGAGGGCGTGGCCGACGAGGGGCTTGGCCGACGAGGGAAATGGACAGAATGACCCGTCTCACCGCGAAGGATTTCCCGCAGGAGCTGCTGGAGCTCTACGATTTCTATGCGCATGGCAGGATCACCAAGCGCGAGTTCCTCGATCGCGCCGGCACGTTCGCCGTCGGCGGCGTGACGGCCGCGGCGCTGCTCGCCTCGCTCAGCCCCGATTATGCCCTGGCCCAGCAGGTGCCGTTCACCGATCCCGACATCGTCGCCGACTACATCACCTATCCCTCGCCCAATGGCCACGGCCAGGTGCGGGGCTATTTCGTCCGGCCGGCAAAGGCGGCGGGCCCGGTACCCGGCGTGGTGGTGGTGCACGAGAACCGGGGGCTCAATCCCTATATCGAGGACGTGGCGCGCCGCCTCGCCAAGGCCGGGTTCGTCGCGCTGGCGCCGGACGGGCTGTCGTCGGTGGGCGGCTATCCCGGCAACGACACCAAGGGCCGGGAGTTGCAGAGCCAGGTCGATCCCACCAAGCTGATGAACGATTTCTTCGCGGCGATCGAATTCCTCCGCGCCAGTTCCGCGACCATCGGCAAGGTCGGCATTACCGGCTTCTGCTATGGCGGCGGGGTGGCGAACGCGGCGGCGGTCGCCTATCCCGAACTCGCCGCCGCCGTGCCGTTCTACGGACGGCAGGCGCCGGCCTCGGACGTGCCGCGCATCAAGGCGCCGCTGCTGCTCCACTACGCCGAGCTCGACGCCGGCATCAATGCCGGCTGGCCGGCCTATGAGGCGGCGCTGAAGGAAAACGGCAAGACCTACGAGGCCTATATCTATCCCGGCACCAATCACGGCTTCCACAATGATTCGACGCCGCGCTACGACGAGGCGGCGGCGAAGCTGGCCTGGGATCGCACGCTCGCCTGGTTCAACCGTTATCTGGCCTGAGTTTCCGCCCTGAGTTTCCCTGCCTGAACCTCCCGGCCTGAGCGGACGAGCGCGTGCGGCTGCGGAAAGCCGCGCGGCCGTGCGCCCTGCTTCGCCCTGAGCGGGGGAGGGTGGCATTCTGCCGCCCGTCGCTTGCGTTCATCGTCCATCGACGATAAACGATCCCGCATGTCCTGCGCCTCGATACCCTCGCCCGACGACGATCTCCTCGCGGCTCGCCTGCGCGCGCTCGGCCATCCGGCGCGGCTCGCCATCCTGCGCGCGCTCGCCACGCGCGAGACCTGCCTGTGCGGCGAGATCGTGCGGGTGCTGCCGCTCGCCCAGTCCACCGTCTCGCAGCATCTCAAGGTGCTGAAGGAGGCGGGGCTGATCGCCGGCACCGTCGAGGGGCCGCGCTCCTGCTATTGCCTCGATCGGGACAATCTCGCCGCGCTCGGCGCCGAGGTCGCCGCTTTGCTGGCCGATGTCGCCGCACTCGCGCAGCCCCCCGCCCAGCGCAACCCAGCCCTGCCGGAACCCGGCGAGCCCTTGGCAGCCTGCCCCGATCGTCCTATTTCCACAGCGCCCGCCGGCGAAATGCCGGCCGGCTCCTGATCACCCGGAAAGCGTTCCCATGTCCGCACCCGAGGGCGGCACCGCCCTGTCGCGCCAATCCACCAAACCCGATGGGTCGCCGAATGGCAGCCTGCTGGTCGCGCTGCGCGGGCTGACGCCCTATCTGTGGCCGGCCGACCGGATGGACCTGCGCGCCCGCGTGCTGTGGGGCCTGCTGCTGCTGGTCGCCGCCAAGATCATCACCATGTCGACCCCGTTCCTGTTCAAATGGGCGACCGACGCGGTGGCGGAGGGCGAGGGCGCCCGCATCTCCACCGATACGATCAGCCTGATCGTCGCCGCGCCGGTGATGCTCACGCTCGGCTACGGCCTGTCCCGCGTCGCCATGGCCGGCCTCACCCAGTGGCGCGACGGGCTGTTCGCCAAGGTGGCGATGCACGCGGTGCGCCGGCTGGCGCTGGAAACCTTCGAGCATATGCACGCGCTGTCGCTGCGCTTCCATCTGGAGCGCAAGACCGGCGGGCTGACCCGCGTGCTGGAGCGCTCGCGCGAGGGCATCGAGACCATCGTGCGCATGCTGGTGCTGCACCTGGCGCCGACCATCCTCGAATTCGTGCTGGTGGTCGCCATTCTGCTCTGGCAGTTCGACTGGCGCTACGCCGCCGCCGCGGTGGCGATGATCGGCGCCTATACGCTGTTCACCTTCATGATGACCGAATGGCGCATGGGCATCCGCCGCTCGATGAACGAGAGCGACACCGACGCCAATGCCAAGGCGGTGGACAGCCTGCTCAACTACGAGACGGTGAAATATTTCGGCGCCGAGAAATGGGAAGCCGATCGCTACGACCGCTCGATGGCCCGCTACGAGCGCGCCTCCATCCACACCCACACCTCGCTTGCCTGGCTGAATGCCGGGCAGGCGACGATCTTCACCCTCGGCCTCACCGCGGTGATGGTGCTGTGCGTGTTCGACATCCGCGCCGGGCGGCAGTCGGTCGGCTCCTTCGTCATGGTCAATGCCATGATGGTGCAGCTCTACCAGCCGCTGAACTTCCTCGGCATGATCTATCGCGAGATCAAGCAGTCGCTCATCGACATCGAGGCGATGTTCGCCATCCTCGCCCGCTCGCCGGAAATCAGGGACAAGCCCGGCGCCGTGCCGCTGGCGCTGAAGGGCGCCGCCATCCGCTTCGAGGATGTGCGCTTCTCCTACGATCCCGAGCGCGAGATCCTCAAGGGCGTGTCCTTCGAGGTGCCGGCGGGGCGCACCGTCGCCATTGTCGGCCCCTCGGGCGCCGGCAAGTCGACCATCTCGCGGCTGCTCTACCGCTTCTACGACGTGGCGGGCGGGCGCATCACCGTGGACGGGCAGGACATCCGCGATGTCAGCCAGAAGAGCCTGCGCGCCGCCATCGGCATGGTCCCGCAGGACACGGTGCTGTTCAACGACACGCTCGCCTACAATATCCGCTACGGCCGGCCGGACGCCGCCGACGCCGAGGTCGAGCGCGCCGCTGAGCTGGCGCAGATCGACGGCTTCGTGAAGCGCACGCCCAGGGGCTACGCCACCGAGGTCGGCGAGCGCGGCCTCAAGCTCTCCGGCGGCGAGAAGCAGCGCGTCGCCATCGCCCGCACCATCCTGAAGGACCCGGCGATCCTGCTGCTCGACGAGGCGACCTCGGCACTCGACAGCCATACCGAGCGCGAGATCCAGGATGCGCTGGAGCGCGTCTCGCGCGGGCGCACCACGCTGGTGGTGGCGCATCGCCTCTCGACGGTGGTGAGCGCGGACGAGATCATCGTGCTGGAGCACGGCCGCATCGCCGAGCGCGGCACCCATGCCGAGCTGATGGCGCGGCGCGGCCTCTATCACTCCATGTGGGAGCGCCAGCGCGAGGTCGACGAGGCCAAGCGCACGCTGAGCCGCGGCGAGGACGATCTCGCCGACCCGATCGTCAGCCCGGCCGACGCCGCCGCCTGAGGGCAAATGAACGGTTGCGGCCGCCGCCGGCGCGATCATAATGCCGGCAGTTCCGATGGGTCGAACCCCGAGGGCGGCACATGGATAGGCGCAGGGTCGCGATCGCGTGCCAGGGGGGCGGCAGTCATGCCGCCTTCGCCGCCGGGGTGTTGCAGCACCTGCTGACGACCCGCATGGATGAGATCGACATCAAGGGCCTCAGCGGCACCTCGGGCGGCGCCATCTGTGCGGCATTCGCCTGGGCGGGGCTCGTCGACGGAAAGCCGGACGAGGGCGCGTCGGGTCTCCAGCATTTCTGGGACATCGCCAAGGCCGACGATCTCCTCGACCTGTGGACGAATTATTGCGCGCGGTTCGCCGGCAACCTGCCATGGACGCTGGAGCTCAGCCCCTACCACTATCCCGCCACCGCCGCCGCGACCCTGCGCGGCTGGCTCGCCGGCACCCTGCCGCTCGACCGCCTGCCGCGGGGCGCGGGGCGCAACGAGCCGCGGCTGTTCGTCGGCGCCACCGACGTTCTGTCCGGCGAGCGCTGCATCATCGAGGGCGCCGATCTCACCTATGACGACCTTCTCGCCTCGGCGGCGATCCCGAGCCTCTATGAGGCGGTGCATACGCGCGGACGCCATTTCTGGGACGGGCTGTTCAGCGTCAATCCGCCGGTTCGCGAGCTGATCCGCCTCGACATCGACGAGGTCTGGGTCGTCCAGATCAATCCCGGCGTCAGCGCCGGCGTGCCGACCACGGTGAACGACATCGTCGACCGCCGCAACGAACTCGCCGGCAATGTCTCGCTGGCGCAGGAGCTGCACTTCGTCGCCACGGTGAACGAGCTGCTGTCGTTGAACGGCGGGGCGCTGGTCAGCGAGCACGGGCCGCTGCGCCATGTGCAGATCCGCGTCGTCGACGCCGAGCTCGCCCAGCACGACTACGCCTCCAAGCTCGACCGGCGGGCCTCCTTCATCAACGAGCTGATGGACCGCGGCCACCATTACGCGCATCGCTTCTTCGACGAGCGCTCGCTGTGGCCGCGCGAGGGCGCCTTGCCGCGCCGCCCGAAAAATGTGAGCGCGGCGCCGCATTCCGCGGCGGTTTGACCCTCGCCGCCATTTGACGCCATCCCCGTGCGGCACTACCTGTGCCTCAGCATCGTGCGGGAGAGGTCATGTCGGTCATCGATTCCATCCGCGGCGGCCTCGTGCCGATCCACCGCGAGGGCTACCCCTTCATCCTCATCGGGGTCGCGGTCTCCCTGCTCCTGCTCTGGCTGTTGCCGCCGCTCGGCTGGATCGCGGTGCTGATCACCGTGTGGATCTGCTATTTCTTCCGCGATCCCGAGCGCGTCACCCCGCTGCGCGCCGGCCTCGTGGTGTCGCCGGCGGACGGGCGGGTCTGCCTGGTCGGGCCGGCGGTGCCGCCGCCGGAGCTCGGGCTCGGCGCGGAACCCATGGCGCGCATCTGCATTTTCATGAACGTGTTCGACGTGCATGTGAACCGGTCGCCGCTTGCCGGCCGCATCGAGCGCATCGCCTACAAGCCCGGCAAGTTCCTCTCCGCCGATCTCGACAAGGCGAGCGAGGACAACGAGCGCTCCGGCCTCGTGCTCGACACCGCGCTCGGGCGCGTCGGCGTGGTGCAGATCGCCGGGATGGTGGCGCGGCGCATCGTCGGCTTCAAGCAGGAGGGCGACGTGCTGGCGCCCGGCCAGCGCTTCGGCCTCATCCGCTTCGGCTCGCGGGTCGATGTCTACCTGCCGGTGGGGATCACCCCGCTGGTGGCGGAAGGCCAGCGGGCGGTGGCGGGCGAGACCGTGCTGGCCGACGCGGCCGTGCTGCCCGGCGCCGTGACGTTCCGGGTGGATTGAAAGCCGGGGGACCGGGTTGCCGGGCGGAGCGTCCGCCGGGTGGACGAAATGCCTCCCGGCAGCTTCCCGTGCCCTGATGTGAGTGAGGCGGACCGATGTCGAACTTCTTCGAGCCCGATGCGCCCGAGACGCGCCGCCGCCGCTTCCAGGCGGTGCCGGTGCGCATCCTCATCCCCAATGTGGTGACGCTGCTGGCGCTCTGCGCCGGCCTCACCGGCATCCGCATGGCGATCGAGGGGCGCATGGAGCTGGCGCTCGGCGCCATCGTCATCGCGGCGGTGCTGGACGGCGCGGACGGGCGGCTGGCGCGGATGCTCAAGGGCACCTCGCGCTTCGGCGCCGAGCTCGACAGCCTGTCGGACTTCGTCTGCTTCGGGGTGGCGCCGGGGCTGGTGCTGTATATGTGGGGCCTCGACACGCTGGGCTCGGTCGGCTGGATCGCCGCGCTGGCCTTCGCCATCTGCGCCGCGCTGCGCCTCGCCCGCTTCAACGTGATGCTGGAAGACCCCAACAAGCCGGCCTTCGCGGCGGATTTCTTCACCGGCGTGCCGGCTCCCGCGGGGGCGATCTGCGTGCTGCTGCCGGTCTATCTGGAGCTGATCGGCCTGCCGCGCCTCGTCGCCTCGCCGGCGGTGGCGGCGTTCTACTGCCTCGCGGTCGCCTTGCTCATGGTATCGCGGCTGCCGGCCTGGTCCGGCAAGAAGCTCGGCAGCCGCATCCCGCGCGACGCGGTGCTGCCGCTCTTCGTCTGCGTGGTGCTGTTCGTGGCGGTGCTGGTCACCTGGCCGTGGACGGTGCTCGCCGTCCTGTCGGTGGGCTATCTGGCGGCGCTGCCCTTCTCGGTGCTGCGCTATGCCAGGCTCGCCCGCGAGCACGAGGCGCAGGTCGTCGCGGGCCTGCCCTTCCCGCATGCGGAGGCCGACAAGGCGCTGGGACGCCCCGACCACCTCAATTGAGCGGCCGGGCGCAGCGCGTCGTCAAAGGCGGCAGAAGCTTAAAATCAGGGCAGCCATCGAGGCAGCCGACGGGCGGCGCAAAGGCTCAGCGCGCGCGATCCGCCATGGCGGCGACGCGGGCGGCGAGCGGCGCGGCGGGAAACGCCTGGCGCAGGATCCGCAACGCCTCGGCATCGGTGCGCGGGCGCGCCATGTCGAGATGGCTGCGCATCAGCGCCGCCACCGAAGGCATCTCCAGCTGCCGGCGCGGAAAACTCGGCGACAGCGTCGCGCGCTCATCGAGCCGCGAGGTGAAATCCCCGTTCTGCTCCATCGCGCTCGCCGACATCATCGTTCCCTCGTTCCCCAGCATGACAACCGCCTCCGATTGGAATCGCGAATCAATCAGCTTTCCTCATGCACACCATGGGCCAGCCCCGGTGCCAACGCACGGATAATCTCTAAGTTCCCGACTTTGTGAAGATAAGCTGTGTTGTCGCGAACACATCCGCAATAGCCCCAACACTAGTGTCGATGTGCAGGATTTTATTTCGAATACTGTCGCATTTGTTTCATTTTCGCCCGAAAAAAGGTCGGGCGGCAGACGATCACACGCGCCGCAACGCCGGCGCGGGCGGGGTACGGTGCCGAAAATCCCGTCGATGCAATGGGTTAACCCAAGCGGGCCCTTGGCGCGCCGCGTTGATTGTGAGCCCGTTCAGGTGCGGCTGAGCGCCACTCTGGCGCCATCGCCGGTCGCGGTGCCGTCATAGCGGCCGTCGCCGGCCGGCTGCAGCCGGGCGGTGACCTTGCCGAGATGGTTCTGCAGCACGATCTCGTTGCCCCAGACGTCCCAGCCCTTGGTCATGAAGATATCGTTCGGGCAGCCGACATCGGCATTGGCGGCGAAGCCGGACATGCCGCGCTCGGTGGAGAGCGTCACCTTGCAGCTCTTGGCGCCGTTGTCCCAGGTGAAGTTCCAGTTGCCGGCGAGCTGGGTGCGCGCGGCGCCTGGGTCGGCATAGGCGACGCCGCCGGGGGCGGTGGCGGCGGGCGGGGTCAGCGGAACGGAGGTGGCGGCGCTGGCGGTGGCGCGCGGGGTGACGGCGGCGTCGGCGGTGGCGGCGGCCGCGCCATAGGTCGGGGGTACCGGAGAGCTTTCGACCGAGCCGGTCGGGGCGGGGGTGATGCGGTTCGGGTCGACCGCCGCCGCCTTGGGCTCGCCGAAACCGTCGAGAGCGGTGCTGCATCCTGCGAGCAGAATCGCGACGGCGGATACGGCGGCGACGGCGGTGATCTTCATCGACTTCAAACTCCCCGCGGGCTCTCACCGAGCCTGCGCCGACTCCGATACCTTTTTTGGGCACCGGCGCCTTCATGTGCAACCCATTTCTTGTCGCCAAGGATCGTGGCGTCAGCATGGCCCCCTTGCGGCAACCCGTTGCGGCACGCGCCGGCTCCCCAACTTGGACAACGAAGCCTTAACCGCGCGGCAGGCCCGTCTCCGCCGCTGTGGACGAGGCGCCGGCGCCGGAGTATGTGCGGTGCAGCAACCTTGCCGTGGAGTGCGCCCATGTCCAGCTACCAGATGCTCGATCCCTCGACCCTCGTCGTCCTGATCACCGGCGCCACCTCCGGCATCGGCGCGGCGACGGCGCGGCGTTTCGTCCTCGCCGGCGCCAAGGTCGTCGCCACCGGCCGCCGGGCCGACCGGCTGATCGCCCTGCGCGACGAGCTCGGCCCCGCCCTGCTGCCGCTGGAAGTGGATGTGCGCGACAACGAGGCGCTCACCGCCGCGCTCGCCGGCCTGCCGCCGGCCTTCGCCGGCATCAACGTCGTCTTCGCCAATGCCGGCCTCGCCCTCGGCCTCGAGCCCGCCCACAAGGCGAGCCTGAAGGACTGGGAGGACATGGTCGACACCAATATCAAGGGGCTGCTCTACACCGTGCGCGCCACCCTGCCGGGCATGGTGGCGCGGGGAGAGGGTCACGTCGTCTTCACCGGCTCGATCGCCGGCGACTATGCCTATCCCGGCGGCAACGCCTATGGCGGCACCAAGGCCTTCGTGAAGCAGTTCGCGCTGAACCTGCAGTCCGACCTCGCCGGCACGCCGGTGCGTGTCACCAATATCGAGCCCGGCATGGTGGAGACCGAGTTCTCGCTGGTGCGCTTCCATGGCGACGAGACCAGGTCGGAAGCGGTCTATGACGGCGTCGAGGCGCTGACCAGCGAGGACATCGCCGAGCAGATCTTCTTCTGCTGCACCGTGCCGCGCCATGTCGTCATCAACAGCCTGCAGGTCTTCCCGGTCGCCCAGACCTTCGCCGGCTTCAAGGTCGCGCGCGGCTGAGGCCGCTGCGCCTCACGCGGCGGCGACGGCGCTCGGCGTCGCCAGCGCCGCGCGCAGCGTGTCGGCGAGGCGCCGCGCCGCCGCCGAGGCGCCGGGCGAGATCAGCAGGCCGATCTCGCTGTCCGGCAGCGGCGGCAGCCCCTCGGCGGCGCCGAGCCGGCGCCATTCCGGCGGCGCCGCGCATTCCGGCAGCGCGGTGATGCACAGCCCGGTCTCCACCGCCGAATGGATGCCGCTCTGCGAGTTCGACGTGCAGGCGACGCGCCAGCGCAGCTCGGCGGCGTCGAGCGCGGCGGCGATGTGCGGACGGGCGCGGCAGCCGGTGGGGAACAGCGCCAGCGGCAGCGGGTCCTGCCGCTCCGGCCGGTGGCCGCGGGCGGCGAGCCAGAGCAGCTTCTCACGCTTCAGCAATTCCCCGCTCGGCCGGTTGAGGTCGCGGGTGAACAGGGCGAGGTCGATCTGCCCGCGCTCCACCTCCGGCTCCAGCACCTTGGACAGGTCGCAGCGAATGGAGATCTCCACCCTTGGATAGGCTGCGGCGAAGCGGGCGATGGCGGGGGTGAAATAGGCGTCGATGTAATCGTCCGGCATGCCGAGCCGCACGCTGCCTTCCGGCGTGCCGCCCTTGAGATCGGCCAGCGCCTCGCTCTCGAAGGCCAGCATGCGCCGGGCATGCGCCACCAGCCGCTCGCCGGTCTCGGTCAGCGCGATGCCGCGCCGCGAGCGCTCCAGCAGCCGCACGCCGAGATTTTCCTCCAGCTGGGCGATGCGCGCCGACACCGCCGACTGCGTGCGCCCGACCCGCTCGGCCGCGGCGGTGAAGCCGCCATTGTCGACGATGGCGATGAGCATGCCGAGCGATTCGGTATCGAGATGGCGCATCGTGAAATCCGGCTGTCCGCTGCTGGACCGATCCTATCGAATTTGCTCATCCAATCACAAATTAAATTCGTTTTCACGATTTTAGTGCATCGTGTTAAGGCATTTTTGCTGGTCGATTGCCTATCAGCCGAGCGTTTCGACGCCGCGGCCCTTGGGTCAGGACCCATCCCTGCCGCTCTTCTTTACATCCGAGTCCGGTCCATGTCCCCGCCGCCCCCCGCTTCCGCCGCGCTGTCGCCGACAGGCATGGCCGATGCGTCGCTGTTCCCGTCCGTCGTCACGCTGGCGGAGGAGGCGCGGCTGCGCCGGCAGGCTTTCGCGGCGGTGGTGCTGGCGGCCCTGTTCATCGGCTTCTCGCCGATCTTCGTGCGCTTGTCCGATGTCGGGCCGGCGGCGATCGGCTTCTGGCGGCTGTTCTTCTCGCTCGGCCCCACCGCCCTGTGGGCGCTGGCGGAGCGGCGGGAGGCGCAGGCGCTCGCCCGCCGCCGGGCGCAGCCGGTGCCGCGCATCGCCGGGCGGCAGGTGCTGCTCCTGCTGCTGGCCGGCTTCGCCTTCGCCGCCGACCTGGTGCTGTTCCATGCCGGCCTTGCCCGCACCAGCACGGCGAACGGCGTGCTGATCGGCAATCTCTCCGTCATCTTCGTCTTCGTGCTGGGCTGGCTGTGCCTCGGCGAGCGGCCGACCCGCGGCCTCGTCATCGCGATGGCCTTCGCGCTGGCCGGCGCCGGGCTGATCGTCGGCAGCAATCTCGGCGGCGGCGCCCGGCCGGGCAGCGCGCTCGGTGACCTCCTGTGCATCGGCGGCGCGCTGGCCTATGCGTTCTACATGCTGTTCGTGCGGCTGCTGCGGCGCCACCGGCCCGACCAGCCGGCGATGGGCGGCGGCATGACGGCGCTCATGTCCAGCGCCGCCGGCATGGTGTTCTGCCTCGCCTGGGCGCTGGCGGCCGGCGAGCGCATCATCCCGGCCGGCACGGGCGGCCTGCTGGCGGTGGCCGGGCTCGGCGTCATCGTGCATGCCGGCGGGCAGGGGCTCACCACCTTCGCGCTCGGGCGGCTGCCGGCCGGCCTCATCTCGATGGTGATGCTGCTGCAGATCCTGGTCGGCACGGCGCTGGCGGCCCTGCTGTTCCATGAATTCCCGCCTGCGATGGTGCTGCTCGGCGGCGGCCTGCTGGTTGCCGGCGTGGTGGCGGCCCGCCCGCGCTCCGGCAGCTGACGCGCCGGCCTTCGGCGCCCCCGCCTTCGACTCCCCGCACCCGGCGCCCCTTGCGCTGCGGCGCCGGCGGCATTAGGTCGAAGGGCAGGTTCAAGGAGTGCGCGCGATGCAGCCCAATCCGTTCGGTGGCGTTATCGAACATCTGTCGGTCGAGGACGTGAAGGCCGGCCTTGAGGCGGGCACCGTGCTGCTGGTCGACGTGCGCGAGCCCAACGAGCTCGCCGCCGAGCGCATTCCCGGCGCCGTCGGCTTCCCGCTCTCGACCTTCGATGCGTCGGCGCTGCCGGATGCCGGCGACAAGATTCTGGTGTTCTCCTGCCGCTCCGGCCAGCGCTCGCAGAAGGCCGCCGCCGCCGCGCAGGCGGCCGGGCTCGACCTGCACCGTCACATGGCCGGCGGCATCCTCGCCTGGAAGGAAGCCGGCTTCCCCACAGAGCAGGGCTGACTTTCCGGCCCGCCGGGAAACGCCAGGCCCGGCCGGGCGTCAGCCCGCCAGCCGGTCCAGCACCTCGCCCATGGCGCCGGCCATGCGCTCGACCTGCGCCTCGCTGGTCGCCGGGCTCGCCAGCATCATGTCGTGGAACGGCGAGATCAGCGTGCCGCGCACCAGCATGGCGAGGTGGATCGTCGCCTCCAGCGCGCTGAAATGCGCCGCCTTGGCCTCGAAGCCGTTGAGGAGCGGCCTCGGCGCCCGCACCACTTCCACCCGCGCGCCGCAGCGCGCCACGTGCCAGGGCAGGCCAGCCTTGCCGATGGCCGCACTGAGCGCCGCCTGCATCCGGTCGGCGATGGCGTTCATGTGCGCATAGGCGGCCGGCGTCGCCACCTCCTCCAGCGTCGCGCGCAGGGCGGCGAGCTGCAGCGGGCTGCCCGACAGCGTGGTGCCGATGCCGGAATGGCCGGGCGGCACGCTGGCGCGGGCGGCGTTCAGCCGCTCCACCACCTCGGTGCTCATGCCCCAGACGGCGGCCGGAATGCCGCCGGCAATCGCCTTGCCGACCACGAACAGGTCCGGCTCCAGCCCATGCGCGCCGGCATAGCCGCGCGGGCCGGTGGAGAGCGTATGCGTCTCGTCGATCAGCAGCAGCGTGCCGAAGCGGCGGGTGAGGGCGCGCAGCCCTTCATGGAAGCCCGGCTGCGGCAGCACCATGGCGCAATTGGTCATCGCCGGCTCGGTGATGACGCAGGCCACCGTGCCGTCGGCCAGCGCCGCCTCCACCGCGTCGAGGTCGTTGAACGGCACCACGCGGGTCAGCTGGGTGAGGTCGCGCGGCTCGCCGACCAGCCCGGCCTTGTTGGCCGGCCGTCCGCTGCGGTCGATCTCGACGAAGGTCTCGTCCACCGCCCCGTGATAGGCGCCGTCGAACACCAGCAGCCGCGCCCGCCCGGAGGCGGCGCGCGCCGCGCGGATGGCGAAGCGGTTGGCATCGCTGGCGGTGGTGGCGATCTGCCACTTGGCGAGGCCGAAGCGCTCCGCCAGCAGGTCGCCGACCGCCGCCGCGTCCGGGCTCGGCAGCATGGTGGCGAGGCCGCGCTGCGCCTGCGCGACGATGGCGCGCTGCACCGGCGCCGGGCCGTGGCCGAACAGCGCCGCGGTGTCGCCGAGGCAGAAATCGTCATAGCCGTTGCCGTCGATATCGACGAGCCGCGCGCCGGTCGCCTCGAACACCACCAGCGGCACCGGCGTCGACCAGTCGCTCATCCAGTGCATCGGCACGCCCTCGAACAGGTGCGCCGCCGCCCCGGCCGCCGCCCGCGTCTTCGGGCGGGTGCCGAGATAGAGCGCCTCCACCTCGGAGCGCAGCGCCGAGACGCGGGCGGGGTCGACGCCGCCCGGATCGAGCGGGGCGAAAGGCGCGTTCATCGGCCAGTCCTCCGTGAGGTCCAAGGCGTTTTCCACGGCGTTTTCCAGGACGCCTTCCGGCGCCGCGGATGCCGGTCGGCGTGAAAACGCGGCAGCACCTGAACGTGGTGCCTGCTTCGCGTTTCCGTAAGGCGCGAAGCGAGCACCATGTTCATTCAAGCACGATGTGGCCGTTCAGCCCACCCAGCCGCGGCGCTTCAGCTCGGCATAGGTCTGGTCCAGCGTCTTGCGGGCGCGGGCGACCAGTTCGTCGATCTCGCCGCGCGAGATGGTGAGCGGCGGCGCGATGATCAGGCGGTCGCGGGTGGCGCGCATGATCAGGTTGTTCTGGAACGAGAAGTCGCGCGCCAGCGTGCCGACCTTGCCGACCTCGGGGAACTTGGTGCGCCCGGTCTTGTCGGGCGTCAGCTCCAGCGCGCCGAGCAGGCCGAGCGTCGGCGCCTCGCCGACCAGTGGGTGCTCGGCCAGCGCCCCCCACGTCCTGGTGAGATAGGGCCCGACATCGTCCGCCACCCGCTCCACCAGCTTCTCGCGCTGGATGATGGCGAGGTTGGCCAGCGCCGCCGCGCAGGCGGCCGGATGGCCGGAATAGGTGTAGCCGTGGTTGAAGTCGCCGCCCTCCATCAGCGCGTCGACGACGCGGTCGGCCACCATCACCCCGCCGAGCGGCAGGTAGCCGGAGGTGATGCCCTTGGCCATGACCAGGAGGTCGGGCTGGGTGCCGAAGGTCTCGCAGCCGAACCACGAGCCGGTGCGCCCGAAGCCGCAGATCACCTCGTCGGAGACGAACAGGATGTCGCGCTCGCGGCAGATGCGGGCGATTTCCGGCCAATAGGTCGCGGGCGGGATGATGACGCCGCCGGCGCCCTGCACCGGCTCGGCGATGAAGGCGGCGATGCGGTCCTCGCCGAGCGCGTCGATGGTGGCCTCCAGCGCCTGCGCGGTGCGCAGGCCGAATTCCTCCGGCGTCTCGCCCTGGCGCGCCTCGCCCCAGAAATAGGGCTGGGCGATATGGACGATGCCGGGGATCGGCATGCCGCCCTGCGCGTGCATCGGCGCCATGCCCCCGAGGCTGGCCGAGCCGATGGTGGAACCGTGATAGGCATTGCGCCGGGAGATGATGATCTTCTTCTCCGGCTTCTCCTTGATGTCGAAATAGCGCCGCACCAGCCGGATGACGGTGTCGTTGGATTCCGAGCCGGAGCCGGTGAAGAACACCCGGTTGAACTGCGGCGGCGTCACCTCGGCCAGCTTGGCGGCGAGCTCGATGGCCGGCTTGTGCGTGGTCTTGAAGAAGGTGTTGTAATAGGGCAGCTCGCGCATCTGCGCCGCCACCGCCTCGACGATCTCCTCCCGCCCGTAGCCGACATTGACGCACCACAGGCCGGACATGGCGTCGAGGATGCGGTTGCCGTCGGAATCGGTCAGCCACACGCCATCGGCCTTCACCATCACGCGCACGCCCTCGGCGTTGAGCGACCTGGTGTCGGAGAACGGGTGGAGATGGTGCGCGGCATCGAGCGCGCGCAGCTCGGCGGTGGTCTTTGGGAGCGTCATTTGTGCAGCCTGTGTGAAGCGTTTTCGAGCGAAATATGTAGCGGTTCGCGTCGGGAAAACGCGACGGAGGAATGGTTTTGGGCCATTCGGCGACGGCGTGAAGCGCCGAATGGCTCAGGGTTGGCCCACAATGTGATCACATTTAACGTGCGTCAAGCCTTTCCCCGTGCCACAAGAGAGGCGCATCGCGGCGCGGGGCGGCCGGCTTGACCGACCCCCCGGCCGCGTGACCACAATGAAACAGGGCCTCACCCGGAACCCATCATGCCGTCCACCGAAGCCGCGCCGGTCGCGGTCGCCGATCCCGACATCGCCCGATCCGAAATCGCCGACGAATTCGGCGCTCATGTCGCCCGCGCGGGCGTGCCCGAAATCGTCGAGGTGCTGCTGCCCGACACCCATGGCGTGCTGCGCGGCAAATGGATTCCCGGCACGGCCGGCGCCAAGATCTGGTCGGACGGCGTCGCCATCCCGCTCTCCATCTTCGGGCTCGACATCTGGGGCCGCGAGGTCGAGGAGACCGGCATCCATATCGAGACCGGCGACCGCGACGGCCTGTGCCTGCCGGTGCCGGGCACGCTGAAATCGGTGCCGTGGTCGCCGCGCCCCTCGGCGCAGGTGATGATCTCCATGTACGAGCCGGACGGCAAGGGCGGCCTGTCCCCCTGGGAGCTGGACCCGCGCCACAAGCTCGCCGCGCAGGTGGCGCGCCTCGCCGCGCTCGGGCTCCACCCCTGCGTCGCCTTCGAGCTGGAATTCTACCTGATGCGCCCGGCGCCCGGTCCCGGCGGCGTGCCCGAGCCGGTGTTCCCGGTGTCGAACGGCCCGGCGCGGCAGAACATGTATTCCATGTCCGACCTCGACGCCCATGCCGGCCTGCTGCACGACGTGCGCGAGGCCGCCCGCATCCAGGGCCTGCCGGCCGATACGGTGATCTCCGAGGCCGCGCCCGGCCAGTTCGAGGTCAACCTCTATCACCGCACCGACGCCATGGCGGCGGCCGACGACGCCATCCTGCTGCGCCGGCTGATCGACGGCGTCGCCCGAAAGCACGGGTTGCGTGCCAGCTTCATGCCGAAGCCGTTCCTGGAATTCGCCGGCTCGGGCATGCATGTCCATGTCAGCCTGACCGATAGGGCCGGCGGCAACGCCTTCGGCGCCGGCGAGGCGGGCGAGGCGCTGCTGCGCCATGCCGCCGCCGGCATGCTCGCCACCATGGCCGACACCGCGCTGTTCTACGTGCCGAGCTATAACGGCTTCCGCCGCCTCGTGCCGGGCAGCTACGCGCCGACCGGGGTGAGCTGGGGCTATGACAACCGCTCGGTGGCGGTGCGGGTGCCGAACGGCCCGCCCAAGGCGCGGCGGCTGGAGCACCGCATCGCCGGTGCCGACGCGCATCCCCATCTGGTGCTCGCCGGCATACTCG
Source organism: Ancylobacter sp. GW821-FHT10E12 (assembly GCF_058809335.1). Lineage (NCBI taxonomy): Bacteria > Pseudomonadati > Pseudomonadota > Alphaproteobacteria > Hyphomicrobiales > Xanthobacteraceae > Ancylobacter > Ancylobacter sp. GW821-FHT10E12. Next base: position 48,284 of record NZ_JBXASN010000012.1, on the reverse strand, counting down.
GCGGCATGCTGGAGGGCATCGAGCGCCGCCTCGAGCCGCCGGCGCCGCTCACCGGCGACGCCTACAAGGCGCAAGCGCCGCTGCTCACCTATGAGATGGCCGAGGCGATCCGCCGCTTCGAAGCGTCGGACTTCGTCGCCCGCGCCTTCGGCGCCGAATACCGCCGGGTTTTCGGCATCATGAAGCAGGCGGAGCTTGCCGCCTTCCAGCGCAGCATCAACCCGCTCGAATACGACACCTATCTCTGAGGCGCCCGCGGGCGCCCGGAACCGGAACTGCTTGCGTTTCGATGAAATGTGATCAGATTTCGGGCATGATCATGACTTGAGCAGGCCGCGGCAAGTCACTAGCCTTGGCCTGATCGAAGACGAACCGCCTGCGGTTCGCCGTCACCTGGCCAATCTTCCCGAAGGAGAACGCAATGGCCCGCCTACTCGCGACGATCGCGGCCGGCTTCCTGGCTGCGCTGGCGATCACTCCCGCCAGCGCGCAGGACAAGGTCGTCAACGTCTATAACTGGTCCGACTATATCGACGAGTCGGTGCTGGAGGAGTTCACCAAGGAAACCGGCATCAAGGTCCGCTACGACGTCTTCGATTCCAACGAGGTGCTGGAGACCAAGCTCCTCGGCGGCAAGACCGGCTACGACGTCGTGGTTCCCACCGGCTCCTTCCTGCAGCGGCAGATCCAGGCCGGCGTGTTCCTCAAGCTCGACAAGTCGAAGCTGACGAACATTTCCGAGCAGTGGCCGATGATCGCCGAGCGGCTCGCCGTCTACGATCCGGGCAACGAATATGCCGTCAACTACATGTGGGGCACCACCGGCATCGGCATGAACATCGACAAGGTGAAGCAGCGGCTCGGCGACATGCCGCTCAACACCTGGGACATCATCTTCAAGCCGGAGAACCTGAAGAAGCTGAAGGATTGCGGCGTCTACATGCTGGACGGGCCGGAGGAGGTCATCCCCACCGCGCTGCGCTATCTCGGCAAGGACCCGAATTCCAAGGATCCGGCGGATATCGAGGCCGCCGGCAAGCTGCTCGGCGCCATCCGGCCCTTCATCAAGAAGTTCGATTCGTCGGGCTATATCAACGCGCTGGCCGGCGGCGACATCTGCATCGCGCTCGGCTGGTCGGGCGACGTGTTCCAGGCCAAGTCCCGCGCCGAGGAAGCCGCCGAGAAGACCGGCAAGAAGCCGATCAACATCGAATACGTCATCCCGAAGGAAGGCGCGCTGATGTGGTTCGACAATTTCGCCATCCCGAAGGATGCCCCGCACCCGGAGGAAGCGCTGGCCTTCATCAACTACATGATGAAGCCGGAAGTGGCGGCGAAGAACTCGGACTTCATCTCCTACGCGAGCGGCAATCTCGGCGCGCAGAAGTTCATCAGCAAGGACATCCTGGAAAATCCGGCCATCTACCCGGATGCGGAGACGCAGACCAAGCTGTTCACCGTCACCACCTATCCGCAGAAGGTGCAGCGCGTCGTCACCAAGACCTGGAACGACTTCAAGCGCGGCCGCTGAGTTTGGAATTGCTCTCATCCACTGGTAGAGAGCGATCTATAAGACATCCCTGACTAGTATGCCGGCCGATGCTCCCCTAGAGTATCGGCCGGTTTCGTTTGACTCGGGGGGGTCTTCGCCAATGAAACTATTCTCCCGCCGGCCTCGAATTCCGGTCGGGTTGCGGGTGCTGGCCAGGCCGCCGGCCAATGACATCACCGACGAACACGTCGCGTGGTGCTATCGCATTCTCCTCAACCGCGAACCGGAAAGCAAAGCGGCCCTGAACAGCCATCGCAGGGCGCCTTCGCTGAGGTGGCTCGTCGATTGCTTTCTCGGATCGAACGAGTTCAAGGTCGCCCATCCCCAGTTCTTCGCGCATCTCGTCGACAAATGGGCGCTTGTCACCTCCGCCCACGGCTTCGACATCTGGGTGAACCTCGGCGACGCCTTCGTTTCCTGGCCGATCATCGACGACGATTTCGAGCCGCTCGAGACCGCTTTCGTCAAGGACCACGTGACGCCGGGGATGCGGGCCATCGATGTCGGGGCGAATATCGGGTTCTTCTCGCTGCTGCTTGCGCGCCTCGTCGGGCCGAACGGCACCGTCGCCGGTTTCGAGCCGATGCCCACCATCTGGGAACATGCCTCGCGCTCCGTCGCGGCCAACGGCTTCGACTGGTGCCGGATCGTCAATGTGGCGCTCGGCGACCGGGACGGCACGGTAGAGATGCTCGATGCGTCGGCATCGGTGAACAAGGGGGCCGCGCAGCTGCGGGTCGAAACGGCGGTGCCGCCGGGCCTGCGGGCGACGGAGGTGCCGATGCGGCGGCTGGCCGACGAGTGGTCCGGCCCGGTCGATTTCATCAAGATCGATGTCGAGGGCGCCGAATATCTCGCCCTGGCGCCGTTCATGGAGGAGATCCGCCGCTACAAGCCGGTGATCATGTCGGAAGTGCTGCCGGACGCCCTGAAGCGCATCAGCGGCGTGTCCTCCGCCCGGTACATCTCGATGTTTCTCGATGCGGGATATGATTGCGTCGACCTCGTCTCCTCGAAGACAATCGGCCGCGACGGGGTCGACCGGCTGACCAATGTGGGCTTCCTGCCGCGCTGAGCCGGCCGTTCATGCGCAGGAGGCGCGATGTTCTCGCATGTCCATATCGGCGTGAGCGATTACCGGCGCGCGCTTGCCTTCCATGCGCCGCTGATGGCGCTGATCGGCCTCGATCTCAAATTCGCCGAGCCGGAGGCCGGATGGGCCGGCTGGAAGGCGACGGGCGCCGACCGCCCGCTCTTCCTCGTCGGCCGTCCCCATGACGGCGCGCCGCACGATGCCGGCAACGGCCAGATGACCGCCTTCCTCGCGCCGAACCGGGCGCTGGTCGATCGCTGGCACGCGCTCGCGCTGTCGCTCGGCGGCACCGACGAGGGCGCGCCCGCCCTGCGCCCGCACTATCATCCGAATTATTACGGCGCCTATATCCGCGACCCGGACGGCAACAAGCTCTGCCTCTGCTGCCACGCGGCGGAGGGTTAGGGGCGGATCACGCCGCGGCCTCGCGATGCTCCTCCCGCGCGGCTTCCCATACTTCATGCGCGGCATCGGCATTCATCGCGGCGATGCCGAGCCCGACGATCAGGTCCGGCCACGCCGACAGCGTCGCCGCGGTGGCGAGGCCGGCGCCGATGATCGCGACATTGGCCAGCGCGTCGTTGCGAGCCGACAGGAACGCCGCCTTGGTCAGGCTGCCGCCGTGATGGCGGAAGCGGGCGAGGATCAGCGCGCTGGCGAGGTTCACCGCCAGCGCCCCGAGCCCGGTCAGCGACAAGGCGAGCGGCGCCGGCGGTACCGGCGCCATGAACTTGTCCCACGCCATCCACAGCGTCGCGAGGCCGGGGACGAGGATGACGGCGGCGAGCGCCATGCCGAGCCGCGCCCGCTTGCGCATCGACCAGCCCAGCCCGATCAGGATCAGCACGTTGATCGCGGTGTCTTCGAGGAAGTCGACGCTGTCGGCGAACAGCGACACCGAGCCGATGGCGAGCGCCACGGCGAATTCGATGCCGAAATAGCCGAGATTGAGCGCCGCGACGATGGCAACCACCCGCCGCAGCCCGTCATGGTCGGTCGGCACGCTCATGCGATCCTCTTGCGGCGTCATGCGTCGCGCCAGCGGCGATAGAACCAGGTCCACTGCTCGGGATGCTCGCGCACCCAGCCCTCGACCACTGAGGTGATCATCTGCATCGAGGCGTCGACGTCGATCTTGCCGCCGGCGTCGCGCGGCAGGTCGAGCGGCGGCGTGCAGGTGATGCGGAAGCGCCCGCCGGGCAGGCGGATCACCCGCACCCCGTGCACCGGGCATTCGTAGAGCCGGGCGAGGCGGGCGATGGTCGGGTTGGCGGTGCAGGGATGGCCGAAGAAATCCACCATCGGCCCGCCGCGCCGGTCCTGGTCGACGAGGATGCCGAGATGCTTGCCCTGGTCGAGCACGGTGGCGAGCTCGAACACCGCGACATGCGAGGCGGCGACCAGGTTGCCCATCACCTTGCCGCGCTGCCGGAGCAGTATCTCGGCGAAGAAATCATTGTCCGGCGGGCGGAACAGCACCGCGCTGTCCAGCCCCTGCGCGGCGGCGGCGATGGCCGGCAGCTCCCAGTTGGCGAGATGCGCGGTGAAGATCAGCGCCGGCTTGCCGTCGTAGCGCATGGCGACGAACTGGGTGGCGCCCGATACCTCGATCCGGCTCCTGGCCGGCTCCCACATGTTGTATTGCCAGATGCGGTCGAGATGCACGAACTCGCCGGCGACGCGGCCGAGATTGTCCCACATGCCCCGCGCGATCGCCTCGCGCTCGGCCTCGGTCTTCTCGGGATAGGCGCGGGTGAGGTTGCGCAGCGCCCGCTGGTGCACCGAGGTGCGCGGGCCGATCAGCTTGGCCCAGAACGCGCCGGCATTGGCCGCCGTGTCGGCGCTGACGGCGCGCAACAGGCGGATCAGCCCCCACACCGTCGCGGAGAGGACGTGGTCGCGTAGCCGCTTGTGCCAAGGCAGGGCGGTGCTCACCCGCGTGTCTCCGGCTCGATCAGCAAAGGGCGTGGCGACGGGATCAGAATGTGATGACCACCTTGCCGAATACCCGACGGGTCTCCAGCCGCTCCAGCCCGGCGCCGAAATCGGTCAGCGGGAACTGCGAATCGATCACCGGCCTCACGCCGCGCGCCATGCGCACCAGCCCGTCGGAAATGGCGCGGATCGGCGCGCCGAACGAGCCGATGATGCGGTACTGGCGCTGGAACAGCTGCATCAGGTTCATGTTGACCGACACGCCGGAGGTCGAGCCGCAGGTGACGAGGCGCGCGCCGGGCTTCATCGAGAGCAGCGAGCCGTTCCAGGTCTCGGCGCCCACATGCTCGAACACCACGTCGACGCCCTTCTTCCTGGTGATCTTGCGCACCTCGTGCTCGAAGCGGTCGGTCTTGTAGTTGATGACGTGATCGGCTCCCAGCGCCAGCGCCTTGGCGCATTTCTCGTCGTCGCCGGCGGTGGTGATCACCGTGCAGCCGATCTCCTTGGCCATGCGGATCGCCACCGTGCCGATGCCCGAGCCGGCCGCGTGCACCAGAATGGTCTCGCCCGGCTCCAGCTTGGCATTGTCGAACAGCATGTGCTCGACGGTGGAGAAGGTGACCGGCGCGGTCGCCGCGTCCACCCAGTCGATGCCGTCCGGGATCGGCACGCAGAGCCGTTCCTTGATGTTGAGCGCGTCGCGGGCGAAGCCGTCGACATGGAAGCCCATGACGCCGGCGACCTCCTCGCACAGGTTGTCGCGCCCGGCGCGGCACATCTTGCACTGGCCGCAGGTGAGCGCGCCATACATGGCGACCTTCGAGCCGGGCTTGAAGCGGGTCACGCCCTCGCCGATGGCGGTGACTTCGCCCACCGCTTCCGCGCCGACCACGAGCGGCATCTTGCGCTTGGCGAAGGCCATGCCGCGCCAGCCCCACACGTCGATATGGTTGAGCGCCAGCGCTTTGACGGAGACCTGCACCTCGCCGGGAGTCGGGGCGTCCGGGGCGGGGAGATCGACGAGATCGAGCTGGCGGTCGGAGACGAGTTGAAGCGCGCGCATGGCGTGGCTCACTCCTGCAAAGAGGATAGGAAAACTTCAGCGCTGGATGGCTAAAGCAGCCGTTAGGCCGCCGTCAACCGGCAGCGTCGCGCCGGTGATATAGGCCGCGCCGGGCGAGAGCAGGAAAGCCACCACCCCGGCCACGTCCTCCGGCCGGGCGAAGCGGCCGGCCGGGACCTGCTTTTCGACATTGGCGCGATAGGCGGCATAGGGCGCCAGCATCTCGGTGTCGACGAAGCCGGGGGCGACGACGTTCACCGTCACCCCGCGCCGGGCGCTCTCGATGGCGAGCGTGCGGCAATAGCCGCCGAGCGCCGCCTTCGAGCCGGCATAGATGGAGTTGCCGGCATTGGCGACCTCGGCGGCGATCGAGCCGATGGCGATGATGCGCCCGGTCCGCGCGCGGGTCATCGGCCGCACCAGCGTGCCGGCGAGCCGCACGAAGGACCAGTAATTCACCTGCATCAGCCGCTCGGCCTTGTCCTGCTCGACCATGGCGGCGAGCGTGTCGTAGCTCATGCCGGCATTGTGGACGAGGCCGAAATAGGTCGGCTCCTCGGCGATCTGCGCGGCGAACGCATCGACCGCGCCCTTGTCGGCGAGGTCGAGCGAGCGGGCCTCCAGCACGGCCTCGGGCCGTGATTCCCGGATATCGGCGATCAGCGCCCTGGCCTGTTCCTCGGCGGTGCGCACGGTGAACACGACGTCGAAGCCGGCCAGGGCGGCGGCGCGCACGATGGCGGCGCCGACGCCGCGGCCGCCGCCGGTGACGAGGATGCGGTCAGCCATGAGCCGCGGTCCCTTTCTTTACCTCTCCCCGAGGGAAGAGGTCGGCGCGCAGCGCCGGGTGAGGGGTGAGGGCGGTCGGGAATTCCGTGCGCACGCAGGACCCCTCGCCCCGGCCCTCTCCCCCACGGGGAGAGGAGGCCGGGTTTCGCGCGAACCCGGCGCTCACGCCGGCTCGCCCGTCATGATCAGGCAGACGTTCTGCCCGCCGAAGCCGAAGGAGTTCGACATGATCCGCTTTACCTGCGCGTCGCGGGCGACGTTCGGCACCACGTCGAGCGGGATGGCGGGGTCGGGGATCTCGTAGTTGATGGTCGGCGGAATGCGGCCGTTCTGGATGGTCAGCAGCGAGATCACCGCCTCGATGGCGCCGGCGGCGGTCAGCGTGTGGCCGATCATCGACTTGTTGGAGGAGAGCGGAATGCTGCCCAGCCGCTCGCCGAACACCGCGCTCATGCCGGTGAACTCCATGCGGTCGTTCTCCGGCGTCGAGGTGCCGTGGGCGTTGATATAGTCGATGTCGTCCGGGCTCACCTGCGCGTCGGCGAGCGCGGCGCGCATGCAGCCGATCACCGGCTTGGCGTCCGGCGAGGAGCGGGTGCGGTGGAAGCTGTCGGCCATCTCGCCGACGCCCTCCAGAACGCCGAGGATCCTGGCGCCGCGCGCCGTGGCGTGCTCGAGGCTCTCCAGCACCAGCGCGCCGGCGCCTTCGGCGATGATGAAGCCGTCGCGGTTCTTGGCGAAGGGACGCGAGGCGGCTTCCGGCACCTCGTTATGGGTCGACAGCGCCGAGAGCAGCGAGAAGCGGATGAGCGCTTCCGCCGTCACCGAGCCGTCGGTGGCGATGGACAGCGCCGCCTCGCAATCGCCGCGGCGGATCGCCTCGACCGCGAGCTGGATCGAGGTGTTGCCCGAGGCGCAGGCGGTGGACAGCGAGATCGGCTGGCCGCGCGTGCCGAAGCGGTCGGCGAGGTGGTCGGCGATCGAGCCGTAGAGGAAGCGCTCGTGCCAGGCGTCGTGCCCGCCGGTTTCGGCGGCGCGCAGCAGGTCGTCATAGGTGATCGGGCCGTTGGCGGCCGATTCCTGCGCCAGGATGCGGCGCTGCGGCCATTCGAGCTCGATCGGCGGCACCGCGCAGAACAGCGGGCCGGGGAAATTGCCCTTGCTGCCGATGCCGGATTCCGCCACCGCCTCGTCGGCCGCCAGCTGGGCCAGCTCCTCGGAGAGGTCCGGCGCCGTGCGCCCGCTATCCCTGAGGAAGTCGACCGTGCCGGCGATGGTGGTGCGCAGCGCGTCGATCGGGAAGCGGGTGATGCGGTGGATGCCGGACGCGCCGGCGGTGAGCTTCGCCCAGTTGTCCTGCTTGCCCTGGCCGAGCGAGGTCACCATGCCCATGCCGGTGACGACGACGATCGGCCGGCCGGCCTTGTCGGTATAGGACGCCATAATGTGCTCCTCGGGAGCGTTGCCGCTCCCATGCGGTTAAGCCCTTTCCGATCGGGCGAAACCGCCCGACCGGCAAGAAGGCGCTCCAGAGTCGACGAACTGGAACCTGTTCCGACCGCAAAAGCCTTTCGACCTTTGCGCGACAGGCCCTAGCCCGCTCGCTCGACGAGCGCCACGCCCTCACCGCGCCAATGCCCCACTCCCGTGACGATGGCACGCGAGAGCGTCCCATCGAAAGGCTTTTCCAGCGTCTCGCCGGCGAGCGGCGGGAACAGCTGCCCGCGCGACACGGCAAGCGCCGCGATGGCCAGCGCCACCGGCATCTGCGCCTCCAGCCCGTGGCCGACCCGGTCGGTCACCGAGCGCACCGGCAGGCCGGTGCGCTCCAGCACCGCGGCTTCGGCCTCGGTCGGCTCCGGCGCGCCGCAGGCGGCGGAAAGAATGGCGGTCTCCTCGGAGGTGTCGCCGCGGGCGGTGGCGATCATCGCCGCCAGCGTCGCCTCGACCGCGCCCTTGTCGTTGCGCCGCGCGCGCTCGGACCACACGCCGGACAGCTTGGCGATCGGCCTGGCGCCGCGCGCCGTCGCGTGCTCGGGCGATTCCAGCACCAGGAAGGCGCCGGCCGATCCGGTCGGCACGCCCTTGGGGTCGGCGAAGACCGGCGCCCACGGCGTCATCCGGGCGAGGCGCTTCAGCGCGAACAAGAGCAGCATGTCGCGCCGCTCGGCATTGTAGGCGCCGCCGACCAGGGCGATCTCGCTGGTGCCGGCCGCGATGCGCGACCAGCCGATTCGCACCGCGTCGGTGCCCGAGCTCTCCTCGCCCATGAAGGTGCGCGAGGAGCCGGTGACGCCGTGCACGATGGAGATGTTGCCGGCCAGCAGGTTGGAGAGCTGGGCGAGGAACAGCGTCGGGCGCAGGTTGGACTGCAGCTGTTCGTTGAGGAACACGTCCGGCTTGGCCTGCTTCTCGATCTCGGTGAGGATGGCGCCGTCGACCGACTGGTCGCGCTCGCCGCCGCCCGCCGCCACCACCATGTCGGTGGCGCCGAGGATGGCCTTGTTGCCCTTCAGCCCGGCGGAATCGAGCGCGAGGCCGGCGGCGAAGGTGCCGATCCGCTGCCACGGCTCCATCTGCCGCTGATCGCCCTTCTTGGGGATCTGCTGGTCGAAATTGATCTTGGCCAGCGGGTGCACGACGTAAGGCGCGAAGGTCGTTTCGTCGACATTCGGCCGCGTGCCGTCATTCAGCGCCGACCAATGGGCTTCGAGCCCTTCACCGAGCGACGAGACGAGCCCGATGCCGGTGATCCAGACCTCGCGACGTTCAGACATGCGTAAGATTTCCTGCGCTCGCCGGCGCGGCGGAGCCGAATTCGGCCGGCGGTTCCATCGGCATGCCGATGCGTGTGGCGGTGTCGAGAAGATAGCCGCGCAGCTCCGGTGCCGGGAACGCCATGGTCTTCAGCGTCACCTCGGCATTGCACACCAGCTTGCCCTCGACCCGGCCGCTGGCCTTCAGCCGCGCATAGCCCGAGCCGTCATGCACCATCTCGGCATGCACCTCGATGATCTGGCCGGGGGTGACGAAGGTGCGCAGCTTGCCCTTGTCGACCGAGGCGAGGAACGCCATGCGGTCGTAATTGTGCAGGCGCAGCAGCAGCATGCCGCAGCTCTGCGCCATGATTTCGAACAGCAGGACGCCGGGCAGCAGCGGGTGGCCGGGAAAGTGCCCCTCGAAGATCGGGCTCTGTTCCGGCACGACATTGGCGGTTTTCAGGGTGCGGGCCTCGAGATCGAGCGTCAGCACCTTGTCGACCATCTGGAAATATTCGAGCCGCATGACCGCCTGTGCCTGCCCTGCCTACCTGTCCGCCGCGCCGCTCACGCGGACTTGGCGGCGATCAGTTCGTCGATGCGGGCGCAGAGATTCTTGAGCACGAAATATTGCTCGGTGGTCGCCTTGCCCTCGTTGACTTCCTGGGTCCAGCTTTCCAGCGGCAGCTTGATGCCGAACGCCTTGTCGATGGCGAAGGCGATATCGAGGAAGTCCAGGCTGTCGATGCCGAGATCGTCGATGGCGTGGCTCTCCGGCGTGATGTTCTCGCGCGGGATGTCGCAGGTTTCGGCGATGATGTTGGCGACGGTCTCGAACGTGGAAGACATGGAATGCCTCTGGTCTCGGTGGCCGCGTCCGGCCACGGTGTGAATCGGAGCATGCCCGCCGGGGCTCCCGTCCCGGCCGGCCTCCCGCGTGGGTGACGGCCCGTATACCGAAGCGCGACCACCTATTCAATGGCGCTGGCGCAGCAATCGCAGGTGCCCACAGCAGGCCCGTCGCATGCCTGTCATGCGTGCGACATGGCGGGAGCGTCGATTCCGGCCTATCGTGGCGTCACTGGCGTGACCGTCGCCAAGACGGTCCGGCGTGCCGGGGGAGAGTTCGATGTCCGCTGCAATTGGTCCCGCAACCCTTGCGCGGATGCTCGCCGCGCCCTTGTTCCTGGCCCTGCTGCTCTCGCCCGCCGGGGCACAGACCGCCCCGCCCAAGCCACCGGCGAAGACCACGGCGCCCGCCAAGCCCACGCCTCCCGTCAAGCCGGCGGCGCCCGCCAAGCCGGTCGCCGTGCAGCCGGCCCCCGAGCCGGCCCTGCCGAAAACCTATAGCCGTCCCGACCTCGTCGAGAGCGCCCGCCGCCTGCAGGCGCTGGTGGACCGCGACCGCACGCCGCTGGAAAAGCCGGCCGCGCAGCTGCGCAAGGAGGCCGACGCCGCGCTCGCCGCCGGCGACGCCCGCAGCGCGGCGGAAAGCTATGCCCGCCTCGCGCGGCTGTCGCCGGACGATTCCGCCTCCTGGATGCGGCTCTCCCGCGCCTTCGCCCGCATCAAGCCGAAGGATGACGAGAGCTCCGACACCTTCCTCGACCGCGCCTCAGCGAGCGCCTTCCTCGCCTATCGCAAGGCCAGGACCCGCGACGAGCAGGCCTCCGCGCTCTACGCCATCGGCCATCTCTATGCCGACCGCTCGCTCTACCGCGCCGCGCTCGACACGCTGAACCTCGCCCTCGACGTGCGCGACGTGCCCGCCGAGCGCTCCTATTACGACAGCCTGCGCGCCGAGAAGGGCTTCCGCATGCTGGATTACACTGTCGATTCGGATGCGGCGAACCCGCGGGTCTGCGTGCAGTTCTCCGAGGAGCTCGCCAAGGGGCCGGTCGATTTCGCCGCCTTCGTCGGCCTTTCCGGCCCCGGCGGCGCGGTGGACAAGCCGGCGGTCTCCGTCGACGGCTCGCAGCTCTGCGCCGAGGGGCTGCGCCATGGCGACAGCTACGAGCTCACCCTGCGCGCCGGGTTGCCCTCGGTGGTGGTGGCGGAAAAGCTGCAGGAGCCGGCCGACCTCACCATCTATGTGCGCGACCGCAAGCCCGGCGTGCGCTTCACCGGCCGCGCCTATGTGCTGCCGCGCACCGGGCCGCGCGCCATTCCCGTCGTGACGGTGAATACTTCCCGCGTTGCCGTCGAGGTGCTGCGCGTCAATGACCGCTCGCTGCTGCCCACCGCGCTGGAGGGCGATTTCCGCCGCGATCTCGGCTCCTACGACCTCTCGCAGCTGAAGGACGGGCAGGCCGAGCTGGTCTTCTCCGGCGAGCTGGAGACCGCCTCGCCCTTGAACGAGGACACCGTCACCGCCTTCCCGGTGGACGAGGCGGTCGGCACGCTCAAGCCCGGCGTCTATGTGCTCGCCGCCCGCCCGGCCGGCGAGGCCGCCAACCCGGACGACGACTACGCCACCCGCTCGGCGCAATGGTTCGTGGTCTCCGATCTCGGCATGACCGCGCTGTCGGGCACCGACGGCCTGCATGTCATGGTGCGCGCGCTCGGCACCGCCCAGCCGGTCGAGGGCACCGAGGTTCGCCTGCTCGCCAAGTCGAACGAGGTTCTGGCCACCCTGCGCACCGACGCCGCCGGCATGGCGGTGTTCGATGCCGGGCTGACCCGCGGCGAGCAGGGCTACGCTCCCGCCGTCGTGGTGGCGCGACGGGAGGGCGCCAGCGCGCAGGGCGACGACTACGCCTTCCTGTCGCTGGAGGATCAGGCCTTCGATCTCACCGACCGAGGCGTCGGCGGCCGCGCCGCGCCGGCGCGCATGGACGCCTTCGTCGCCCCCGAGCGCGGCGTCTACCGTTCCGGCGAGAGCGTGCACGTCACCGCGCTGCTGCGCGACCCGCAGGTCGCCGCCGTGCCGGGCGTGGCGCTCACCCTCATCCTCAAGCGCCCGGACGGCGTCGAGGATCGCCGCCTCCTCGCCGACGACCAGGGCGCCGGCGGCCGCGCCGCCAGCTTCGCGCTGATGGCGGGCGCCATGACCGGCACCTGGCGCGTCGAGGCCTATGTCGACCCGCGCAGCGCCCCGGTCGGCGCCGCCACCTTCCTGGTCGAGGACTACGTGCCCGAGCGCCTGGCGCTCGACCTCTCCACCACGGCCAAGCAGATCGCCCCCGGCGCGCCGGTCACGGTGGACGTCGAGGGCCGCTGGCTGTTCGGTCCGCCCGCCGCCGGTCTGGATGTCACCGGCGAGATCGAGCTGCGGGTGGCGAAGGAGCGCGCCGGCTGGCCCGGCTGGCGCTTCGGTCGCGCCGATGACGGCTTCACCGCCGAGCGTCAGCCGCTGCCCGACGCGCCGGTGACGGATGCGCAGGGCAAGGCCCGGCTTTCCGCCGCGCTGCCCACCGCGCAGCCGACCGGCCAGCCGCTGGAGGCCGAGATCTTCGTCGCGCTCGACGAGGGCGGCGGGCGCACCATCCGCCGCTCGCTCGCCCTGCCGGTCGCCGCTGCGGCTCCCGCCATCGGCGTCAAGCCGCTCTATTCCGGCAGTGGTCCGGCGGAGGGCGCCAGCGCCGGCTTCGAGGTGGCGCTCATCGACACCGCCGGCCAGCAGCAGGCGCGCAGCGGCGTGGGCTGGGCGCTCTACCGCATCGAGAATCGCTATCAATGGTACCGGGTCGGCAATAGCTGGGACTTCGAGCCGGTCGAGGCCACCCGCAAGGTCGCCGACGGTACGCTCGACCTCGCCGCCGATGCGCCGGCCAGGCTCGACGTGCCGGTGGAATGGGGACGCTACCGGCTGGAGGTGACGTCCGGCACCGGCGCCGCGCAGCTCGCCACCGCGGTGGCGTTCCAGGCCGGCTGGGGCGGCGGCGCTACCGCCGACGCGCCCGACCGGCTCGACCTCACCCTCGACAAGGCCCAGTACATGGAAGGCGAGAAGCTCGCCGTCCATATGTCGAGCCGCACCGCCGGCTCGGCGACGGTGATGATCGTCGGCGACGGCGTGCTCGCCTCCCGGACGCTCGACGTCAAGGCCGGCGACAGCACGGTGGAATTCGACGTCGCCGCCAAATGGGCGCCCGGCGCCTATGCGCTCGCCTTCCTGCACCGCCCGCTGGACGTCGCCGCCGGCCGCAATCCCGGCCGGGCCATCGGTATCGCCTGGTTCGGCGTCGACCGCGCCCAGCGGGTGCTCGATGTGGTGCTCGCGCCGCCGGAGCGCATCAGGCCGGAGACCACGCTGTCGGTGCCGGTCCAGGTGAAGGGCGCCGGTTCGGGGGAGGCCTATGTCACCCTCGCGCTGGTGGATGTCGGCATCCTCAACCTCACCGGCTTCGAGGCGCCGAGCCCGGACGGATTCTATCTCGGCCAGCGCCAGCTCGGCACGCAGGTGCGCGACTTCTACGGCCAGCTCATCGACGGCATGCAGGGCGCCCGCGGCCGGCTGCGTTCCGGCGGCGATTCCATGGGCGACGCCCTGCAGGCCGAGCCGCCCACCCAGCCGCCGCTGGCGCTGTTCTCCGGTCCGGTGAAGCTCGATGCCGAGGGGAGGGCGACCGTCTCCTTCGACGTGCCGGCCTTTGACGGCACCGGACGGCTGATGGCGGTGGCGTGGTCCGGGCCGGCGGTCGGCCACGCGCAGGCGGATGTCGTCATCCGCGACCCGGTGGTGGCGACCACGACGCTGCCGCGCTTCCTCGGCAAGGGCGACATCTCGACCCTGCATCTCGACCTCGCCAATGTCGACGGCCCGGCCGGCGATTACGGCCTCGCCTTCGCCGTCGACGGTCCGGTCCTGCTCGGCGCCGCCCCGGCGACCGTCACGCTGGCGCCGGGCGGGCGGCAGAGCCTCGACGTGCCGCTGCAGGGCACCGGCATCGGTGCCGCCAGGGTTTCGGTGCGCATTTCCGGCCCGGAGGGGCTGAGCGTGGTGCGCGACTACGCGCTCGACGTGCGCCCCGCCTATCCCGCCATCTCGCGCCGCATGGTGACGACGCTCGCCCCCGGCGCGGCGATCACCTTCAGCGCCGATCTGGTGGCGGACCTGGTGCCCGGCACCGGCAGCGTCGCAGTCTCCGCCGGCGGCGATGCCGCCTTCGACGTGCCGGCGCTGATGGTGGCGCTCGACCGCTACCCCTTCGCCTGTTCCGAGCAGCTCACCAGCCGCGCCATGCCGCTGCTCTACTCCGCCGAGCTGGCGCGCGGGCTGGAGCTGAAGAACGACCCGGCCAAGACGGTGCGCGACGCCATCGCCCGCCTCGTCGCCCGGCAGGGTTCGGACGGCTCCTTCGGCCTGTGGCAGGCCGGCGGCAACGATGTCTGGCTCGATGCCTACGTCACCGATTTCCTGACCCGCGCCCGCGAGCGGGGCTACGCGGTGCCGGAGGTGCCGTTCAGCCTGGCGCTCGACCGGCTGCGCAACGCGCTCGCCTATGCCGGCGACGGCGCGACCGACGACGGCGCCGCCTATGCCATCTATGTTCTGGCCCGCAACAACCGCGCCCCGCTCGGCGACCTGCGCTATGTCGCCGATGCCAAGATGGCGGACGTGTCCTCGCCCTTCGCCCGCGGGCAGATCGCCGCCTCGCTCGCCCTGCTGGGCGACAAGGGGCGGGCCGAGAAGGCGTTCGGCGCGGCGCTGGAGCTGCTGCCGTCGCCGCCGGAGGCGGACGTGCTCGGCCGCGCGGATTTCGGCTCGCTGCTGCGCGACGCCGCCGGGGTGGCGACGCTGGCCGCCGAGGGCGGCTTCCCCGGCCCGGCGCGCACCGCCCGCGCCCGCGTCGCCGCGCTCGGCGACGATGCCGGCCCGACCTCGACGCAGGAGGATGCCTGGCTGCTGCTGGCCGCCCGCGCCGCCCGCGAGGGCAGGGGTGTCAGCCTCGACATAGACGGTGCCGCCCATGCCGGGCTGTTTGAGCGCATTTTCGAACCATCCGGTCTCACCGTACACCCCACTGTACTGACCAACCGGGGCACCGCGCCGGTCGACGTCGCCGTCTCCATCGACGGCCCGCCGGCCAGCCCGGAGCCCGCCGATGCCGACGGCTTCGCGCTGAAGCGCGCCTATTTCGACCTTGCCGGCAATCCGGTCGATCCTTCGAATGTCCAGCAAAATCAGCGGCTTGTCGTAGTTCTGGAGGCGCAGGAGGACGAATATGCCCCCTCGCAGGTGATGATCGTCGACTATCTCCCGGCCGGCTTCGAGATCGACAACCCGGCTCTGGTCGCCGGTTCCGATGCCGGGGCGCTCGCCTGGCTGGGGGAAACCACCGAGGCGGCGCATGCCGAGTTCCGCGACACCCATTTCATGGCGGCGTTCGATCGCACCCAAGCCTCTGAGGAACCAGAGCTTTTGCGTGTCGCCTATATCGTGCGCGCCGTCTCTCCGGGTACCTATGCCCACCCGCCGGCCATCGTCGAGGACATGTACCGGCCGGGCCGTTTCGCCCGCACCGAGGCCGGCACCACATTGGTGCGGGGGCGCGGGAAATGAGCGGGAAGACGCGTCCGCCCTGGCAGCGCCTGGCCGCCGGCGGGGTGCTGGCGGGTGTGATTTTCGTAGGCGGATCATATGCTTGGCTCGCCGGCGTGCGCGCCGCCGCTCCACTGCCGCCGGC
Organism: Ancylobacter sp. GW821-FHT10E12; assembly: GCF_058809335.1. Lineage (NCBI taxonomy): Bacteria > Pseudomonadati > Pseudomonadota > Alphaproteobacteria > Hyphomicrobiales > Xanthobacteraceae > Ancylobacter > Ancylobacter sp. GW821-FHT10E12. The sequence continues at coordinate 32,461 of NZ_JBXASN010000012.1, read as the reverse complement.
GATTGCGACCTCGGTCGAGGTCCTGGACCGCGACGGCAGGCTGCTGCGCCCCTTCGCGCTGCCGGACGGCCGCTGGCGGCTCGCGGCGGAGGTCTCGGCTGTCGACCGCCGTTATGTCGACATGCTAATTGCTTATGAAGACAAGCGTTTTTACGATCACGCCGGTGTCGACCCGCTGGCGCTGCTGCGCGCGGCCTGGCAGCTCGTCACCCATGGCCGCATCGTTTCCGGCGGCTCGACCCTGACCATGCAGGTCGCCCGCCTGCTGGAGCCGCGTCAGGGGCGGAGCTGGAGCGCGAAATTCGCCGAGATGCGCCGCGCCATCGAGCTGGAAGCGCGACTGTCCAAGAAAGAAATACTTAATCTTTACATGAGCTTGGCGCCGTTCGGCGGCAATCTTGAAGGCGTGCGCGCCGCCAGCCTCGCCTATTTCGGCAAGGAGCCGCGCCGGCTGTCGCTGGCCGAGGCGGCGCTGCTGGTCTCGCTGCCGCAGGCCCCCGAGGCCCGCCGCCCGGACCGTCAGGCCACGGCCGCGCGGGCGGGACGGCGGCGGGTGATCGAACGCATTGAAAAGACAGGATTATTCGGCGAACCGGAAGCGCGATTCGCCTTGGCCGCCGACCTGCCTTCCGCCCGCCGGAACCTGCCGGACCTCGCCTTCCATGCGGCGGAGGAGGCGCGTCGGGAACGTCCGGCGGCATCGGTACATCGCCTCGCCATCGACGCGGCGGTACAGGAGCGGCTGGAGAAGCTGGTCGCCGAGCGCGCGGCGACGTTGGAGCCCGGCATGTCGGTGGCCATGGTGGTGGTCGACAACGCCACCGGCGAGGTGCTGGCACGGGTCAGCGGCGCCGACCCGCAGGACCGCGCGCGCGCCGGCGCGGTCGACCTCACGCGGGCGTTCCGTTCGCCGGGTTCGACGCTTAAGCCGTTGATTTATGGGATGGCTTTTGAAGACGGTCTCGTGCATCCCGAGACGCTGATCGACGACCGGCCGATGCGTTTCGGCGCCTATCGGCCGCGCAATTTCGACCTCGACTATCAGGGCACGGTGAGCGTGAAGCGGGCGCTGCAGATGTCGCTGAACGTCCCCGCGGTCGCCTTGCTGCAGGCGGTGGGGTCGCAGCGGCTGGCGAGCCGGCTCGCCGATGCCGGTGTCGAATTGCGGTTGCCGCCCGGCGAGGTGCCGGGGCTGGCCGTCGGGCTCGGTGGCGCCGGCGTGACGCTGGAAGGGCTCGCCTCGCTCTATGCCGCCATCGGCAATGGCGGTGCGGTGCATTCGCCGGGCCGGAGGCTCGACGACGACCTTATCCGTCAAGGTATTGAAGAAAAAAGGCTTTTATCGCCGGTGGCCTGCTGGTACCTGGCGCAGGCGCTGGCCGGCTCGCCGCCGCCCCGCAATGCGCGCGGCGGATTGATCGCCTTCAAGACCGGAACGTCCTTCGGCTATCGCGATGCATGGTCGGTGGGGTTCGACGGTCGCCGCACGGTCGCCGTGTGGGTCGGCCGGCCAGATGGGCAGCCGGTTCCGGGCATGATCGGGCGCGAGAGGGCGGCACCGCTGCTGTTCGATGCCTTCGCGCGGCTGGCAACGCGACCGGCGCCGCTGCCGGCGGCACCGCGTGAGGCGCTGGTGGCGCGAAATAACGAGCTGCCGCCGACGCTTCGCCACTTTCAGGGTAGCGAAATCGGTTCAAATGCCGGCACGGTGCCGCGAATCGCCTTTCCCCCGCCGGGGGCGACGCTCGACGTTGCGCCGTCCGACCCGGTGGCGCTCAAGGCGCGCGGCGGGGCCGGGCTGCAGGTCTTCGTCGACGGCATGCCCGCGGGGATGACGGATGCCGGCGGCGTGTTCTTATGGCAGCCGGCGGGCGAAGGCTTCGCCCGGCTGACCATCATGGACGCTGCCGGTTCGACCGACAGCGTGTCCATACGTGTGCGCGAAAGCCGGTAAGGCTCAGCGGCCGGCGACGGCGGCGCGGGCAATGTCCTGACGGGTCAGGCCACGGCGGGCGAGAGCGGCGTCCGACAGGCGCGACAGCTGCTCATAGCGCTGGGCGATGCGACGGCCTTCGCCAATGGCTTCGAAGAAGGCGACGACGGATTCGACGATGCGCGAGAAGAAGTCGGGCGAGGTGCGGTGGGAAAGCGATGCGGTGCTCATGGGAGCCTCCAATCAATTGCATTCTGTATGCCACGGAATATAGACGGATTGGTGCGTCGCAAAAGACGATATGCTGCATGGCAGCACTGAATGCAACGCATGCCGCTACGTGATGATAACGGTGCGTTAAGCATGATCGGAGAGCGGGAGCGGCCTGAATACCTCGAAAAAGGTATCCTGAGGCCGTTATATCCGACAGCTATGTGCTTTCCGCAGGCGCTGCATGAGATTTGGTCATGCGTCCGGCGCGGGTGGCGATCTGTGGATTCTGCCGCTCCTCGCTGCGTATCCCTGGTGATGGAGGCGTCGTCCGGCGCGCCGCGCCTCGTAGCTGTTCATCGATGGGGAGTTTGTGGCGGAAGGGGTAGACCGGCGCGGCGGGAAGCGCTATAGACCCCGCCACTGCCGCCGGACTGGCGTCGCTTCAACCGCGATTGCCCGGCTCGGCCCCGAAAAGCCCTGCAAGTTCAGGCGCTTCGGTGGGGGATAGTTTAACGGTAGAACTGCGGACTCTGACTCCGTTAGTCCTGGTTCGAATCCAGGTCCCCCAGCCAAAACCTCCGAAGATTCAATTCTTTGGATGATTGCGGGACGGCGAGCTGCCTCGCTGTCCCTGAGGGCAATCGCCCTGCCGGCGCGGAATTATCGATCAGGGATGCCGCTTCGGGCTCCGGGCGCGGTCCTTCATCGTGTCACAGGCGGGCCAGGAGCTCGGCCTTCTTGGCACGGAATTCCTCGTCGCTGACGATGCCCTTGCCGTGCAGCTCCGCAAGCCGCTCGAGCTTGGTGAATATGTCATCCTGACCGCCGGTCGGCGCAGCTGGCGGCGGATCGGAGCGAGGCGGCGGCGGGTTGAAGGGTTCCGTGGCGGGCATCTCGGCGGTCGGGCTGGCGATAGGGGGCGCCGCCGGAATGTCGACCGGCTCTACGCCGGGGGGCGACACGCGCCTCAGCGAGGCGAGGTCGACCGGGCCATACTGGCTGGAAAAGCTCAGATTGTAGCTTCCGCCCTGCTGCTGGGATACGCCCGATATCGCGTGGTCGCCGGTATCGTAAAGCGTCACCACGCCGTTCTGAAGGACCGCCAGCCGGCGGTCGGACGGAAAGAAGGCGTAGCGCATGTCGTTCTGCGCCCCGGACGTGCTCGGCGCGCTGAGGCCGTCCGGCCACCAGCGATGCCCGCCGAAGCCGCCACCCATGGAGACGGGGGCAGGCGGCTGGCGGGCGGCGAGGTCGGCCAATTCCGTGCAGAGGCGATCGACCCGCGCCTTGAGCGAGTTGTTGAACATGTCGCCGATCATCAGCATGCCGCCGCTGGACCATTGGCCCATGCCGCCGAGCTCGGGATGGCTGAATTGCGCCATCCGGCCTCCGCCGAGCATGATGGCATCGAACAGCGAACGCGCGGCCTCCAGGCTCACCCCGTTCGCATAGGCAATCGTGCCGAGACTCTGCTCCAGGGAGGTGGCGTCGGGCATGTCGCGGGGCTTTCCTTGATGAAGGGGGCGGCGGATCGGCGGCGCGAAGAGCAGGGATGGGGAGCCGCGCGAGTTCGCCCCCGATCCCGAGAAACCCAGGATACGCCATCCTATGCTTCACACGGGTGACCGAAGCAATGCGCGAATGGCGTCGCCCCGGCGCGATGGGGCCGGCGGCATGGGAAATGTCGTGCCCATCCCGCGGTTCCATCGCCATGGATGCGTCCTTCCCGCGGAATGCGTGGATGCCGCGGGCGATGAGCCTGTCCGGCGCTTGGGGAGGCGCCCGCCGACGCCGCCGTTTCGCATCAAGCTCATTGCACAAGTGGGCGTCGATGCTACATTTCATGCAACTCATGAAATCCGACCGCGCCGCCGCCTCCGGCAGGTGGCCGGTTCGAACGGCTTCGGCCGGGGAATGCATAATGGTCGACGAGACCCACAAGCCGGCAGATCCCCGGCCGGCCGAGCGGTCGTTCAGGGAGGATCACCCGCATTCACGCCACCGTTCGCGGCATTGGCATGGAAGGCGCGGGGCGAGCGAGGGCGCCGGTTCGCCCGACCGGATGCGGAGCGCCGATGCCTGCTATGCGGCGCTCGATCTCGGCACCAATAATTGCCGCCTGCTGGTCGCCCGCCCGACGCCCGGCGGCTTCCGCGTCGTCGATGCCTTCTCGCGAATCGTCCGCCTGGGCGAGGGGCTGATCGGTTCCGGCCGGCTCGGCGAGATGGCGATGACCCGTGCCGTCGAGGCGCTCGGCGTCTGCGCGGCGAAATTGTCGGCGCGGCGCATCGCCGGCCAGCGGCTGATCGCCACCGAAGCCTGCCGCTCGGCGGCCAATGGCGCTGCGTTCATCGCCCGCGTCGAGGCCGAGACCGGCCTCAAGCTGGAGATCGTCGACCGCGAGACCGAGGCCCGCCTCGCCGCCGCCGGCTGCACGCCGCTGGTCGATCCCGTGTCCGACGGCGCGCTGCTGTTCGACATTGGCGGCGGCTCGACCGAAGTGGTCTGGCTCGATCGGGTGGAGACGCAGGATGGCGGCCCGCCGGCGGCGGTCATCCGCGCCTGGGTCTCCGTGCCGCTCGGCGTCGTCACCGTCGCCGAGCGCCATGGCGGCGTGCTGGTGACGCGCGAGGGTTTCGAGGCGATGGTGAACGAGTTTCGCCCGCATCTCGACGGCTTCGTGCGCGCCGTCGGCCCGCACGATTGCGGACGGCTGCATCTGCTCGGCACGTCCGGCACCGTCACCACCATTGCCGGCGTGCATCTCGACCTGCCGCGCTATGACCGCTCGCAGGTCGACGGCACCTGGCTCGACACGCCGCAGGTGCGCTGCGTGGTGGATCGGCTGCTGGAGATGCCGTTCTCCGAGCGGGTCGCCAATCCCTGCATTGGCGCCGAGCGGGCCGATCTGGTTCTGGCGGGCTGCGCCATTCTGGAAGCCGTGCGCCGCGCCTTCCCCTGCGATCGCCTGCGGGTGGCCGATCGCGGCCTGCGCGAGGGCATTCTCGTTGAACTGATGCGCGCCGACGGCGTCTGGCGCGCCGGAGCCGGCCGATGAGCGAACGCGTGCCGGGAAAAGGGCCAAGCGCCACCCGAGGTGAGTCGCGCCCGCTGAAAGTGCGGCTGAAGAAGGCGCGTTCGCTGTCGAACTCGTCGCAGAAATGGTTGCAGCGCCAGCTGAACGATCCCTATGTCGCGCGCGCAAAGCGCGAGGGGTGGCGTTCGCGCGCGGCCTTCAAGATCATCGAGATCGACGAGAAGCTGAAACTGCTGCGTCCGGGCTTGCGGGTGGTCGATCTCGGCGCCGCACCGGGTGGCTGGAGTCAGTATGCGGCACAGAAGGTGAAGGCCGAGACCGGCGGCGGCAAGGTGGTGGCCATCGATCTTCTGGAGATCGACCCGATTCCCGGCGTCGCCTTCGCCCAACTCGACTTCCTCACCGCCGACGCGCCGGACCGGCTTAAGGAGATGCTCGGCGGCGAGGCCGACCTCGTGCTCTCCGACATGGCGGCCAACACCACCGGACATCGGCCGACCGACCATCTGCGCATCGTCGGCCTGGTGGAACTTGCCATCGAATTCGCCCGGCAGGTCTTGGCACCGGGCGGCGCTTTCGTCGCCAAGGTGTTCCAGGGCGGCACCGAGGGCGCACTGCTCGCCGAACTCAAGCGAGATTTCAGCGTGGTGAAGCACGTGAAGCCGCAGGCCAGCCGTGCCGATTCGGCCGAACTCTATGTGGTGGCGACCGGCTATCGCGGCCGGCGCAGGCATGAGGCCGGCGAGGAAGACGCGGGCGAAGACTAGCCCGCCGTCCCGACCTCGCCGGCGGCGGTCTCGCTCGCCAGAGGAGTGGTCTCGCGAGTCTTGCGGCCGCGGCCGGAGAGTTCGGCGCCGGCGTCGGCGGTCAGCCTGAAGAAGAAGAACACCGAGGTGAGGCTGATCGCGCCCACGATCAGGAACGCCACCGAGAAATCCGACGTCACCAGCGCGGTTTCGCCGCGCGTCGCCCGCATCGTCTCCAGCACCAGCGCGCCGATGGCCACGCCGCTCGAGATCGAAACCTGCTGCGCCACGCTGGCGAAGCTGGTGGCCCGGCTCATCGCCTCGGACGGCACGTCGGCATAGGTCAGCGCGTTGATGCTGGTGAATTGCAGCGAGCGGAAGAAGCCGCCCATCAGCAGGCAGCCGATCAGCACGACGTGGGGCGTGCCCGGCGCGAACAGCGCCGTCACCGCCACGAACCCGCTGGCTATGAAGCAGTTGACGATCAGGACCGGACGGAAGCCGAATTTGCGGATGATCGGCGCCGCGGTGGCCTTCATCGCCATGGCGCCGGCGGCGGAGGCGAAGGTCACCATGCCGGAGGCGAACGGGGTCATGCCGAAGCTGAGCTGAAGCAGCAGTGGCAGTAGGAACGGCATGGCGCCGATGCCGATTCGGAACAGCGAGGCGCCGGCCACGCCGACGCGGAAGGTCGGTATCCTGAGCAGCGCGAGGTCGAGGATGGCGCGGTCGGTGTGGCGGGCATGGCGGATGTAGAAATACATCGCCACCGCGCCGACGGACGCGACGCCGAGCGAGATGCGCAGGTCCACCGATTCCTGCCCCAGCAGCGCGAAGCCGAACACCAGGCCGGCAAGGCCGATGGCGGACAGCAGCATGCCGTGCAGGTCGAAGGGCGGCACGTCCTCTTCGCGTATGTCCTCGATGTAGCGGGTCGCCAGAATGACGCCGAGCACGCCGATCGGCAGATTGAGGAAGAAGATCAGCCGCCAGTCGAAATAGGTGGTGATGAAGCCGCCGATCGGCGGACCGAGCACCGGCCCCAGCAAGGCGGGGATGGTGAGCCACGCCAGCGCGGAGACCAGCTCCTCCTTGGAGACGGTGCGCAGGATCACCAGCCGGCCGACCGGCACCATCATCGCGCCGCCCATGCCCTGGATGACGCGGTAGAGCACGAAATCCGGCAGCGACTGCGCGAGGCCGCACAGCACCGAGCCGAAGGTGAACACCACGATGGCAGCGCGGAACACCGTGCGGGCGCCGAACTTGTCGGCGACCCAGCCGCTGGCCGGAATGAAGACGGCGAGGCTCAGCAGATAGGAGGTCAGCGCCAGCTTGAGCGCGATCGGATCCTCGTGCAGGTCGGCGGCGATGGCCGGCAGCGATGTGGCGATCACGGTCGAATCGAGCTGCTCCATGAACAGCGCACAGGCGACGATGAGCGGTACGAGGCGTTCGGAGCGCACGGGCAGGTTCCGTCGAGATCGCCGCGGGATCGGCGTCCGCCTCTATAGTCATCTAATTCAGGCTTCGCGAGTGTGCCGCTGCGTCATCTCGCGATATCGTCATGCCAATGCGCAAGAGGCGGCGGAACGCGCATCGGCATTGCGTCCGGCACAGAGCGACAAGCCTAGGAAAGCCGCAAGCACCATGGTATGAGCCCTCGCCAACTCGAAGAGAGCGGGCGACGTCGCTGCCCGTGTCGCTTTGACCATCCATCCATCGGGCACGTGCGGGTCGTTCCGCCTGCCCTAAATCGGGAGTTGGCGATGCCGCACATCGACGGTCTCGCGCAGGAAGCGCTTACGTTCGACGATGTCCTTCTGAAGCCCGGCCTGTCCGATGTGATGCCCGGCCAGGCGGATGTGCGCTCGCGGGTCACCCGCTCCATCATGCTCAACCTGCCGATCCTGTCGTCGGCGATGGATACGGTGACCGAATCGCGCATGGCGATCGCCATGGCGCAGGCCGGGGGCCTCGGCGTCGTCCACCGCAATCTCGATCCCGAGGTGCAGGCCGAGCATGTGCGGCAGGTGAAGAAATTCGAATCGGGCATGGTGGTGAATCCCGTCACCATCCATCCCGACCAGACGCTCGCCGACGCGCTGGCGCTGATGAAGCTCTATTCGATCTCCGGCATTCCGGTCGTCGAGCGCGGCCCGAACGGGCGCGGCGGGAAGCTGGTCGGCATCCTCACCAACCGCGACGTGCGCTTCGCCACCCATCCCGACCAACCCGTCGCCGAGCTGATGACCAAGGATCGGCTGATCACCGTCGCCGATGGCGTCGAGCAGGCCGAGGCCAAGCGGCTGCTGCATCAATACCGCATCGAAAAGCTGCTGGTGGTGGACGACGACTATCGCTGCGTCGGCCTCATCACCGTGAAGGACATCGAGAAGGCGGTCGCCAACCCCAACGCCACCAAGGACGAGCAGGGGCGCCTGCGCGTCGCCGCGGCCACCACGGTGGGCGAGGATGGCTACCGTCGCACCGAATTGCTGGTCGATGCCGGCGTCGACCTTGTGGTGGTCGACACCGCCCATGGCCATTCGCGCAAGGTGCTGGACCAGGTGAGCCGCATCAAGCAGCTCTCCAACAAGGTGCAGATCCTCGCCGGCAATGTCGCCACCGCCGAGGGGGCCCGCGCCCTCATCGACGCCGGCGCCGACGCGGTGAAGGTGGGCATCGGCCCCGGCTCCATCTGCACGACCCGTATCGTCGCCGGCGTCGGCGTGCCGCAGTTCACTGCCATCCTCGACGCGGTGGAAGAGGCCCGCAAGTCCGACACGCCGGTGGTCGCCGACGGCGGCATCAAGTTCTCCGGCGACCTCGCCAAGGCGCTGGCCGCCGGCGCCGAATGCGCGATGATCGGCTCGCTGCTTGCCGGCACCGACGAGAGCCCCGGCGAGGTCTATCTCTACCAGGGCCGCTCCTACAAATCCTATCGCGGCATGGGTTCGGTCGGCGCCATGGCACGCGGCTCGGCGGATCGTTACTTCCAGGCGGAAGTGAAGGACACGCTGAAACTGGTGCCGGAAGGCATCGAGGGGCAGGTGCCCTACAAGGGCCCCGCTTCCGGCGTCCTGCACCAGCTTGCCGGCGGCCTGCGCGCCGCCATGGGCTATGTCGGCGGCGCCACCCTTGAGGATTTCCGCGACAAGGCGCAGTTCGTGCGGATTTCCGGTGCGGGCCTGCGCGAAAGCCATGTCCACGACGTGACCATTACCCGCGAGAGCCCGAACTATCCTTCGCGGACCTGATACGGGACGCCGCCGGCAGGCTGATCCGCCGGCGGCACCTCCATCTCCGGGGGCGAACGCCATGACCTACACCGCCGTGCTGTTGCCGGTCTTCGCACAGGTGTTGCTCGCCTTCGCCGTGCTGCTGCGTCTCGGCTGGTTGCGAGGACAGGCGGTGAAGGCGGGGCTCGTCACGGACCGCGACGGTGCGGTGCTGGGCGACGAGGTGGTCTGGCCGGTGAAGGTGCGGCAGGCCTCCGCCTGCTTCCGCAACCAGTTCGAAGTGCCGGTGCTGTTCTATGTGCTCAGCGCGCTGCTGCTGGTGACGCGCAAGGCCGACTATCTCACCCTGGTGCTTGCCTGGGTGTTCGTCATCAGCCGTTACGTCCATGCCGTCATCCATGTCGGCCCGAATGTCATCGGCGCCCGCTTTTCCGTTTTCTTCGTGGGCGTGCTCGCGCTGATGGCGATGTGGGCGATCTTCGCCCTCGCCATCATTCTCGCTCCCGTCGTGCCGTGATGTCGTGCCTTGATTTGCGGATATTGACCCCATGACCCCTGCTGCGCGGCTTGCCGCCGCCATCGACATCGTCTCGACCATCGGCGCCGACCGGCGTCCGGCTTCCGACGTGCTGAGGGAGTGGGGCCGCAGTCATCGCTTCGCCGGCTCCGGCGATCGGGCGGCGATCGCCGCGCTGGTCTATGACGTCGAGCGCCGCCGGGCCTCGGCCGCCTGGCTCATGGGCGCGGAGGAGGGGCGGGCGCTGGCGCTGGGGGCCCTGAAGCTGGCGCGCGGTCTCGACGCCGACGCCATCGGCCAGCTTTGCGACGGCGGTCGCTTCGGTCCGGCCCCGCTCACCGCCGAGGAAGCCGGACGCCTGAATGCGGCGAGCCTTGACGACGCACCCGCCCATGTCGCCGGCGACTATCCCGAATGGCTCGATGTGCCGCTTGCCGCGGTGTTTGGCGAGGCGCGGGCGCTGGAAGGCGCGGCGCTCGCCGAGCGTGCGCCGCTCGATCTGCGCGTCAACACGCTGAAGGCCGATCCCGCCAAGGCCGCCGAGGCATTGGCGCATCTGAACCCGGCTGCCACGGATTGGTCGCCGCTCGCCCTGCGCATCGGTTTCGAGGCGGACGGCAAGGCGCATGCGCTCACCGCCGAGCCGGCCTTCATCAAGGGCCAGGTCGAGATCCAGGACGAGGGCTCGCAGGTTGCCGCCATCCTCGCCGCCCCGCCGCGCGGCGGACAGGTGCTGGACCTGTGCGCCGGTGGCGGCGGCAAGACGCTCGAACTGGCCGCGCTGATGGACAATGCCGGCCAGCTCTACGCCTATGACAGCGACATGCGCCGGCTGGCGCCGATCCACGAGCGGCTGCAGCGCGCCGGCGTGCGCAACGTTCAGGTCCGCACGCCGCGCGGCGCCGCCGACGTGCTCGCCGATCTCCAGGGCCGCATGGACCTCGTGCTGGTCGATGCGCCCTGCACCGGCACCGGTACCTGGCGCCGCAACCCGGATGCCAAATGGCGTATCCGGCCCGGCGCCCTTGCCGAGCGCCAGCGCGACCAGGTCGAGGTGCTGGACGCCGCTGCCCGCTTCGTGAAGCCGGGCGGGCGCATCGCCTATGTCACCTGCTCGCTGCTCGACGAGGAGAATGGCGGGCAGGTCCGCGCTTTCCTCGCCCGACATGCCGATTTCAAGGTCGTCCCCGCCGAGGAGACCGTGCTCGCCCTCGGCGAGCGCGGCATCCGCCTGAAACAGGCGGCGCTGGTCGGGCCGGAAGGACTTCTGCTGACCCCGCGCCGCACCGGCACCGACGGTTTCTTCGTCGCCGTACTGACGCGGGCGGCCTGATATCGACCGCCCCGCCATGCGTGGGTTCGTGCCTATTCGAGAATGTGCCTATCCGACATGTGGACGTGAAACCGGACAGCGATTAGAAGCCCGCCATGACAAAGATTGCGACGCCGCAGAGCGCTGACACGCCTACCCACGACACCATCCTGATCATCGACTTCGGCTCGCAGGTCACCCAGTTGATCGCCCGCCGGGTTCGCGAGGCTGGAGTCTATTGCGAGATCCACCCGTTCCAGCACGCCGAAGAGGCTTTCGCCCGGCTCAACCCGAAGGGCGTGATCTTCTCTGGCGGCCCGGCCTCGGTGCTGGACGCGGGCAGCCCGCGCGCGCCGCAGGCGGTGTTCGACGCCCACGTGCCGATCCTGGCCATCTGCTATGGCCAGCAGACCGCCTCGCTCCAGCTCGGCGGGCGGGTCGAAGGCGGCCATGCCCGCGAATTCGGCCGCGCCGATGTCGAGATCAGGCAAGCGAGCCCGCTCTTCGAGGGCATCTGGGAGGTCGGCGGCCGCTACCCGGTGTGGATGAGCCACGGCGACCGCGTCACCGAGCTGCCGGAAGGCTTCCACGTCGTCGGCACCTCGGAAAACGCGCCCTTCGCCATCGCGGTGAACGAGGATCGGCGCATCTACACGACGATGTTCCACCCCGAGGTGGTGCACACCCCGGATGGCGGCAAGCTTCTCACCAATTTCGTGCAGAAGATCGTCGGCGTGAAGGCCGACTGGACCATGGCAGCCTTCCGCGAGGAGGCGATCAAGCGCATCCGCGATCAGGTCGGTACCGGGAAGGTGATCTGCGGCCTTTCCGGCGGCGTCGATTCCTCGGTGGCGGCGGTGCTGATCCACGAGGCGATCGGCGACCAGCTGACCTGCGTCTTCGTCGACCACGGCCTGCTCCGCCTCGGCGAGGCGCAGAAGGTGGTGACGCTGTTCCGCGACGCCTACAACATCCCGCTGGTGCATGTGGACGCCGAGGAACTGTTCCTCAAGGCGCTCGAGGGCGTCACCGATCCCGAGGTCAAGCGCAAGACCATCGGCAAGCTGTTCATCGACGTGTTCGACGAAGAGGCGAAGAAGATCGGCCGGGACGGCACGGGAATCCCGGCCTTCCTTGCCCAGGGGACGCTCTACCCGGACGTGATCGAGAGCGTGAGCTTTACCGGCGGTCCTTCGGTGACCATCAAGAGCCACCACAATGTCGGCGGCCTGCCCGAGCGGATGAACATGAAGCTCGTCGAACCGCTGCGCGAGCTGTTCAAGGACGAGGTGCGTGCGCTCGGCCGCGAGCTTGGCCTGCCGGAAGTGTTCGTCGGCCGCCATCCCTTCCCGGGGCCGGGCCTCGCCATTCGCTGCCCGGGCGAGATCACCCGCGAGAAGCTCGACATCCTGCGCCTTGCCGACGAGATCTATCTCGAAGAGATCCGCCGGGGCGGTCTCTACGACGCCATCTGGCAGGCCTTCGCGGTGATCCTGCCGGTGAAGACGGTGGGCGTGATGGGCGACTACCGCACCTATGACTATGTGGTCGGCCTGCGGGCGGTGACGTCGGTGGATGGCATGACGGCGGATTTCTATCCCTTCGACATGGCCTTCCTCGGCCGGGTGGCGACCCGGATCGTCAACGAGGTGAAGGGCGTCAACCGCGTGGTCTACGACGTGACGTCGAAGCCGCCGGGGACGATCGAGTGGGAGTGAAATGATGTGGTTCGCGGCGTTTCGCGAACTATCGCCACATCGTCATAACTAACTGAAATCAAACAGAAAATCAAGCGCTCACTATCGGAGCCTATCGCCCTGAAGCGGTGGGATCTGACGGTGTGCGCGACGGTATGCGTTTTTCGCCGTCAGCCGGATTTTTGCCCTACCGTCAGGCCAGAAACGGAAGCACCTCACGATAATTCAAGCTAATGCACTGTTATGTAACGGTTATTCTCATCGATTGACGGTATCGGATTTGACGGTAAAATTGGGGCTCGAAAAGGCGTTTTCGATCGTCAACGAGGCCGTCCCCATGCTCACAGACATGGCCATCAAGAGGCTGAAACCAAAAGATAAATTGTACAAGGTGGCCGATCGTGACGGTATGTACGTTTCCGTCGCCACGACAGGTCAAACACCTTCCGGTACGACTACCGTCTGAACGGCCGCCGGGAGACGCTGACGATCGGCCCCTACGGTCCCGATGGCTTCACGCTCGCCGAAGCGCGCGAGCGCTGCATCGCGGCCCGCAAGCAGGTGGCGGAAGGACTTTCACCGGCTCACGAGAAGCAGCGCGACAAGCGGCGCAAGGCCATGGAGCGGAGCTTCGGAGCGGTGAGCGGTTTATGGATCAAGGAAGCGCGCATGGCGGAAAGTACCCGCTCGATGCGCAAGGCCATCCTCGATCGCGATATTCTCCCTGCCTGGAAGAACCGCCTTCTGACTGAGGTAACGCCGGACGATCTGCGCCAGCTCTGTGCCAAGGTGAAGGAGCGCGGCGCCCCGGCGACCGCCATCCACGCTCGCGACATCGTCAAACAGATCTACGCCTTCGCCATCCTGCATGGCGAGAAGGTGCCGAACCCGGCCGACGAGGTCGGGCCTGCCTCGATCGCGACCTTCCAGCCGAAGGACCGAGCGCTGTCGCCGGCTGAAATCAAGATCATGCTCCAGCAGATCGAGCATGTGCCGACCCTGCCGACCATCCGCCTCGGCCTGCGTCTGATCCTGCTCACCATGGTGCGCAAGAGCGAGCTGACCGATGCCGTCTGGGACGAGGTCGATTTCGAGAACGCCGTCTGGACCATTCCGAAGGAGCGGATGAAGCGGTCGAAGGCGCACAACGTCTATCTGTCGCAACAGTCGCTCGACATTCTGATCGCCTTGAAAACCTGCGCCGGCAATTCGCGCTTCCTGCTGCCGTCCCGCTACGACGCCGACGCCCCCATGTCGCGCGCGACCTTCAATCGCGTGACCGCGGCCGTCGTTGTGCGGGCGAAGAAGGAGGGGCTGCCGTTGGAGCCCTTCACGGTCCACGACCTGCGCCGGACCGGCTCGACGCTCCTGAACGAGATGGGATTCAACAGCGACTGGATCGAGAAGTGCCTAGCCCATGAGGATGGACGCTCATCACGCGGCGTCTACAACAAAGCGGAATACGAACCGCAGCGCCGGCACATGCTCCAGGAATGGGCCGATATGATCGATGCCTGGGTGAACGGTCAGAAGCGCGCGCCGGCGCTGTTGCCGCCGTCGATGGCGTTTATGGTGAGGGAAACGGCACCTTGATCGTAGACAACGCAGTAGCGACCGATGCCTCGACAGCTTCTGATTTCCCGGGCCGGCCCTGCAGAAACAGATGGAATCGATCCGGCCTTAGCAAGCGGTTGACCCTCTCCAACCCTCTTCGCGGGGCGAGACGGACCTGTGGCGATCAGCAAAGCTAAGCCTAAATCAGCCACCTGTTCCAAATGATCACCAAAGAACATAGACTGCAAACAGCTCTTGAGTGAATTTCTCCTTCGCCATCGCGAGGTGAGCAAACGGAGGGGCTGAAGTAATTAAGCTATTGCTCCGGGGGGAGAACGTGCTCATCAAATTCATTGAGATTGCGAACTTTCGTAAATTGCTGTCGGTGCGAATCGACCTCGCTGAGAAGCAGACGTTGTTCGTCGGTGCCAACAACAGTGGCAATAGCTCGGCAATGCTTGCATTGCGGCGCTTCCTCGTACCGCGACGTTGTCCGTTCGAAATTTATGACGTTACGCTATGTCATTGGCCGGCGATTGATCGGATAGGCCGGAGTTGGATCGACGCGAAGCGGACCGATGAAGTAGTCGAGCTCACACTTGAGACGTGGCTACCGCTGCTCCCCACGCTAGATCTCTGGTTCGACGTAGATCCAGGGGAGATGCACCACGTTCGCGACCTGATTCCGACGCTGGATTGGGAAGGCGGTCTGCTCGGGGTGCGACTCCGCTACGAGCCAAGCAATCTTGGTGATCTCTATAAGGATTTCTTGGCTGCGGTTGCCGATGCCGAGGCACTGCGCGCCGCTGCGACGCAGGCGCATGCCGAGAAGATTGCTGCCGAGGGTCAGGAGAGGCCGGAGCCCAAGCTCACGCTATGGCCGTCGACACTTGTCGATTACTTGAGTCGGCGGCTGGCCAAGAGCTTCACCATCCGCGCATTCACCCTCGATCCCGCGCAGCTCCAAGCTCCGCTCAATGGCCAGGCGCACCCGCAATCGCTGCCCGCCGCTTCACTCAGCCTTGAGGGCGAACCGCTGAAGGGGCAGGTGCGCATCCACGATATTCCGGCGCAGCGCGGGTTCGGCGAGGAAGCGCCGAGCGATGAGGACGAGGAGGCGCCGGCCGGATCGTCCGGCAGTCGGCTCTCCGATCAGCTGCGCAGCTATTACTCCAAGCACCTCGATCCGACTAAGGTACCGGATGTCAAGGATTTGGGGGCGCTGCAGGCGATCGAAGCGGCGCAAGACGCTTTCGATCAAAAGCTTACGGAGAGCTTTGAAGCTGCGTTCAGCGAGGTCGAGGGCATGGGCTATCCCGGTGTCACCGACCCTAAGCCCAAGGTGTCGACTCGGCTAAAGGCGATCGACGGGCTCAACCACTCCTCGGCGGTGACCTTCGTGGTCGACGTGACGCCAGCAGAGGGCGAAGCGGTGGTGCCGGTGCTGCGCTTACCCGAAAACAACAACGGGCTCGGCTATCAGAACCTCATCTCGATGATCTTCCGACTGATGAGCTTCCGGGATTCGTGGATGCGTGTGGGAAAAGCCGCGATCACCAATCCCGCTGCCGTGATAGAGCCGCTGCACCTCGTCCTAGTCGAGGAGCCCGAGGCGCATCTCCACGCGCAGGTGCAGCAGGTGTTCATCAACAAAGCCTACGAAGTACTTCGCGCCCATCCAGATCTCAGAGACACCAAACTGCGGCGCAGCCAACTCGTGGTCAGTACGCATTCGAGCCATGTCGCGCATGAGGTATCGTTCGAATGTTTGCGCTACTTCCGGCGCCTGCCCGCCGGCATGGTGTCGCGGATACCAGTCTCCACGGTTATCAATCTCTCGGAGGTGTTCGGTGCGGGCAACGAGACGGCCCGGTTCGTGACGCGCTACTTGCGCGCGCAACACGCCGACCTGTTCTTCGCGGATGCCGCCATCCTGGTCGAAGGACCGGCGGAACGCATGATCGTTCCCAACTTTATTCGCCACAAATTCGAGGCACTCAGCAAGAGCTACATCACCCTGCTTGAGATCGGCGGCAGCCATGCCCATCGCCTTCGTCCGCTGATCGAACATCTTGGTCTGCTCACGCTGATCATCACCGATCTCGACAGCCAAGCGTCCGGAACGACCACATCGGCACCGCCCAGACCGGGTGAGGGACAGAGCACCAACAACACAACGCTTCGACAATGGGTGCCGGCGCGAACCAGCGTCGACGCGTTATGGGAAGCCACGCCGGCGGAGCGAACACTCGAACCCGCAGGTGATCCGCTGTTCGCGGTGCGCGCCGCTTATCAGTTGCCGGTCGATGTGACGCTTCCGGGCGCCGCCACGAGTGAGACCGCCTATCCCTATACGTTCGAGGATGCGCTCGCATTTGAGAACCTTTCCTTCTTCGCTGCGCTTCCGGGAACCGGGCTGGTCGCCAAGTTCCGCGACGCGATCGCTGCGGGTGGCGGCGCGACCACGGTTGGCGCGGCGATGTTCACGGCACTCAAAACCGGGAAGAAGGCTGAGTTCGCTCTCGACGTACTTGATGCCGAGATGTTCGAGACCCTGAGCGTGCCGCGCTATATCAACGAAGGTCTGACCTGGCTGCAGGAGCGACTCAAGAAGAAACAGATCGAGATATTGCCGGCCAAAGAGGGAGTGGCCGCATGACCGGCGCGAATGCCGACGATTTGGTTGATGCGAAGGCGGACGAGACTATTCTCAGTTGTCTGGATCTTGCCGCGCCACGCAGCTTCTTCCTCTACGCGGGTGCCGGTTCTGGCAAGACCCGGTCGCTGGTCCAGGCAGTACGTGACCTGTGCGAGCGCCAAGGCCGCGAGCTGAAACTGACCGGTCAGAAGGTCGCGATCATCACCTATACCAATGCCGCTTGCGACGAGATCGTGCAGCGGCTCGAATTCGATCCGCGGGTCGACGTTTCTACCATCCACGCTTTCGCGTGGTCGCTGATACGCGGCCATGACGACGACATTCGCAAGTGGCTCGACACAAACCTGCTCGCCGAGATTGCCGATCTCGAGGAGAAGCAGGCGAAAGGTCGGTCGGGCAAAGCCGCGATTGAGCGTGCGCAGTCGATCGAGAGCAAGACACGGCGCCGTGATGGCCTCCCAACGATAGCGAGGTTCATCTACAGCCCAACCGGAGACAATCGTACGCGCGATTCGCTCAATCACGCCGAGGTTATTGCCATGACCGCGGCGTTTCTGAACGCAAAGCCGGGTCTGCGCCGGCTCCTGATTGCCAGCTATCCGATCCTTTTGATCGACGAGAGCCAGGACACCGCAAGACGCCTTATGGACGCGCTGCTCGACGTCCAGGCGGCTTTCCCAGCACAGTTCTGCTTGGGACTATTCGGCGACACCATGCAGCGCATTTACGCTGATGGTAAGGTCGGCCTCGCCGAGGCAATTCCTGAAACCTGGGCAAAGCCGCGCAAGGCGATGAACCACCGCTGCCCCAAGCGCGTGATTGCGCTCATAAACAAGATCCGCTCCGACGACGACAAACAGGAGCAGCAGGCGCGCAGTGACGCTCCCGAGGGGACCGTTCGGCTGTTCCTCGCGCCAGAAACTGTCGGCAACAAGAGGGATGTCGAAGCGACAGCGGCAACGAAAATGGCCGAGCTGACTGGCGATGAGGCTTGGCTCCCCGACCGCGACGGGGTGAAGATGCTCGCCCTTGAACACTTAATGTCGGCGCGCCGTTTCGGGTTCGAACATTTCTTTGGGTCGCTTTACGCCTACGAACCGATGCGCACGGGGTTACTCGACGGCACGGGCCGCGGTCTGGGCTTCTTCACCCGCGAGTTGCTCCCGTTGGCGAACGCGCTGGCGGCGGGCGACCGTTTCGCGACCGCAGCGGCGATCCGCCGGACCTCACCGTTGCTTGATCGCCAGCGGTTGGCGGACGCTGGAGATAAGCAGCAAGCGGAGCTTGAACGCGCGAAGGTTGCGTGTGATGGCCTCAAGGTGTTGTTGCTGGCGGAGAACCCGCCGATCCTACGCGCCGTACTGCGCTACGTGGCCGCGACAGAGCTTTTTGTCATTCCCGAGGTGCTGCAACCGTTCGTTCCCGAGGTGCTCGCGGATGCGGCGACCGAGCTGGAAGATGATGCGAGCACCGAGGCGGGTGCTTGGCGTCGGGCGCTCGACGCACCTTTCCCCGAGATCGAAAAATATGATCGCTATGTCCGTGGCGTGTCGCAGTTTGATACCCATCAAGGTGTGAAGGGGCGCGAGTTCCCGCGTGTTATGGTGGTGATCAGCGACGATGAAGCACGTGGCTTCCTGTTCAGTTACGGCAAGCTCATGGGAACCAAAGAGAAGACCAAAACCGACCTCGAAAATGAGGCAGCGGGTAACGACACCAGCATCGCCCGCACTCGTCGTCTCTTCTACGTGACCTGCAGCCGAGCGGAGGAGAGCCTCGCCATCGTCTATTATTCCGACGATCCCGGCTTGGCGCGCACCGCGCTCCTTGAGCGTGGCTGGTTCGCCGATGACGAGATCGAGATTGTTGCCGCCTGAAGGGTGGTCGCGGACAGTACTGAAGGTGTAATCGGATGAATTCGATGCGCTCAGTCGGCAGTAACTCTCAGGGACGCCGGTGAGCTACCTAAGTGTGGCTTATGGCGCCGTGTTACCGGTCATGCCGCTGAAGCGATGATTTCACTGGTCGCGCACGCCGTTGACGAACATCTGGCGGAGATGCTTTGCGCACGATGTCCGCATCCGATGCGCGGCGCCGTTCATCGAGCCAGGTCTCAACCTCGGCCAAATCCCACACCACGCAACGCGGCGTCAGAAAAAAGCGCTTTGGGAACTCGCCGCGCTGTTCCATCTCGTAGATCGTCGTGTCGGCGAGCGGCACGATTTTGCGAAGCTCCGGGCGACGGATCACCCGCTTGAGCAGATCAGCGGGCGGCTGAAACCGCTTGGAGCCGCTCTCGACAGGCTCGTTGGCGGGTGGCTGCACGGTGTCGGAGGCCAAGGTCCGATCTTCTTGAGAAATCGTGTGTTCGCGTTTCATGTCGATCGCCCTCGATCGCAGTGGAATGACTGCGACCAAGGTGACGCGCACTGCCTGCGTATTGAAGACCCCAGAGGTGGGCGTGCGGAAATCGGCGGCCATCGCGAAAGAAACGGAAGGTGAGCGCGGGCGACTCCACGACCCTTGCTACCGGAGGTCCGGGTTTGTCGTTTCTTCGAGTGTGCGCTGCCTGTGGCCTTCGATCATCCCCTCTCGACAAGCTGCGGTAACGCTGGCCGCCGCCGCAGCGCGGTCAAGCCCGGCCCGCACCAGACACCGAGTAGGGCCTGACCGCTCCGCTCGATTGCGCCGGCCGAACGCCTCCTTGCCCTCGATCGGAGGGTGACATCGAAGGGAGGCCGACATGGCCGCAGCGCTCATCACCAACGAACTTTACACCCGGCTTCTCGCCAATGGGGCTCGCAGCGCCACCGGCGAGGACATCGATCCGCGTCCCGTCGTCAAGCTCTTCACACCGGACGCCGGCGCCACCTGGCTTCTCACCGAAGCCGATCCCGAAGACCCTGACCGTCTATTCGGCCTCTGCGATCTCGGCCTTGGCGAACCCGAGCTCGGCCATGTCAGCCTTGCCGAAATCCGCACGGTTCGCGGACGGCTCCGGCTTCCGGTCGAACGTAACCTCCACTTCAAGGCCGAGCATCCGTTGAGTTGGTACGCTCAGCGCGCCCGCCAATCCGGCAGGATCGTCACCGACTGACGATCGCAACCGCGCCCCGCCTTTGGGCGGGGCGCTTCGTCGTACTCATGAAGAAAGACGGCGATCAGGATGCACGGCTTTCAGGTTCTACGGCTTTGCGCATCCTGATCCGGTCATCATTCCCGGCGCTCGCTTTCGCTCGCGCCGGTCGGGTGCTTGGGGGCGCCGCCCCCTGGCGCGGCGCAAGGGATCGCTGACGCTCGGCCGGGACGGTTTCCCCGGCCTTCCGCGCTGATGCGCGTTTCAGACTCTCATCGCCGGTCTGGATCACGCGAGCCTCATGGCCTTGCTCGGACACGAGCCACGCGCCTACACCGTCGATCAGCATCGGGCGTTTCTGTTGCGCCGGAGGGCGGAACCATGACCCGGTTCGGCTACGTCATGGTGACGTACTTCTCCGTGATGGGCGTTGCCGTCGCATCATTCATTCCCACGCCATTGCGACTCGTTTGGAACGCATCCGCGAGTGTTCCAATCGGCCTTTACGCTCTCTCCCCGACGCCGGACCTGGAGGTCGGCGATCTCGTCGCGCTCCTGCCCGACAAGCCGCTCGCCGACTTCATGGTGGAGCGCGGCTACATCGGAAGCGGCGTGCCGCTGCTGAAGCGCGTCATGGCCCTGCCGGGACATGAAGTCTGTCGCTCGGGACGCACCATAACGGTCGATCATGTGCCGCTCGGTGACGCGCTCGATCGCGACCGCGCGGGCCGCGATCTGCCGGTCTGGCAGGGCTGCCGGACGGTAGCACTGGACGAGTTCTTCCCGATGAACCCGGACGTGCCCGACAGCCTGGACGGTCGCTACTTTGGCCCGATCCCGGTGCGCACCGTCATCGGCAAGGCGACGCCGATCTACACCGATGAGGAGGGCGATGGCCACTTCGTCTGGCGTGCTCCGACGCGGTGAGTGCCGCACCACCGTTCATCCCACCACCAGGTCACGGAGATTCCAATGCCACAGATTGGCGAGTTTACCCGCGAAACCACCGGCTTTGTCGGGCGCGTCCACACCTTCACGCTCTTTCGTGAGATCACCATCGTTCCGGCAGAGCCGACCGATGCCGACAACGCTCCGGGCTACCGCATTCACCACGGCAACGAGGAAGGGCCTGAGATCGGTGCGGGCTGGAAGCGTACCGGCGAACGCGCGGGCGAATACATCGCGCTACTGATCGACGATCCGGCCTTGCCGCAGCCAATCCGCGCCAACCTGTTCCGCGACGATGAAGCTGGCGCGTCCTGGTCGCTGCACTGGAACCGTGCTCCGAAGCGCGGCGAGCGGGAGTGACATCATGCGATCCGACAGCCTGCGCGCGTGCGCGATCTCCTTGCGATCGGTCATCCCTTTGTTCGCGGAAATGCCGCATCATCCCTTCGCCCCGCTCGACGACCGGTCGGCCGGTGCGCGCAGCGGAGGTCAAGGGCGATCGAAGATCGGCGCAGTGCGCGGACCCTTGACCGCAGCGAGCACGCTGGCAGGCTGGTGTCGCAGCGGAGAAGGCGCGCCTGTTCGAATGGCGGTCATTCTACTCTCGGGCTTGCTTTACGGCGTTGCAATTCCGGCGATTGCGCTGGCGCAGACGAAACCCGCCGCTCACCCGTCTGCGCGCGATCCCTATGGTGATCACATCGCTGAAGCGGCACAGCGCTTCGAGCTTCCCGCCGCCTGGATTCTCGCGGTGATGCGCGCCGAGAGTGACGGTGATCCACGTGCCACCTCGCCCAAAGGGGCGATCGGGCTGATGCAGATCATGCCGGAGACCTGGGCCGAGCTGCGCGTGCGTTACCGCCTGGGTGCCGATCCTTTCGACCCGCACGACAACATCGTGGCGGGCGCGGCCTATATCCGCGAACTGTTCGATCGCTATGGATCGCCAGAGTGGATCGCGGCGTACAACGCCGGTCCTGGGCGCTACGAGGAGGCGCTGAAGGGCCGACCACTTCCACCGGAAACCCGCGCTTATGTCGTCGCCCTCGCGCCGATCATCGGCGGTAGCGAGCCTCACGACGCGGTCATGATTGCGTCCGCCGATCCGCTCTCCTGGACCCGTGCTCCGCTTTTCGTCATGCAGCCTTTGAGCAGAACGACGGTCCCTCTCGTGCAGTCCGACGAGCACAAGGCCGACGCTCCGCAGGCGATCACCGTGCGCGACCTGTCCGCCATCGTGCCCCAGTCGGGCGGTCTGTTCGTCGCGCGGGCGGATGGAGCCACCGCCAGCCCGGCAACCGCCGTGTCATCGTCAAATCCCGTTCCGTCCGGGGCGCGGGCAAGAGCGGAAAGGCCGCCGCGCATCTGCGCTATATCCAGCGCGACGGCACGGCTCGCGACGGTGAGCGCGGTCGGCTCTATTCCGCGACGGAGGATCGCGCTGATGGCGACGCTTTCCTCGATCGTGGCCAAGACGATCGCCACCAGTTCCGCTTCATCGTCTCGCCGGAAGACGCGACCGATCTTGCCGACGTCACCGGCTACACCCGCGAGCTGATGGCCCAGGTCGAAACCGACCTCGGCACCAAGCTCGATTGGGTCGCGGTCAATCACCACAACACCGGCCATCCGCATGTCCACGTCATCGTCAACGGCCGCGATGCGCGCGGCGAAGATCTCGTCATCAACGGCGACTATCTCGCCAATGGCATCCGTGAGCGGGCGAGCGAACTGACGACGCTGGAACTTGGCCCCGTCACGGAGATCGAGCAGCGTCGCAAGCTCATGGCGGAGATCGATCAAGATCGGCTCACCCGCATCGACCGGGCGATGGTGGCCGAGGCCGAAGACCGTTTGCTTGACCTCCGATATGAACCGGGCGATCTGCGCGGCCAGTCTGACCGGACCATGCGGCTACGCCGTCTCGGCAAACTGGGCGACATGGGCCTTGCCACCGAGCACGCACCGGGTGTCTGGGAATTGAGTGAGCGGCTGGAGCCGGCCCTGCGCGAGATGGGCGAGCGCGACGACATCATCCGCACCATGCAGAAGGCGCTCCGGGCCGACGGCGCCGAGCGCGACCCGATGAGTTTTGAGATTCACGACGGCGCCCCCGCGGCGCCGATCGTCGGCCGCGTCATCGACAAGCATCTCTCCGACGAACTGGGTGAGACCCTGACGCTGGTGGTCGATGGCATCGACGGACGCACGCACCATGTCATCGGCCAGTACGACAATGGCGTCGGCTTCGGCCAGCGCCGCGTGCTGCTGGTCTGGAACCGGCTGATCTTCCCCAATGGCCGCTCGATCGTGTTGGAGCGCCAGCCGGGCACAGACGCCGAGGGCTATGCCGGGCTCGAAGATGGCGTCGACTACCATTGGGGTGAGCTGTTTAAAGCCGCGGCGCTGTCGACGCTGCTCAGCGTTGGCGCCGAGGCGGGATCATCCGGTCAGGAGAGCGATATCATCCGTGCGCTGCGCAACGGCGCGTCCGACAGCATCAACCAGACCGGCCAGCAGATCGTGCAGCGTCAGCTCAACATCGCCCCGACGCTGACCATCCGACCGGGCTTTCCCGTCCGCGTGATCGTCACCCGCGATCTCGTTCTTGAACCCTACGGAGGCTGACATGGCGAAGCTGAAACTCGGCCCGATCACCGACGACAAGCCGGTGAAGGTCACGCTGGAGCTGCCCGCCAGCCTGCATCGCGATTTGACCGCCTATGCCGAAATCCTCGGGCGGGAGGGAGGACAAGTCGCCGCCGATCCCGTTCGTCTGATCGTCCCCATGCTGGAGCGGTTCATGGCAACGGACCGGGGATTTGCAAAGGTGCGGCGGGGCAGGCCTGACCCCCATTAAGAAATTAATGTGGGCCGCCGAACCATCGCAGTCCTCGCTTTCGGCGTGCACGCATTCTCGGTATTTCGGAGCATCCGCTTCGGAAAAGAGCTTTAGATAAAGTGCCTTACCGGCAAAGCGTGTCCGGTTGCAGCATTCCCCATACGAGTGCCGAACACTTCCATTCGCGCTTCGGGTCATCTTGTTCAGCCCATGCAGCACGGCTTCGGGCACCCTTCTGGTGAAAAGTGCATCACTTTGTTGAAGTCTGATGCGCGAGCCGGTAGGTTGATACGAGGAACCGTGGGGATGGAAATGAACGAGCGTCCGCGCAAGGCAACGCGACTGACCGTGAGTCTGGAAGAACAAGATTATCAGACTCTGTGCCAGATCGCGCTATCGAGGGACGCTTCGGTTTCGTGGGTCATCCGCCAGGCGATCCGACAATTTATCGAAAGCTCGTCCGAAGCCCGTGGCCCATCGTCTATGCCTAGACCCCCTCGGAAGGGTGGTGAGGCATGAGGCTTATTAGGAACAGCGGGACGGACCGTGCCATCGACAGATTGCGCGAATGGCTGGATCAGGGCGCCCTCATAGACATCGTTTCCCCGTCCTTTTCACTGCTTGCATTTGCCGAGCTTCGAGGCGTTCTCGATCGGATCGAGCGATGCCGGCTGTTGCTGGGAGACGCCAGTTCCGTTCTTCCTAGCCTTCTCGGCGGTGAAGCTGACATCGTCTTCCGGGGACAACTTCAAGGGCGTTGGCTTGCCCGTCTCGTCGCCGAATGGGCGCGGAAGCGGGTTGAGATTCGGCACGCACGTCGAACACCGCCACAGTCGCTAGTACTCGTCAACGGCAAACCCGACTTCCGCCGGGCCATGGTCGGGACATGCTCATTCACGTCCGATGGTCTGGGTGTCACCCCGAGCGGTCGATTGGGGTTGGTTCAAGCAACCGAGTCGGATGCCGAGACCTCGGATTTTTCGGAATGGTTTCGCTCGAACTGGGAGGACATCGAGGCGAGCCCATCGGCGAAGGCCCACTTTCTGAACGCACTGGAGGAAATCGCCTCGCAGCGCGCGCCATCTCTCGTCTATTTCCAGATACTCTATCAAGTCTTCAAGGACCTGGGTGATGAGCTCGACGAGGAGCGGATCATCAAGTCGGCGACGGGCATTCGAAACACCGTCGTGTGGAAGAAGTTGTTTCGCTTCCAACGCGATGGGGTGGTGGGTGCGATCGACAAATTGGAGAGGATCGGCGGCTGCATTATTGCTGACAGTGTTGGCCTCGGAAAGACATTCGAAGCGCTCGCAGTTGTAAAGTACTATGAGCTTCGCAATGATCGCGTTCTCGTGCTTTGCCCGAAGCGCCTTCGTGATAACTGGACCCTTTATAAGGCAAATGACCGCCGAAACATTCTGGCTTCAGATCGGTTCAATTATGATGTTTTGAACCACACGGATCTGTCGCGCGATGGCGGTGTATCCGGCGACATTGATCTTGCTCACGTAAACTGGGGCAATTACGACCTCGTGGTCATCGACGAGTCGCACAACTTCAGGAACAAGCCGACCCATAAGGACCGCGACAGCCGCTACGACCACCTCATGAAACGGATCATTCTGTCGGGGGTGAAGACCAAGGTGCTGATGCTGTCTGCAACGCCGGTCAACAACCGTCTTGCCGACCTCAAGAACCAAATCGCATTTGTAACAGAAGGGAATGACGTGGCTCTTGCGGCCAATGGCATTCCAAGCATCGAAGCGACGATCCGGAAAGCGCAAGGCCAGTTCAATCGTTGGCTCGACCTTCCGGAAAGCGAACGTCGGCCCGCTAAGCTTATGGACATGCTCGGCTTTGACTATTTCAAGCTGCTCGATATGTTGACGATCGCCAGGTCACGAAAGCATGTGCAACGCTATTATGGGATCGAGGAAACGGGGCAGTTTCCTGACCGGCTGCCGCCGGTGAACATCAAGGCGGACGTTGATCTTACGGGTGAGTTTCGGCCTATTCGCGAGGTCAACAACGAAATTCGTCGCCTTACTCTCGGTGCCTACGCGCCACTGCGATACGTGCTGCCACACAAGCAGGCTGCGTATGACGAGAAGTACAGTACAAAGATTCGAGGTGGCGATCAGTTCTTCCGGCAGCTCGATCGCGAGGAAAGCCTCACCCACCTTCTGCGTGTGAATATCCTGAAGCGCATGGAGAGTTCCGTTGCGTCGTTCTCCCTGACCATCGAACGCCAACTCGCGGACGTTGATGCTCTGCTAGCCAAAATCGACTCCCATGACGACGCGATCGAGGAAATCCCGATTGACGACGTGGATGTGGACGATCCCGCATTCGAGCCGCTGCTCGTCGGCCGAAAGGTCAAGGTGCTTCTCCAGGACGTTGACCGTATTCGCTGGCGACAGGATCTCGTTGAGGACCATGAACGTTTGGCGGCGCTTCTATCGGCCGCGCGTCTTGTTATCCCCAAACGGGATGCCAAGTTGGCTGCGCTCAAACGACTTGTCGTTGAGAAGGTTCGTAATCCGATAAACCCGGACAACCGGAAGATTTTGCTGTTCACGGCGTTCGCCGATACGGCTGACTATCTCTATCGCGAGTTGGCCGATTGGGCGCGATCAGCGCTCGGCCTACATAGCGCGGTCGTTACCGGCGCTGGGGCGAATAAGACCACATTGCCGGGCGTTCGCGGGGACATGAGCAGCATTCTGAGCGCTTTCTCTCCAAGGTCCAAAGAACGGCCGGCAGAGCTTGTCGCCGAGGGAGAAATCGATCTTCTGATTGCCACGGACTGTATTTCGGAAGGTCAGAACCTTCAGGACTGCGATTACCTCGTCAATTACGATATCCATTGGAACCCTGTCCGGATCATCCAACGATTTGGCCGTATCGACCGGATCGGCTCCCGAAACGCTAGGATTCAGTTGGTCAACTTCTGGCCGAATATGGAGTTGGACGAGTACCTCGACCTCGAATCCCGCGTCAGCGGGCGCATGATGCTCCTTGATGTGTCGGCTACCGGCGAGGAGAACGTCATCGAGTTCCAGGCGGGCAACGAGATGAACGATCTGGAATACCGTCGCGCGCAGCTTCAGAAGCTGCAGGATGCTGTGATCGATCTCGAGGACTTGTCCAGTGGCGTTTCCATCGCGGATCTCACACTCAACGATTTCCGGATCGATCTGGCGGGCTATCTGGGTGCCAATCGGGAGCGGCTCGATGCGTTGCCGCTCGGCACCTATGCCGTCACGGAGGCTTCCGACGACGGAGAGAGCCCAGTTCCGCCGGGCGTCATCTTCTGTTTGAGGGCCGTTGGCGAGGCAGCTTCCTCCGTCGTCGAGCCGGGCTATCCGCTGGCTCCCCATTACGTTGTTCATGTCGGAGAGGATGGAGAAGTCCTGCTTCCCTACACGCAGGCGAAGCAGGTGCTCGATCGCCTGAAGAAACTCAGTCTCGGCCGTGACCAGCCGGACCAGGCGGCTTATGGGCGATTCGACAAGACCACGCGCGCCGGTCGCGACATGGAGCCCTACCGCAAGCTGCTCGCCCGCGCCGTCGGTACGATTGTCGGCAAACGTGAAGAGCGAGCGGTTGCCAGCCTGTTCCAAATGGGTGGCACCCACGCGGTGAAGGGGGAGTTTGCCGGCATCAATGACTTCGAGGTTGTCGCGTTTTTGGTGGCTCTGGCTCCGACGACGGACGTGGCGCCATGACGGAGGTGGCGGCAACTGACCCGATCATAACGGCTCTCGATTTGCCGCCGGGCGCGCGCCTTGACATGCGCGTGCCGAAGAAGGCGCTGCTTGAGCAGGGCGCGCCGACGGCGACTGACAAGCGGGCCATTCAAGACGGCATCGAAGAGATGCAGTGGATCGCGGCTCTCAAGCCCAACACCGTCGCCATACCGGCACTCGTGAACGAAGGCCGGAACTATTCGGAGATTGCGGTCCTATCCGCGACGCTTCGGCCGGAGGCACGCTCGCCCCGCCTCACGGAGCTCATTCATCGTGCCATTCCCTATCCGGTTCTGCTGATCACTCTGTCGGGCTCGCACGCGGCCTTGTCGGTCGCACCTAAGCGGGCGGCTCAGAACGAGGGCAACAAGATCGTGGTCGAACGCATCGTGCTCGCGGACGAGATCGATCCTGGCGCACCGTCTGCGATCGAACGGTCATTCCTGGAAAGCCTGGCACTTGCACGGCAACCCGGACGCGATCTATCGACGGTGTACGACGGTTGGCTGGTTCGGATCGAGGCGCTGAACGCGGCTCGCATCTCGGGCCATTTCACGCTCACCAACGAAGCCGACCGGATCGACCGCCGTCGCTCGGCGCTGGAAGAGCACGCTCGGCTTTTGCGCGAGATCGCACAGTTGCGGGCGCGGGCCGGTCGCGCCAAACAGATTAATCAACGGGTTGATTTGAACCAGAAAATCAAGGCGGTCGAAGCCGCGATCGATCGCGCCAAGCGGTTGATGCTGGGGGATGTTGAATGAAGATTTCCACGATCCTGGACCATATCGACAGTGGGCACATGGCGTTGCCCGAATTCCAGCGCGGTTATGTCTGGAACCGCGATCAGGTCCGGGGCCTGTTCGACTCGCTCTACCGGAGGCATCCGGTCGGCGGCCTGCTTGTGTGGGCGACGGAGGCCAAAACGGCCGCACATCGCGGTGACGGTCCGATCGCGGCGGGCATCGTCAAACTCCTGCTCGACGGTCAGCAACGCATGACATCGCTCTACGGTGTGGTGCGCGGGCATCCGCCGAAATTCTTTGATGGCAACACCCAGGCCTTCAGTGGCTTGCGTTTCCATCTCGGAACAGAGACCTTCGCCTTCTACCAGCCGGTCAAGATGCAGGACGATCCGCTTTGGATTGATGTCACCGCCTTGATGAAGGCGGGGAACGCCGGTCTTGGGGCGTTGATCGCTCAGCTTTCCGCCGATCCTGCCCATGTGGCGAATGTCGGCGCTTATGTCGGCCGGCTTGGCGCTCTGCTTGGTGTCACCGAGATCGATCTGCACGTCGAGGAGGTCACCGGTCAGGACAAGACCCTCGATGTCGTCGTCGATATCTTCAACCGGGTGAACAGCGGCGGCACCAAGCTGTCGAAGGGCGACTTGGCGCTGGCCAAAATCTGCGCCGAATGGCCGGAAGCCCGCGACTCCATGAAGGCCAAGCTGAAGGAGTGGACCGCCGCCGGCTACCAGTTCAACCTCGATTGGCTGCTTCGCTCCGTCAACACGGTTCTGACCGGCGAGGCCAAGTTCAGCTATCTCCACGACAAGGGCGCACTCGACATTCAGGACGGTTTGAAGCGCGCCGGCAAGCATATCGATGCGAGCTTGAACTTTATCGCCGGACGCTTGGGCCTGGATCATGACCAAGTCTTCTTCGGGCGTTTCGGCGTGCCCGTCATGGTGCGCTACATGGACAAAGCGAAGGGGCCGCTGGACGCCAAGGAACGCGACAAGCTTCTGTTCTGGTTCGCCCAGGCGGGCATGTGGGGGCGCTTTTCGGGGTCGACGGAAACGTTCATCGATCAGGATCTGGCCGCCCTCGAAGGGCTGAACGGTGGCCTGGACACGCTGTTGGAACAGCTCCGGCTCTGGCATGGCGGCCTGCGGGTTGAGGCGGGCCACTTCACCGGCTGGAGCCTCGGCGCGCGGTTTTATCCCGTGCTCTACATGCTGACCCGCATGGGCGAGGCGCGGGATTGGGGGACGGGGTTGCCTCTGCGCGCCAGCCTGCTCGGGAAAATGAGCCGCCTGGAGGTGCATCACATCTTCCCCAAGGCGCAGCTCTACAAGCTGAAACACCGCCGGGCCGACGTGAACGCGCTTGGCAATTTCTGCTTCCTGACCAAGGACACGAACCTCAACATCAGCGATCGCCTGCCGGAAGAGTATTTCCCGGAGATCGAGGCACGGCATCCCGGCGCGCTGGCGTCGCAGTGGATACCGACCGATCCCGCGCTGTGGAAGATCGAGCGCTACCTCGATTTTCTCGAAGCCCGTAAGGCGTTGCTGGCCGCGGAAGCAAATCGGCGCTTTGAAGATTTACTCCATGGCGATACGCGCTGGCTCGGCACGGCGGCGCCGGTGGCGGAAGCCGAGGCGCAGGCCGTGGGCAGCATCACGAGCGAGGTCGAGGAAGCCGAACTCGAAGCCCTCAACGATTGGGTCGACGGCCAAGGCTTGCCGCGTGGCCTGCTCGGCTTCGACTACGCCGATCCGGTTACGGGTGCGCAGAAGGCGCTGTTCGATCTGGCGTGGCCGGACGGTCTGCAGCCTGGCTTGAGCGCTCCCATCGCCGTGTTGCTCAATGAAGGCCCGGAGATCCTCGCCCTGGCGAGCAAGGCGGGATTCCGCTGCTTCACTTCCTCGGCCGATTTCCGCACCTATGTCGAAACCGAAATTCTGCACCTGGAAGCGGCCTGACCGCTGCCGTGCCCCGTTTGCACCTGATTGAGTTGGATAAAATGAAGAAACTTGATGCCGAGAGCCCCGAGACCAAGAGCGCCGATATCATCTCCGGCAACGTCGAGGTGCTGAAGTCCCTGTTCCCCGACGCTGTCACCGAAGGGAAGATCGACTTCGAGGTGCTGAAGCAACTGCTCGGCGGCGTGGTGGACGTGCGCGAGGAGAAGTACGGGCTGAACTGGCATGGCAAGCGCCGCGCCCGGCAGATCGCGTTAACCCCGTCGGTGGGGACGTTGCTTCCTTGCCCGGAAGAAAGCGTCGAATGGGACACGACGCGAAACCTGATGATCGAGGGCGACAACCTCGAAGTCCTAAAGCTCTTACAGAAGAGTTACGCTGGCAAGGTAAAACTGATTTATATCGATCCGCCCTACAACACCGGAAACGATTTTGTTTATTCTGATGATTTCAGAGATAATATTTCAAACTATCTAGAGCTAACTGGACAAATAGAAGGCGGGCGCAAGATAGCATCAAATACAGAAGCCTCCGGGCGCTTTCACACCAATTGGCTGAATATGCTTTATCCGCGGCTGCGCCTTGCCAGGCAGCTAATGCGACAAGATGGCGTAATTTTCATAAGCATAAATGACAAGGAGCTATCGAATCTAGTTTCCATTTGCAGAGACATATTTGGGGAGGAAAACTTCATTGCTACGCTTGTTTGGGAGCGTGGGCGTAAGAATGACGCGAGACGCTTTTCTTTAGGACACGAATACATCGTCGGGTTTGCAAAGGATCTGGCTCTTATAGAGGAGCTTCTACCAGCTTGGCGTGAGCCCAAAGAGGGCGTAACCGAAATTGTGCAAGAATATCATAGGCTAAAAACGATCCACTCGAATGACTATGACGCTATTTCGAATGGCCTTGTCGAATTTTACAGATCGCTACCTGACGAAAATCCGTCAAAAAAGTATGCAAGGTCGCGATTCGTCGACGCACGAGGAATTTGGCGCGACAACAACATCTCTTGGCCCGGCGGCGGTGGACCTAAATATATCCTTCCGCACCCAATTACTGGGCAGCCCTGTAAGATTCCAGACGACGGCTGGAGGTTCGTTGAAGAAACAATGACGGAGAAGATTCGCGATGGCTACGTCCAGTTTCGTGAAGACCACACGAAGTCTCCATTTCTAAAATCATATCTCTATATCGATGGTCAGGGAGTTTCGGGCGAAAACGATAGCGCCGGTGAAAAACTGCAGGTCATGGGAAGTGTCTTCTATAGACATTCCCAGCCATCGAACGATGTGATGAAGGACATTTTTGGTGAAAAGGTTTTCGACAACCCGAAGGATCACATCGTTCTTGCGCGGATGATAAGATACTGCACTGGACCGAACGATATAGTCTTAGATTTTTTCGCAGGTTCTGGCTCGACAGGGCATGCTGTGTGGGAGTTGAATCATCGTGAGGGGACTAGTCGCCGTTTAGTTTTAGTCCAGTTACCAGAGCCCCTCGATCCAGACGATCGAGATCAGCTTCTGGCGGTGAAATTCTGTGACGAGAATGGAAAGAAGCGCGTTTTGTCTGAACTCACGAAGGAGCGGCTCCGTCGGGTAGGTGCGACTTTCAACGATAGTGCCGATCTCATGCGGAACGACTTTGGATTCCGTGTTTTCAAGCTCGCGTCGTCAAACATCCGCGCGTGGGAACCTGACACCTCCGATCTCGAAGACAGCCTTCTGAAGAATGCCGAGCACCTCGTTCAGGGCCGCAAGGAGCAAGACGTGCTCTATGAGCTCTTGCTCAAGCTCGGTCTCGATCTCTGTGTACCGATCGAGACGAAGACGATGGCCGGCAAGACAGTTCATTCCATTGGTGGCGGCGCGCTGATCGTCTGCCTCACGGACGGACTGACCAAGGGCGTGGTGGAGGAGATCGCGAACGGCATCGTTGAATGGCGGAAGGCGCTGGCGCCGGCTGTCGACACGCGCGTCGTGTTCAAGGACACTGGCTTCGCCGATGACATCGCCAAGACCAACATGGCCGCGATCCTGAACCAGGCCGGTATCGCTGACGTTCGCAGCCTGTGAGGACGGTTCGATGAAGCTTCATTTCGAGCCCGATCTCGACTACCAGAAACGCGCGATCGAAGCCGTCGCGGATCGGGACTGTCAGGAATTTCGTGTGCAGGGCGGCCATACTGGAGCTGATGGAGGTTCCCGATGGCACGACGCAAAGCCC
>NZ_JBXASN010000011.1:0-189102 GCF_058809335.1 Ancylobacter sp. GW821-FHT10E12 | reverse complement strand
CGAGCCGTCCGCCTTCACACGGATCTTAACGTTGTAGTCCACAACCCGCTTAACGGGCACGAGGATCTTCATAAGGCACATCCCCAGCCGCCCGCCGTGCGGGGCGGCAGCATCGAACTCGAGACAGGCGCCGCACCTTTGGCCGGCGCGCCGGGCGCTTCGGCGGGCCGAAATCCCGCGAAGACGGGCGAAACTATGGACAGGCCCAACCTCTGTCAACGCGCCAATCCGTCGGATGCGGCGCTCGGCGGGCTTTCACGGATTATGGGATCGTGAAAGCCCGGAAGCCGCCGGACCGGCTGGCTTTCCGCCGGCGGCAGGCCGGGCGCTAGATCGGCGGATGGCCGTCCGGCGTGCCGTCGCGCGAGGTCACCCAGAGCCGCACGCCGGGCCGGCGCAGGAAGATCACCAGCACCGCGCCGGTGGCGAGCCCGCCAATATGCGCCCACCAGGCGGTATCGGCCTCGCCGGCGCGCAGGGCGCTCCACAGCTGGAAGGCGATCCAGGCGCCGAGCGGCCAGATCGCCGGCACGCGCAGGGGAATGCGCATGAACATCAGCACCCAGAGGCGCACATTGGGATGCAGCATGAGATAGGCGCCGACCAGCCCGGACACCCCGGCCGAGGCGCCGACCAGCGGCGAGGCCGAATCCGGCACCGCCAGCGCATGGGCGAGGCCGCCGGCCACCCCGCAGGCGAGGTAGAAGCCGAGATAGCGGGCATGGCCGAGCGCGTCCTCGACATTGTCGCCGAACACCCAGAGGAAGGCCATGTTGCCGGCGAGGTGCAGCCAGCCGCCATGCAGGAACATGTAGGAGATGAGCGTGAGCTCGGCGGGCAGCCGCTCATATTCGGCCGGCAGCACCGCCGCATGGTTCACCACCGCCGGGATCGCGCCGTAGCCGAAGACGGTGGCGACGTCGATCTCCGGCCGGTAGCCGTGCTGCACCAGCACGAAGACGGCGACGTTCACCGCGATCAGCGCCCAGGTGACATAGGCGTGGGTGATGCCTTCGAACGGGTTGTCGTCATTGATCGGCAGCAGCATGGCGAGCGCGGGACACCGGCGGCGCGGAAAGCGCCCATCGCGCGAGAATGCCGCGCCGCGGCGGCGGACGCCAGCGGCACGTGAGAGCGCTAGTCGCGCCCGGCCGCCGGCACCCACAGGACGTCGCCGCCGGCGGCGGCATTGACGGCGCGGCTCATGACGAACAGCAGGTCCGACAGCCGGTTGGCATATCTGATGGCGGCGGGCGAGACGACCTCGCCCTCGCGGCCGGCAAGCTCGACCATCGCCCGCTCGGCGCGCCGGCAGACGGTGCGCGCGACATGCAGATGCGCCGCCGCCGGGGTGCCGGCCGGCAGCACGAAGGAGCGCAGCGGCTTCAGCCCGGCATTCAGCGCGTCGATGTCGCGCTCCAGCCGCTCGACCTGGGAGGCGACGATGCGCAAGGGCTCCCAGCCG
Organism: Ancylobacter sp. GW821-FHT10E12; assembly: GCF_058809335.1. Lineage (NCBI taxonomy): Bacteria > Pseudomonadati > Pseudomonadota > Alphaproteobacteria > Hyphomicrobiales > Xanthobacteraceae > Ancylobacter > Ancylobacter sp. GW821-FHT10E12. Next base: position 187,637 of record NZ_JBXASN010000011.1, on the reverse strand, counting down.
CGGTCGACGCCGTCATCGGGCGTCGACAGGTCGGCGCCGAGGTCGAACAGGTCGTTCTGGATGCGGGCGAGCATCGCGTCCATGCCGGGATGCGCGGAGAGGTGCAGCCGGGCGACGCCGATGCAGGCATTGGTCTCGTCGACGGTGCCATAGGCCTCGATGCGCAAATCGTGCTTGGGGCGCCGCTCGCCGGAGCCGAGCGCGGTGGTGCCGTCGTCGCCGGTGCGGGTGTAGATGCGGTTGAGGACGACCATGGGACGCCTCAGCTGCGATGCATCAGCAGGATGGTGGCGAGCACGAAGCACAGCGCCACCGCCTGCAGCAGCACCCGCCATTGCATCAGCTTCTGCGAGCGCATCGGCGAGCCGCCCTTCGCCATGTTGGCGAGGCCCATGATCAGCACCAGAGCCACCGCCCCGAGGGCGAGCGGCAGCACGACGAACTTGGCGATCGTGACGAGGTCCATGGCGTGTCTCCCGGCCGGCGCGGCGCGGAACTCCGTTTATCCCGACATCGGTTCGTTGCCGGCATCGGTTCGTTGCCGACATCAGTTCATGGCGACAATGGCAGCGTTCAGCGCCGTCGCATAGCATACCCACACCAGATAGGGAGCCAGCAGCCAGGCGGCGATGGTGTCGATCCGCGACGAGGCCCAGATGGTGGCGGCGATGGCGGCGGCCAGCAGGATGATGACGGCGAGCGCCACCCCGGTCGCCTCCAGCGCGAAGAACACCGGCGACCAGAGGGCATTGAGGACCAGTTGCAGGAAGAACAGCGCCACCGCCAGCCGCCGGGCCGGCGAGGGCCCGTGCAGCTGCCACAACCGCCAGAGCGCCACCGCCATCAGCACGTAGAGCGTGGTCCACACCACCGGGAAGGCGGCGTCGGGCGGCGTCCAGCCCGGCTTGGCGAGGCCGGCATACCAGGTGGGGATCTTCGGCGTGGTCGCCATCGAGCCGATGGCGCCGACCGCGAGGCACAGGCCGACCGACACCACGAGGCGGAAGAAGGACAGGGTCTTCAAGATCGGGCCTCCGTCTGGCAAGAGCTGTCGGGCGAAAGCTGTCGGGCGAAAGCTGTCGGGCGAGAGCTGCCGGGCGACAGCTGCGGGGGCGCCAGCTTACAGGCGCCGACATGCAGGCGCCGACATGCAGGCGCCAGCTTACAGCCGCCGACATGCAGGCACCGACGTGCAGGCGACAGCTTACCCCATTAAGGAGAACCGGTGGCCTCGGATCAAGCCCCTCGCGCGCAACCGTCGCGACAGCCCGCGCCGGTTGCAGGCGAGGCCGGGAGGCCGGACCGCGGCGGCCAATCCCAGCAGCGAGATGGCCCGGCGGCGGGATGGCCCGGCGGCGAGATCGCCGGCCGGGCGGGCGGGCGGATCACGCCGCGAGGTGCTTCTCGATCTCGTAGACCGGCAGCTTCACCATGTCGCGATCCACCTCGCCGATCAGCGCCTCCTGCACCGCCCGGCTGTAGAACCCCCTGAGCATGCCGAGCGCGCGCGGCGCCGCCACCACGAGCAGCGCGCCGGTCTCGCCGGCGGCCAGCGCGGCGTCGAGCCGGGCGGCGAGGAGGCGCAGGAACGCCGCCTCGGCCTCGTCATGCAGGTCGGCGGGCTCCACCGTGGAGCGCGCCGGGCCGACGGACTGATGCACGCGGCCGGGGGCGTCGGTGCCCTGCGCGCCGGTGGGCGGATTGTCCTGCTCGTGCACCTCGCGGGTGCGCAGGTTCGGGAAGGCGGCGTCGCCTTCATTGTTCAGGATCAGGGCCTTGCGCCCGTCGCACACCACGACGAAGGCACCGGCCGGGATGCGGATCTTGTCATAGGCGGTCATGTCCCGCGTCTCCTCTTGCTTGCCTGCACCCCCATACGCCGGCCGGCGCGGGGGCGCCTTGACCCGGGTCAAGGCGGGAGGACCGGAACAGGTTCCGGGGGGAGTTCCGGGGGGGGGGCCTCCCGCGTGGCTCAGTACGCGGCCTCGCGGGCGCGGCGGATCGAGGCGTTGAGCTCGCCGCCATACACGAAGATCGAGGCGGTGGTGTAGAGGAACACCAGCGCGATCATCACCGAGGCGAGGCCGGCATAGGTGGTGACGTAATTGCCGGCGAAGGCGGCGAGATAGCGCCCGAAGGCGGCGCCGGCGCCGAGCCACAGGGCGAGGGTGACGAGAATGCCCGGCGCCACGTCGGACAGCCGCCGCCGCCCGGCCGGCAGCCACATATGCGCGACGATCAGCGCCACGATCAGGATCACCGAGGTCGCGGCATAGCGCAGGAAGGTGATGATCCAGCCGAACGGCTCCAGCGCCGGCACCCAGCGCACCGCGGTGAGCCACAGAACCGGGCCGAGCACCACCAGGAAGGACAGGGCCAGCAGCCCGGCGGCGCCGACCAGCACATAGCCGATCGATTCGAGGCGCAGCCAGTACCAGGAGCGCATCTCCTTCACGCCATAGGCGCGGTTGAGGCCGATGCGCAGGCTCTCGATGCCGTTGGACGAGAAATAGATCGCCAGCACCACGCCCACCGTCAGCGCGTCGGTGCGCACCTGGGTCAGCACGTTGCGGATCTCGCCGGTGATCGGCGCGGCCACCTGCGCCGGCCACGCCTCCAGCATCAGCTGCACCGTCTCGTCGGCCAGATTGCGGAAATCGAAGAAGGCGGCGAGCGCGGTGACGAAGATGAGGAACGGGAACAGCGACATCAGCGCCGACAGCGCGATATGGCTGGCGATCGCCCAGCCGTCGTCCTCGACGAAACGCCAGAACGCATCCCAGGCGATATCGTAGGCGCGCAGGATAATGATCGTGTCTCCCGAGGCGGGGGATGGCAGGACTGCGGCGGGCTTCCCGCACGACATCGGACGTCGGGGCCGAAATGGCAAGCCCGCGGACGAAAAGCGCGGGCCCCGGCGCGGCGATTCCTGCCGCCAGGGTTAAGCGCCGCGCCGGCTCGGATCGCCGGGGCCGGCGTCCGAACCTGCCGCCAGCTTGCCCCGAAACTGCCTTGCGCGCTTGAGCTTGGCGCGACGGGGACGGAATATGCTAGAAGGTCGGCCCGTTTCGACCCTTTCGCGAGTGAATGCCATGTCCGCCGGCCAGCTGCGCGCCGTCGCCGAATCCGAAACCGACATAAGCGCGCTGATGCGCGAGCTGGGAAGGCGCGCCCGCGCCAGCGCCCGCCGGCTCGCCCTCGCCCCGGCGCCGGTGAAGGAAGCGGCGCTGCGGGCGGCCGCGCAGGCGATCCGCGCCGCCGCGCCGGCCATCCTCGCCGCCAATCAGGAGGACGTGGCGCGCGCCCGTGCCGCCGGCCTCACCGAGGCGCTGGTCGACCGATTGACGCTGACCCCGGCCCGGCTGGAGGCCACCGCCGCCGGCGTCGCCGAGATCGCCGCCCTGCCCGACCCGGTCGGCAAGGTGACGGAGAGCTGGGAGCGGCCGAACGGGCTGCTTCTGGAGCGCGTGCGCACCCCGCTCGGCGTGGTCGGCGTCATCTACGAGAGCCGCCCCAACGTCACCGCCGATGCCGGCAGCCTGTGCCTGAAGGCCGGCAATGCGGTGATCCTGCGCGGCGGCTCCGACAGTTTCCATTCGAGCCGCGCCATCCATGCCGCGATGGTGAAGGGCCTCGTCTCGTCCGGCCTGCCCGCCGACGCCATCCAGCTGGTGCCCACGCGCGACCGCGCGGCGGTGGGCGAGATGCTGGCCGGGCTCGACGGCAATATCGACGTCATCGTGCCGCGCGGCGGCAAGAGCCTGGTCGCCCGCGTGCAGGGCGAGGCGCGGGTGCCGGTCTTCGCGCATCTCGAAGGCATCGTGCATGTCTATGTCGACAAGGCCGCCGATCTCGACACGGCGCTGAAGGTGGTGCGCAACGCCAAGATGCGGCGCACCAGCGTCTGCGGCGCCGCCGAGACGCTGCTGGTCGACGCGGCCGGGGCGGATCGCTTCCTCGCCCCGCTGGTCGCCATGCTGCTGGACGAGGGCTGCGAGGTGCGCGGCGACGCGGCGACGCAGGCCGTCGATCCCCGCGTGAAGCCGGCGGGCGACGAGGACTGGGACACCGAATATCTCGACGCGGTGATCTCGGCCAGGCTGGTCGACGGGCTGGACGCCGCCATCGACCATATCGAGGCGCATGGCTCGCACCATACCGACGCCATCCTTACCGAGGACGCGGCGGCGGCCGAGCGCTTCCTCGCCGAGGTCGATTCGGCGATCGTGGTGCACAACGCCTCCACCCAGTTCGCCGATGGCGGCGAATTCGGCTTCGGCGGCGAGATCGGCATCGCCACCGGGCGCATGCACGCGCGCGGGCCCGTCGGGGCGGAGCAGCTGACCTCGTTCAAGTACCGGGTGCGCGGCACCGGCCAGATCCGTCCGTGAGCGAGGCATGCGGCGGGAAGATTCCCTCTCCCCACACCGAACCCGGCCGTTGCCGGTTTCGTCATGGGAAGGGTCGGACCCGGCAACGGCCGGGTTGGCGGGAGAGGGTCGGGGCGAGGGGCCTTGCGCCGCAATGACCGACACGCCTCCCCCCTCGCCCGACGCGTGCCGCGCCGACCTCACCCCCGCGGGGAGAGGCAAGCTGCCGGCCGCCATGACCCGAATCCCGCCTTTCGCGCCCGGCATGCGGATCGGGCTCTATGGTGGTTCGTTCAACCCGCCGCACGCCGCCCATCGCGCCGCGAGCCTGCTGGCGCTCAAGGCGCTCGATCTCGACAAGGTGTGGTGGCTGGTGACGCCCGGCAACCCGCTGAAGGACAATCAGGGCCTGCCGCCGCTCGCCGAGCGGCTGGCGCTCGCCCGCCAGGTGGCGCGCCATCCGGCGCTGGTGCCGACCGGGCTGGAGGCCGGGCTCGGCACCCGCTACAGCCACGACACCGTGGCCGCGCTCACCCGCCGCTGCCCGGGCGTGCGCTTCGTCTGGCTGATGGGCGCCGACAATCTCGCCGGCTTCCACCGCTGGCAGCGCTGGCGCGACATCGCCGCGCTGGTGCCGATCGCGGTGATCGACCGGCCGGGCACCAGCCTGAAATCCACCGCCTCGCCGGCGGCGCAGGCGCTGGCGCGCTGGCGGATCGACGAGCGGGAGAGCACGCGCCTCGCCGAATTGCCGGCCCCGGCCTGGGTGTTCCTGCACGGTCTGAAATCGCCGCTTTCGTCGACGCAGCTGCGTGCGCGTGCGGCGCAACACAGCCCCGACGGCGGAATCGGTTGAAAAGTCGGGGCATTTCGCAGTATCTTAAAGGAGTATTCACGGTGGGAAATCCCGCCGGGCGGTCCCAGAACGGGAATTTGCCAAACGAACGACGAGAGGATTCGGCCCCCTGTCCACCATGGCGCTCTCCGCAGCCGCCCCCAGCCCGGCGTCTGCACCGGTCTCGCAAGCGCATTATGACGCCGACGAGATCCTGGCTTTCGTTCTCGCCCGTCTCGATGACGACAAGGCCGAGGACGTCGTTTCCATCGACTTGCGCGGCAAGACGACCATCGCCGACCACATGGTGGTGGCGTCCGGCCGTTCGCAGCGCCACGTCGGCGCGACCGCCGAGCACCTCGTCGAGGCGCTCAAGCAGCGCGGCGTGAAAGGCATCCGCATCGAGGGCCAGCCGGCCTGCGACTGGGTGCTGATCGATGCCAGCGACGTCGTCGTCCACATCTTCCAGCCGGAAGTGCGGGCCTTCTACAATATCGAGAAGATGTGGTCGGGCGCCCGTCCCGACACCGCACCCAAAAGCACCCCGCGCGGCTGAGAGGTGCGCCTTCTGGTGATCGCGGTGGGCCGGCTCAAGGCCGGGCCCGAGCGGGAACTGTGCGCCCGCTATCTCGACCGGACGGCGAAAGGCGCGCGGGCGCTCGGCATGTCCGGGCCGGACGTGATCGAGATCGGCGAAAGCGCCGCCCGGCGGCCGGACGACCGCATGGCGGAGGAAGGCGCGGCGCTGCTCGCCGCCCTCCCCGACGGCGCCGGCCTCATCGCGCTCGACCCGCGCGGCACGCAGACCTCCAGCGAGGACATCGCCGACGACATCGCCGCGCGGCGCGACCGCGGCCTGCGCGCGCTGGCGCTGGCGATCGGCGGCGCCGACGGGCTGAGCCCGGCGGTGCGCGCGCGGGCCGACCGGCTGGTCGCCTTCGGCCGCGCCACCTTTCCGCACCAGCTGGTTCGTGTGATGCTGGCCGAACAGCTCTACCGGGCGACCACCATTCTCGCCGGCCACCCCTATCACAAGGGATGAGCGGGGATAGCGGCGGGTTGACCGGCGCCGGTTAATCCGACGTTAACGCTCCTGGCCCTCTGCTCAACCGATGCCCGTCCGTCTCATCGCCCGCCTGAACCGCCTGCTTGCGCCCCGCCTGCTGCGGCCGGCGCTGCTGGCGCTCGCGCTGACGGCGGCGGGCGTGACGCCGATGCCGGCACAGACCCCAACCTCCGCGCCGACTTCCGCGCCGACTTCCGCGCCGCCGGCCGATCCCGCCGCGCAGGCGGCGGCGCAGAAGCAGCGCATGGAGCAGCTGGAGACCGACATGAAGGGCAGCGCCGCCGAGCAGGCGCGGCTCGCGGCCGAGCTCGACACGCTGAAGGGCGACCGCAGCAAGCTGACCGGCGCGCTGATCGACACCGCCGCGCGGGTGCGCGACGTCGAGGAGAAGCTCGACGCCAGCGAGCAGCGCCTGCTCGGCCTGGAGCGCGAGGGGGCGGATATCCGCGATTCGCTCGATTCGCGGCGCGACGAGCTGGCTCAGGTGCTGGGCGGGCTGGCCCGGCTCGGCCGCCGCCCGCCGCCGGCGCTGCTGGTGCGCCCGGACGACGCGCTGCAATCGGTGCGCTCGGCGATGCTGCTCGGCGCCTTGCTGCCGGAGCTGAAATCGGAGACCGAGCTGCTTTCCGGCGAGCTCGCCGCCCAGCAGCGGGTGCGCGAGGAGGTAGCCTCCGAGCGCGACGCTCTCGCAGAATTGAAAGCGACGCTGGGCGAGGAGCGCCGGCGCACCGCGGCGCTGATCGAGGAGCGCCAGCGCTCGATGGAGGCCGGCGAGGCCGCGCTCGGGGCCGAACGCGACCGGGCGGCGGCGCTGGCGGCGGAAGCCGGCAATGTCCGCGACCTGCTCGCGCGGATGGAAACCGAGATCAGCGCCGCGCGCAAGGCGGCCGAGGCGGCCAAGGCCTTGCCGAACAAGGCGGATCAGACGGCGAGCCAGCGGCTGGCGGCACTGAGCAACCCCGGCCGCATGACGCCCGGCGTCGCCTTTTCCGACGCCAGGGGCCTGCTTCCGCTGCCGGTGAGCGGCACGGTGCTGAAGTCCTACGGCACGGAAGACGGCTATGGCGGGGCGGAGAAGGGCACCTCCCTCGGCACCCGGCGGCAGGCGCAGGTGGCCTCGCCGAGCGACGGCTGGGTGGTCTATGCCGGCCCGTTCCGCTCCTATGGACAACTATTGATCATCAATGCCGGCGGCGGCTACCATATCCTCTTGGCCGGGATGGATAAGATCACGGTCGAGTTGGGACAGTTCGTATTGTCCGGTGAACCGGTCGGGGTGATGGGCGACGGCCCGCAGCTGGTTTCTTCGGTCGGCCTTGGAACCGCCCAACCCATTCTCTATGTCGAGTTCCGCAAGGACGGAATTTCGATTGACCCGACCCCCTGGTGGGTGACGAGCGAGAGCGAGAAGGCACGCGGATGATGCGTAGGACGTCTGTATTTCTGATGGGCGCGGCGGTCGGCGCCATCGTCGCCTTTGGCGCTGCCCAGCCGCGCCTGCTGCTCGAACCGGCCGCGGCGATGGCGGCGGCCTCCGACACCTACCGTCAGCTGAACCTGTTCGGCGACGTGTTCGAGCGCGTGCGCGCCGATTATGTCGAGAAGCCGGACGACGCCAAGCTGATCGAGGCGGCGATCAACGGCATGCTGGCCTCGCTCGACCCGCATTCGACCTACATGGACGCCAAGGACTTCCGCGACATGCAGGTGCAGACCCGCGGCCAGTTCGGCGGGCTCGGCATCGAGGTGACGATGGAGGACGGCCTCGTCAAGGTCGTCGCGCCGATCGACGACACCCCGGCCGCCAAGGCCGGCGTGCAGGCCGGCGACCTGATCGCCAAGCTGGACGACGAAGACGTCAAGGGCATGACGCTCAGCCAGGCGGTCGAGAAGATGCGCGGCGCGGTGGCCACCCCGATCAAGCTGACCGTGATCCGCAAGGGCCAGGACAAGCCGCTCGAGCTGACGCTGGTGCGCGACATCATCAACATCAAGTCGGTGCGTTCGCGCGTCGAGGATGGCGACATCGCCTATATCCGCATCACCTCCTTCAGCGAGCAGACCGCCGAGGGCCTGAAGAAGGCGATGGAGGACCTGACCAAGCAGATCGGCGAGGACAAGCTCAAGGGCTACGTCATCGACCTGCGCAACAATCCGGGCGGCCTGCTCGACCAGGCGATCGAGGTGTCCGACACCTTCCTCGACCGTGGCGAGATCGTCTCCACCCGCGGCCGCAACGCCGACGAGATCGAGCGCCGCAACGCGCGGCCGGGCGACCTCGCCCATGGCAAGCCGGTGATCGTGCTGGTGAACGGCGGCTCGGCCTCGGCCTCCGAGATCGTCGCCGGCGCGCTGCAGGACCACAAGCGCGCCACCATCCTCGGCTCGCTGTCCTTCGGCAAGGGCTCGGTGCAGACGGTGATCCCGGTCTCCGGCAACGCCGCGATCAAGCTGACCACGGCGCGCTACTTCACGCCGTCGGGCCGCTCGATCCAGGCCAAGGGCATCTCGCCCGACATCGAGCTGGTGCAGGACGTGCCGGCCGAGGTGAAGGAGAAGGCCGAGGCGGCCGGGGTGGAGACCACCCGCGGCGAAGCCTCGCTGAAGGGCCACCTGAAGAACGGCGACGACGAGAAGACCGGCTCGCCGGCCTATGTGCCGCCGGACCCGAAGGACGACACCCAGCTGAAGATGGCGATCGAGCTGATGCACGGCGTGCAGAAGAACGCCGCCTATCCGGCCGACCCGAAGGCGGCGGTGCCGAACTGAGGCCCGCCGGAGCGATGACGGGATCCGGGCCGAAACCTCGGCGACGATCCGGGCAATGATTGCAAAACCCCGCCGCGAGGCGGGGTTTTTCGTTGAAGGGTCGGCCGCCATGCGCTCCCGGCGGAGCGGCCGGCCTCGTCACCCCCGGCCTCGGCGTCGCGACGGCCTCGCCGCCCCGGCGTCGCGGCGGCGAGCCGCCACCGGGGCCTCGCGCGTGTCGCCCCGGCATCGCATCGGGCAAATCCGGGCCCGTGGCAGGCCGGGCCGGATTTTTCGCGGCGCCGACATGGGCTTGCCGCGATGCTGCCTTGGTCCGGTTCGACAAGGATCGCATGACAACGCATCGCCACACGCCGGCGTCCGCGCCGAAGACGCTCAACGACATCGAGGGGCCGCTCGGCCGCGATGTCGGGCATGACAGCGACCTGCACTACGCCGCCGTGGCCATTTTCGGCCTCACCGGCTTCGCCATCGTCGCGGTGGCCTCGGCCTGGCTGATGCTGCGCGGCGGCGAGCCGGTGGCGGTGCGCCTCAACCAGCCCTTCGAATATGAAAGCACCGCCGTCGCCGCCGACGCGCCGACGCTGCGGGCGGGCTCCGACGCCGACGAAGGCCCCGGCCCCGGCGCCTTCACGCTGATGGACGCCGCCACCGGCCTGCGCGAAGTGGTGGAAGTCGCCCCCGCCGGCGGCCCGCCGACGCTGGCGCAGTAGCGCGGCCGCTCCGGCAGCGCCTCCCGCCGGATCCGCGGCACCATCACCCCGCGGCATTACCCTGCAGCACATTACCCTCCAGGGCGTTCGCGGCGATGGCAGGCGAGGCCGATCGCACGGCGCGGGCGGGCGGCGGAACGATCGCCATGGACAGCTTGTTGACCCGGGCGATCCACCATTTGTCGAACGCGATCATCGGCAGCGACACGAGCACGGATACCGCGACGGTGATGGGGATCGCCAGCATGCCGACGCCGCGGCCATGGGCCGGCGCCAGGTGCAGCCAGGCCCAGGACCCCACCGAGGCCAGGACGAGGAAATGCAGCAGGTAGATCGGGAAGGACAGCTGGCCGAGGAAGGCGCCGGTCGGCCCTGACAGCGGCCGGCTGATGCCCGGATTGTTCTCGACGCCGATGATCAGCATCACCGCCGCGGCGATCCAGAGATAGACGCCGTTCTGCTCGTTCACGCCGAACGGCGCCAGCCAGGAGAAATAGCCGTCCGGCCGCTGATAGGCGAGCAGATAGACGGCGAAGATCACCAGTCCCCAGGTCAGCCATTTCGGCAGGTCGAGCGAGCGGCGGTCGAACAGCAGGCTGAGGCCCAGCCCGGCGATGAAGGCGACGTAATAATAGGAAAAAAGCGTCGACCAGATCATGGCCGCCAGCCAGCCTATGGCGGCGAGATAGCCGCTGAACTTGCGCATTTCCACGACCAGGAAGACAAGCACGAAGATCAGCAGGCTGCCCCACAGCTCGAAATACATCGTGCCGAGCGGGCTGTTGTAATATTGATGATCCTTCACGAAAAATACGTAGAAGGACCCCTGCACGAAAGCATCGTAGAGCGACGGGGCAAAATTCATGTCGGGCGGTATCGAATAACCGAACGTGTCGAGCCACTGCGAGTTGGTGATCCGGGCGACGTCCTGGTAGTAATACAGCCCATACATGAAGAGCAGGGCGGAAATCAGGAAGCTGATGGTAACCGGGCCGGCCAGTCGGAACCAGCGCTTGAGAATCGACCGCAGCAGATAGCGGTAGCTTTCGGTCTCGACATAGCGTCGCGTCAGCACGTAGCCGGACAGCACGAAGAAGAACGTCACCGCCGCCGAACCGGCGATCAGGATCTGCAGGGGCTGATAGGCATAGCGAAATTCAGGATCGAAAAAGGCGACCCAGCTGTGCCCTATCACCACCGCGAACGCCGCAAGTCCTCTAAGCGCCTCCAGTGCAACGTCTTTTTTCCCAAGATTGATCAGCATATCCATCCCCCGACATAATTTTCTTTATCTTTATGATGACCGCAACACCTCGTATCTCCCGAGCATGCAGCGGGAATCGACACTTTATCGATCCGGTTCGCATCTCGCCATCATCAAACGTCGTTTGGTGCCGGGTCCGCACGGGTTGCGCTCATCTTTCACAATGAACTGCCGTTGCCGGCCGAACATTCGCAGGCGCATCAACCGGGCCGGGAACATCTGCATCGAACGGCGCATCCACGCACCTCAGGACCCGCGCTAAGCATAAATCCAGCCGCTCCTACGTTCCGTCACCGGCCTCGCCTATATTGGGCTGGCGGCGACATGCCCGCGTGACCCCTCGATGGCCGGCCGTACCGATGATCCCGTTCGAACAGCTCCCCTACCGCCCCTGCGTCGGCGTCGTGCTCGTCAACCGCGACGGGCTGGTCTTCGTCGGCCGCCGCCGCGGCGGCGCCGAGCATGTCGACGCCACCCATTCCTGGCAGATGCCGCAGGGCGGCATCGACGAGGGCGAGAGCCCGGAAGACGCGGCGCTGCGCGAGCTCTACGAGGAGACCAATGTCCGCTCGGTGGAGCCGCTGGCGGTGGCGCCGGAATGGTTCGCCTACGACCTGCCGGAGGCCATCGCCCGCGAAGCCTGGAAGGGGCGCTATCGCGGCCAGATCCAGAAATGGATCGCGCTGCGCTTTACCGGCCCGGATTCCGAGATCGACGTGCTGAAGCCGGGCGGCGGCGCGCACAAGGCGGAATTCGCCGACTGGCGCTGGGAGAGGCTCGCCGACACGCCGGGGCTGATCATCCCGTTCAAGCGCCCGGTCTACGAGAAGGTGGTCGCCGCCTTCGACGGCATCGTCGGGCCGGCAGCCTAGCCGCATCGACATGCGAACGAACGTTCGTTCTTGACTCGCGCGGTGTCATTGGCCATTTTGCGAACGAACGTTCGCTCTCATTCGGGAAGCTCCATGTCCGATCTGCATGTGCCGGAAGCCGAGGCGGCCGCCCTCGACGCCTCGCCACCGGCGACGCCGGGCGCGAAAGGCGCGTCCAAGGCAGGCACACCCAGATCGGGCGCACCCAGGCCGGGGGGGCAGCCGAAGAAGCCCGATCCGCATCGGCGGATCCTCGACGCCGCCGCCGCCTGCTTCACCCGCACCGGCTTCCACGCCACCAGCATGCAGGAGATCTGCGCCGAAGCGGGAATGAGTCCGGGCGGGCTGTACCGCTATTTCCCCTCGAAGGCCGCGATCATCGTCGCCATCGTCGAGGAGGAACGCAGCGCCCGCCTCCAGATGCTGGAGCTTCTCCAGCAGGCGCCAAGCTTCGCCGATGGCCTCATCGCCATGGGCCAGGCGCTGTTCTCCGGCGAATTGCCGATGGTCTGCGCCGATCTCGGACCGGAGATCGCCACGGAGACCGCACGCAATCCCCAGCTCAAGGCCAAGTTCGACGAGGCCGATGAGGAAATGAGCGGTGCCATCCGCGCCGCCTTCATCGCGGCGCAGGAACGTGGGGAGATCGACCCCGCCATCGACCCCGATGTGGCCATGACGCTGATCGACGCCATCGGCGACGGGTTGCTGCTGCGCCGGCGGCTGCAGCCGGACCTGCCGCTGGCGCAGATGATGCCCGGCTTCGGCAACCTCATCACCCGCATGCTCGCGCCTGTCGCTCCCGTCCCCGCCGGCTCCCCCGCCTCCAGCACGGTCGACCGCACATGAAATTCGCTCCTTCCACCCTGCATGGGCGGGTGACGCTCGCCCTCGCCATGACCGCCTTCGTGGTGGGCGTCGGCGGCTATGCGCTGCGCGACCGCATCCCCTTCGGCCTCAGGCTCGGCATCGGCGAGCCGGCGCAGGCCACCGCCGTGCCCGAGCCGGAAAAGGCGCGCGGCGTCACCGTCACCGTGGTGCCGGCGGCCCCGCGCGAGGTGGTGGAGCGGCTGCCGGTGACCGGCACGCTCGCCGCCCGCGAGGAGATCATGGTCGGGCCGGAAATCGACGGCCTGCGCATCACCGACATCCTGGTGGAAGAGGGCGACCGCGTCGAGAAGGGCGCGGTGCTCGCCCGGCTGTCGCGCGACACGCTGCAGACGCTGCTGGCACAGAACACCGCCAATGCGGCGAAGGCGCAGGCCGCCATCGCCCAGCAGAAGGCGGCGCTGGAACAGGCCAACGCCCAGCGCATCGAGGCGGAAGCCGCGGTGGAGCGCGCCCGCACCCTGATCAAGACCGGCGCCACCTCGCAGGAAGTGCTCGACCAGCGCGAGCGCGCGGTGAGCGTCGCCAGCGCACAGGTGACCGCCAATGCCGAGGCGGTGACCGCCGCGCAGGCGGAACTGGCGCAGATCAAGGCGATGCGCGACGAACTGGAGGTGCGGCTGGCCCGCACCGAGATCACCGCGCCGGAGGCCGGCATCATCTCCTCGCGCGCGGCCCGGCTCGGCGCCATCGTGCTGTCGGCCAATACCGAGCCGCTGTTCCGCATCGTCAAGGACGGCGCCATCGACCTCGATGCCGAGGTGCCGGAATCGGCGCTGCCGCGCATGAAGCCGGGCCAGCCGGTCATGGTGACGCCCGCCGGCTTCCCGGCCCCGATCGCCGCCAGCGTGCGCCTCGTCGGCGCCAAGGTCGACGCCGCCACGCGGCTCGCCCGCGTCGCGGTCGCCCTGCCGGACGATCCGCGGCTGCGGCCCGGCGCCTATGCGCGCGGCGATATCGAGCTCGCCCGCCGCACCGGCCTCGCTTTGCCGCTGTCGGCGGTGCAGTTCGACCGCGACGGCGCCTTCGTGCTGGTGATCGCCGACGACACGGTGAGCCGGCGCGAGGTGAAGACCGGGCTGATGGGCGAAGGCTTCGTCGAGATCGTCGAAGGCGTGGCCCAGGGCGAGAACGTGGTGGCGCGCGCCGGCGGCTTCCTGCGCGACGGCGACCGGGTGACCCCGGTGCCGCTCGCCGAGCAGAAGGGAGGCGCCTGATGGCCCTCAACATCTCCGCCTGGTCGATCCGCAAGCCGATCCCGGCCATCGTGCTGTTCGTGGTGCTGACCGCGCTCGGCCTCTACACGTTCGACCGGCTGCCGGTGACGCGCATGCCGAATATCGACGTGCCGATCGTCTCGGTCACCGTCACCCAGCCCGGCGCCGCGCCGAGCGAGCTGGAGACGCAGGTGACCAAGCGGGTCGAGACCGCGATCGCCGGCGTGCAGGGGGTGAAGCACATCACCTCCTCCATCACCGAGGGCGCCTCGGTGACCACGGTGGAATTCCAGCTGGAAACCCAGGTCGACCGCGCGGTGAACGACGTGCGCGACGCGGTGACCGGCATCCGCTCCGAGCTGCCGCAGGATATCGAGGAGCCGCTGATCCAGCGCATCGACGTCGAGGGCATGGCGATCGTCACCTATGCCGCCTCGGCGCCGACCATGACGCCGGACGAGCTCTCGTGGTTCGTCGACGACACGGTGATCCGGGCGCTGCAGGGCGTGCGCGGCGTGGCGCAGGTGAAGCGCGAGGGCGGCGTCGACCGCGAGATCCGCATTTCGCTCGACCCGAACAAGCTGGCGGCGCTGGGCGTGACCGCCGCCGACGTCAACCGGCAGCTGGTCGCCACCAATGTCGACCTCGCCGGCGGACGCGGCGAGATCGGCACGCAGGAGCAATCCGTGCGCACGCTGGGCGGCGCGCTCACCGTGAACGACCTCGCCGAGACCCGGATCTCGCTGCCGGCGAATTCCGGCGCGTCCTCGCGGCAGGTCCGCCTGGCCGACCTCGCCACCGTCACCGACGGGGCGGCCGAGCCGCGCGTCTTCGCCCAGCTCGACGGCAAGCCGGTGGTGGCCTTCGGCATCTACCGCGCCAAGGGCTTCTCCGACGTCGTCGTCGCCGACCGGGCGGAGGAGGCGCTGCGCAAGCTGGAAGCCGCGCATCCCGACGTCACCATCAGCCTGATCGACACCACGGTGCGCTACACCCAGGCCGACTACGAATCGGCGATGCACACGCTGATCGAAGGCGCGGTGCTCGCCATCATCGTGGTGCTGCTGTTCCTGCGCGACTGGCGCGCCACCCTGATCTCGGCGACCGCCATCCCGCTCTCCATCCTGCCCACCTTTTGGGTGATGGACATGCTCGGCTTCTCGCTGAACGGGGTGAGCCTGCTCGCGGTGACGCTGGTGACCGGCATCCTGGTCGACGACGCCATCGTCGAGATCGAGAACATCGTGCGCCACATGCGCATGGGCAAGTCGGCCTATCGCGCCGCCATCGACGCCGCCGACGAGATCGGCCTCGCGGTGGTGGCCACCACGCTGACCATCGTGGCGGTGTTCGCGCCGGTGAGCTTCATGGGCGGCATTGCCGGCCAGTATTTCCGCCAGTTCGGCATAACCGTCGCGGTAGCGGTGCTGTTCTCGCTGCTGGTGGCGCGGCTGCTCACCCCGATGCTCGCGGCCTATTTCCTGCGCGACCACGGCCATCGCGAGAAGCCGGACAGCCTCATCATGCGTGGCTATGTGCGGCTGCTCAATGCCAGCATCCGCCACCGCTTCATCACCGTCGCCACCGGCATCCTCCTGTTCATCGGCTCGATGTGGCTGTCCACCCTCCTGCCCGCCGGCTTCATCCCCAATGCCGACGTCTCGCGCTCGGTGCTGGCGCTGGAACTGCCGCCGGGCGCGACGCTCGACGCGACGCGGCGGGTGGTCGGCGAGGTGACGCGCTTGATGGAGAAGCAGCCGGAAGTGGCGAGCGTGTTCGCCACCGGCGGCGGCGGTTCGGCGGGCGGGCCGGCGAACGCCGCCGGCGAGGTGCGCAAGGCGACGATGATCGTCAACCTCAAGCCGCGCGCCGAGCGCCGCGGCACCCAGAAGCAGTTCGAGGTGCGGATGCAGCGCGAGATCGCCGCCATTCCCGACCTGCGCTTCAATTTCGGCGCCTCGGGCGGGGCGGGACCGGGCGGGCGCGAATTCACCATCATCCTCTCCGGCTCGGACGGGGCGTTGGTGGAGAAGACGGCGCTGGAGCTGGAGCGCGAGATCCGCGCCAAGGTGAAGGGCCTCGCCAATGTGGTGACCTCGGCGGCGCTGGAGCGGCCGGAGCTCAGGGTGGTGCCGCGGCTCTCCGAGGCGGCGCAGCTCGGCGTCTCGGTGGCGGACATCGCCCAGACGGTGCGCATCGCCACCATCGGCGACATCTCGCAGAACCTCGCCAAGTTCTCCGCCGGCGACCGGCAGGTGCCGATCCGGGTGCAATTGGACCAGAACGCCCGCGCCGATCTCGCCACCTTCCGCACGCTGAAGGTGCGCACCGCGGCCGGGGCGGCGGTGCCGCTCGACGCGGTGGCCGACATCGAGTTCGCCACCGGGCCGACCAGCCTCGACCGCTACGACCGGGCGCGGCGCGTCGCCATCGAGGCCGACCTCGCCGCCAATACCCAGCTCGGCGAGGCGCTGGCCGAGGTCTATGCGCTGCCGGCGGCCAAGAATCTTCCGACCGGGGTGAGCCTGAAGGAAGCCGGCGACGCCGAGATCATGGCCGAGGTGTTCGGCGGCTTCGCCACCGCCATGGGCGCCGGCGTGATGATGGTGCTGGCGGTGCTGGTGCTGCTGTTCGCCAACGTGCTGCAGCCGATCACCATCCTGGTGGCGCTGCCGCTCTCGGTCGGCGGGGCGTTCGTGGCGCTGCTGATCACCAACAACGCCATGACGCTGCCGGTGGTGATCGGCTTCCTGATGCTGATGGGCATCGTGACCAAGAACGCCATCCTGCTGGTCGATTTCGCCATCGAATCGGTGGCGGCCGGCCACGACCGCACCACGGCGCTGATCGAGGCCGGGCGCAAGCGGGCGCAGCCGATCGTCATGACCACCATCGCCATGGCGGCGGGCATGGTGCCCTCGGCCATGGGGCTGGGCGAGGGCTCGGACTTCCGCGCGCCGATGGCGATCGCGGTGATCGGCGGCCTGCTCGCCTCGACGCTGCTGTCGCTGGTCTTCGTGCCGGCGGTGTTCACGCTGATGGACGACGCCCAGCGGCTGTTCGGCCGCCTCTTCGGCCGCTTCGTCGGCGCCCGCGACGAGCCGGGCGAGCCCCACCATCCGGCGCCGGCGGCAACGCTGCACACCATGCCGCGCCCGCCGATCGCGGCGGAGTGACGGGCTCGGTGAAGCGACGGGGAGGTTTCTGCCGGAAGCGATCTGCGTGAGAGCACCTTGCCCCCTCTCCCCATCGGGGAGAGGGCTGGGGTGAGGGGTCTTCGACACCCCCAACCGCGTAGCCCCTCACCGACCCGCTTCGCGGGCCACCTCTCCCCAATGGGGAGACGGTAAGGAAGGACAAAGCTACTGGAGCGGCGTGTCGCCGTCGCTGCCCTGGCCGCGGGCCAGCGCCATCTCGGTGACGGCGATCAGCATGTCGGCGCGGGCGGACAGGCTCGGCGCCTCCAGCAGCGCCTGCTTCTCGCGCGGGCCGAAGGGCGACATGATGGCGAGCGCGTTGACCAGCGCCTCGTTCGGCGCGTCCTTGATGCCTTCCCAGTCGGCTTCCAGCTGGTTGGCGTCGAGATAGGCGGCGAGCGTGCGCAGCAGATTGGCGCGGTCCACCGCCTCGGCCCCGAGATTGGGGGTGAAATCGCCGACGAAGCGCTCGAACGCGACCCGCGCCTGCCGATAGGCCGTGGCGGCGCCGGCGACCTCCTCCACGATGCGGAAGCGGGCGACGCCGGTGAGGGTGACGAGATAGCGCCCGTCGCCGCTCTCGGCGAATTCGGTGATCCGCCCGAGGCAGCCGACGCTCTGCAGCGCCGGGCTGGCGGTGGCGACCAGCGCCGGGATCGACTGCACCATGCCGATGAGGCGCTCGCCCTTCAGCGCGTCGTCGACCATGGCGAGATAGCGCGGCTCGAAAATGTTGAGCGGCAACTGGCAGCGCGGCAGCAGCAGCGCCCCTTCCAGCGGAAACAGCGGCACCACGGCGGGAAGTTCCGCAGGCCCGCCATAGGGGCGGTTCATGGCCATGGAAGTCCTCCGACAGGATGTGCCGGCCGCAGCCGGCGCAAGAAGCGAGCCCGGAGGATGCCGGCGCTCACGCGAACAGGATGGACGACAGGCGGCGACGGCCGAGCACCGTCATGTCGTCGGTCGGGCCCCAGGCCTCGAAGAACTGCACCAGCTGCTTGCGGGCGCCGTCCTCGTTCCAGCTGCGGTCCTTGCGGATGATGGCGAGCAGCGCGTCCATCGCCTCCTCGCGCTTGCCGCGGGCGTTGAGCGCCACGGCGAGGTCGAAGCGGGCCTGATGGTCGAGCGGGTTGGCGGCGACCTTCGCCTCCAGCGTGCCGACATCGTCGAGGGCGCTGGCGGCCTCCTCCAGCTCGATGGCGGCGCGGACGGCGACGACCGCCGGATCGCTGGCACCCGCCTCGGGCACCAGGGCGAGCGTCGCCTTGGCCTGCTCGAGATCGCCGGCGGCGAGATGGGCGCGGGCGATGCCGGCGAGCGCACGGGCGTTGCCGGGCTCCTCGCCCAGCACATGGGCATAGAGCTCGGTGGCGCCGGCGGCGTCGCCCTCGGCCAGCGCCGCGTCGGCGCTCGCCAGGATCTCGCCGAGGTCGGGCGCACCGTCGGCGCCGGCCGTAAGCCGGTCGACCAGCGCCTTGATCTGCGACTCGGGCTGCGCGCCCATGAAGCCGTCCACCGGCTGGCCGTTGACGAAGGCGTAGACGGTGGGCAGCGACTGGATGCCGAGCTGCTGGGCGACGGAGGGATGCTCGTCGGTGTTCATCTTGGCGAGGCGCACCTTGCCCTTGGCGGCGCGCACCACCTTCTCGATCACCGGGGTGAGCTGCTTGCAGGGGCCGCACCACGGCGCCCAGAAATCGACCAGCACCGGGCGGAGCTTCGATTCCTCCACCACGTCCTTCATGAAGGTGCGGGTGGTGGTGTCGATGACGACGTCGTCTCCGGCCTGCGCGCCGTTCGGGGCCGGTTCGGCGGACTGGTTGAGCAGCATGGGGGCGTCCTCGAAAGGGTCGGTCTGGGCCTGAAGGTGTTCTGTCGGTGCTTAAAATGGTCGGTCGGGCGGCGATTGCAACCGCTCAGGCCGGGCCGGCCTCCATGCCGGCGTCGATGCCGGCCCCGCCGCCGGCTTCCGCCTCCGCCTGCGCCTCGGCTTGCGTCGCGACTTCCTGGCGCCGCGGTATCGCCAGGACGACCGGTTCGTGGCCGGTGGCGCGCAGGAAGCGGACGAGGTCGTCGCGGGCGATGGTGGTGGTGGCGGTGTTGACCAGCGGATGGCAGTTGATGTGCGCGTGCCGCATCAACTCGGCATCGATCACCACGGTGACGCGGCCTCCGGTGTCGTTGACCGGGGCGAAGGCGGTCACCGCGCCGGGCTTCACGCCGAGGACCTCTTCCAGCAGCTCGGCGCTGCCGAAGGACAGCCGGCTCGACGCCCCGAGCGGGCCGTGCAGGCTCTTCAGATCGACCTGCGCCTCCTGCCCGATCACGACGAGGAAGAGGTTGCCCTTCTTGTCCTTGAGGAACAGGTTCTTGGTATGGCCGCCGGGGATGTCGCGGTGCAGGCCCTGCGACTCGGCGACGGTGAAGACGGCGGGATGCTCGATCGTGCTCGTCTCGATGCCGAGCTCCTCGAGGCGGGCGAACAGGTCTTCCGGGGTCAGCGCGGGCATGGCAGGGTCCTTGGAGATCGCCCGCTTCTAGGCGCGCCCGGCACGCGCCGCAAGCTCCCGCGGCAAAGCTCCCGCGGCACGCTCCCCGCGCAGGCGCGCGTCGAAGGACCTCCAAGTGTTCGTGAACGACCCCGTTGACAGGAGCGGGGCAGCGATCCCACATCTTGGCGAGCAATCGGGAAAGTGATCACATGCGTCCTGTCATCGGCGTCATCAGCGACGTCAAGGCGTCCGGCGGCCATGTCCTGCACGGCGTCACCGAGAAATACATCTATGCGGTGGCGCGCGGCGCGCAGGCGCTGCCGGTGCTGCTGCCCGGCACCGTCTCGGCGGTCGACGCCGCCATGGCGCCAGAGCGGCTGGTGGTGGAGGAGATCTTCGACCTCGTCGACGCCATCTTCCTGCCGGGCAGCCCCTCCAACGTCGCCCCGCATCTCTATGGCGACGCGCCCTATGAGCCGCCGCTGCCCTCCGACCCGTATCGCGACGACCTCTCGCTGCCGCTGATCCGCGGCGCCATCGAGCGCGGCGTGCCGATCTTCGGCGTCTGCCGCGGCTTCCAGGAGATGAACGTCGCGCTGGGCGGCTCGCTGTTCCAGAAAGTCTACGAGCAGCCGGGCCATTTCGACCATCGCGAGGATGCGAGCCTCGACATTGCCGGCCAGTACGCCCCGGTGCACGACGTGGTGCTGGAGCCGGGCGGGCTGCTGGAGACGCTGGCCGGCGCCGGCCGCTGGAAGGTGAACTCGCTGCACGGGCAGGGCGTCAACAAGCTGGCGCCCGGCCTCAGCGTGGAGGCCCGCGCCGAGGACGGGCTGGTGGAAGCCTTCCGCGTCACCGATGCGCCGGGCTTCACGCTGGCGATTCAGTGGCACCCGGAATGGCGGTTCTGGGACGACAGGCTGTCCTCCGCCGTGTTCACCGCCTTCGGGGCGGCGGCGCGGCTCCGGGCCGAGAGCCGGCGCGGCTCCTCGCTGAAGGCGGCGGAATAGTCGGCGCCCCGCTCAATCGAGCTGGGCGCGCAGGTGGCCGATGCCGTCGCGGATGTCGGCCTCGATGGCCCGGCGCAGGCCCGCCTCGTCGCCGGCCGCCAGCGCCTCCAGCGCCTCGGCGTGGCGGTCGACGCGGTAATGTTGTTCGAGATCGGCCAGCGCGAGGCGCATGAACGGGCCGATCTGCAGCCACACCGATTCGATCAGCGGCACCAGCACCGAATCGGCGCGCGCGCCGTAGAGCGCGGTGTGGAAGGCGAGGTTGCTCTCGATCATCGCCTCGATGTCGCCGTGCTTCCACGCCGCGTCGGAGACGCGGTCGAGCGCCTTGAGCCGCTCGCGGAACGCCGCGTCGGCCAGCGGCAGGGCGCGGGCGGCGGCTTCCGCCTCCAGCAGGGTGCGGGCGGCGAAGAGCTCGTCGAAGCGGCGCGCGGTCATTTCCGGCACCCGGACGCGGCGGTTGTCGAGCAGCACCAGCGCCCGCTCGGCCACCAGCCGGCGCAGCGCCTCGCGCACCGGCATGGCGGAGACGCCGAGCGCCTCGGCGAGGCCGCGTATGGTCACCGCCTGCCCCGGCGGGAAGCGCCCGCTCATCACCGCCCGCCGCAACCGGCGGAACACCCATTGCTGCACGGTCTCGCCGGCAAGGCGCGGGTCGTCGGGCAGGTCGAGGCGGGAGGCATCCATGTCGGCTGATGACGGCATCTGTTTCGCGAAGCGGCGGCTTTCTTCTGACACGCCGACGCGCGATTGTCAGGATCGGCCGCTATAAAGCCGCACCGCGGAGAGCTGCCGCACCAAAAGCTGCCGGATGTCGGCTATAAGCCGGCGCCCCGCCCCACCGATCACGGAGCCGACCATGCCTGAGACCACCTCGCACCGCGCCGGATACGAGCTCGACTCCAAGCTGCTGGAAATCCTGGTCTGCCCCGTCACCAAGGGCCCGCTCGACTATGACCGGCAGGCGCATGAGCTGGTTTCGCGCACGGCGCGGCTCGCCTATCCGATCCGCGACGGCATCCCGATCATGCTTGCCGACGAGGCGCGCCCGCTGACCGAGGAAGAAGCCGCCAGAAGCTGAACCGGATCCGGCCGGGAGCTTCAGCCGGGAACGCGGCCGGGCGGCTCACAGCATCTCGCCGCGCAGCAGCCGCGGCGGCTGGCCGCCGAGGCCGGCGGCGCCGCGGATGAACTGGCTCTTCAGGCTCGGCAGCCGCTCGACGAGCCCGAGCCCGACATCGCGGACGAGGCGCAGCACGTCCGAGCGCTGGCCGAACAGCCGGTTGAGCCCGTCGGTCGCCACCCCCATGGAGAAGGTGTCGAAGCGCCGCCAGCGCTGGTAGCGCTCCAGCACGTCCGGCCCGCCGATGTCGAGGCCGAGCCGGGCGGCGTCGGTGATCGATTCGGCCAGCGCGGCGACGTCGCGCAGGCCCATGTTGATGCCCTGCCCGGCGATCGGGTGGATGGTGTGGGCGGCGTCTCCCACCAGGGCGAGCCGGTCGGCGACGAAGCGCCGCGCCATCTGGAAGCCGAGCGGGAACACCTTGGGCTCGTCGAGGATCTCCAGCGGGCCGAGCTCGAGGCCGAAGCGCTGCTCCAGCTCGTCCAGCAGCAGCACCCGCGGCAGCGCGAGCAGCCGGGCGGCGGCTTCCGCCGTCTCGGTCCAGACGATGCAGGAGCGGTTGCCGGTCAGCGGCAGCCGGGCGAAGGGGCCGGCGGGCAGGAAATGCTCCACCGCCTTGCCTTCGTGCGGGCGCTCGTGGCCGACCGTCATCACGATGGCGGACTGGTCATAGGGCCAGCCGACCGTGCCGATGCCGGCAAGGCTGCGCAGCCGCGAACGGCCGCCGTCGCAGGCGCAGAGCAGCGACGCGGCGACGCGCCCGCCATCCTTGAGCAGCGCCGACACGCCGGACGGGCCGGCGACGTAGCTGTCGACGCCGACCGGCAGGAAGTCGATGCCGGCCTCCCGCGACGCATCGGTGAGCGCGTCCTGCAGCAGGGCGTTGGAGACCATATGGGCGAAGGGCTCGCCCGGCTCGACCTCGCCGTCGAAGGAGAGGAACACCGGCCGCGCGGCATCGCCGAGCCGGCTGTCGGTGATCTCCATGGCGAGGATCGGCTGCGCCTGCGCCGCGACCCGCTGCCACACGCCGACCGTCTCCAGCATGCGGCGGGCGCCGGCGGCGAAGGCGGAGGCGCGCATGTCGGAACTGCGCGGGGCGACGCCGTCTCCCCGCCCGGCAAAGGCCGGATCGGCGACGGCGAGCCGCGCCTCCGCGCCGAGCCCGTGGCGCAGCGCGAGGGCGAGCGACAGCCCGGCGAGGCCGCCGCCGGCGATGACGACGTCGAAGCGTCGAGCGTGCTGTTCCATGGCGGCCTCATCCCTTCGCGGCACTGTACCGCCGGCATCTTATGCCTTAGCTACCGGGGAGAGAACACCGCTGCCAACCGGAACATCGGGCGTGGAGCCGGACATGTCGACCATCGCCGAACTCGTCGGGCTGCTCGATCTCGAAGTGCTGGAGGTCAACCTGTTCCGCGGGCGGAACCCGCCGGAATCCTGGCCGTTCCGCACGCGGGTGTTCGGCGGGCAGGTGCTGGCGCAGGCGCTGGTGGCGGCGCAGCGCACGGTGGAGACCGCCGTCGCCCATTCGATGCACGCCTATTTCATACTCGCCGGCGACCCGCAGGCGCCCATCGTCTACCAGGTGGAGCGGGTGCGCGACGGACGCAGCTTCGCCACCCGCCGGGTGTCGGCGGTGCAGCACGGTCGGCCGATCTTCATCATGTCGGTGTCGTTCCACCAGCCGGAGGACGGGCTCGACCACCAGATGGCGATGCCCGAGGACGTGCCGCCGCCCGAGGACGTGCCGGCGCCGCGCGACCTGCCGGCCGACCTGCTCGATTCGCTGCCCGCCTCGGTGCGCGGCTACTGGACGCGGCCGCGGCCGGTGGAGTTGCGGCCGGTGAACCTGCTGCAGCGCCTGCGCGGCGGCGACCGGGCGCCGCCCGCCGAGCCGCAACAGATGGTGTGGTTCCGCGCCGACGGCACCCTGCCGGACGAGCCGGCGCTGCACCGGGCGGTGCTGGCCTATGCGTCCGACATGACGCTGCTGGAAACCACCACCGTGGTGCACGGCACCAGCGTGCTCGGCGACCGCATCCAGGCGGCCAGCCTCGACCACGCCCTGTGGCTGCATCGCCCGCTCAGGGTCGACGATTGGCTGCTTTATGTGCAGGACAGCCCCAGCGCAGCCGGTGCGCGAGGCCTGGCACGCGGACTGATCTACGACCGGGCGGGACGATTGGTCGCATCGGTGGCGCAGGAGGGTTTGATCCGCCCGATGGCGCCCTCCCCGCCTTCCCTAGGGTAATATGCTCATTTTTCACGCATAGACTGCCGAATATTTGGCGCCTCCTGGCCTGCCCAGGCGAGGCAGGTTAAGAATTGAGCAGCGCCACAGGGTCGCCACAATGCCGTTTCGGGCGGCGCGTGGGGAACACGGGGCCGCGCGCAGGGTCGAAAGCGGCGCAAAGGCGCGCCGGTACTCGGTTGGCACGCGACTTGATTCCTGTCCGCTGGCTTGTCCGAAGGGTTGGGAAAACCCGCCTGGCCGAGTCCGACATGAAACGCCCGGGATCCGCGTGTTGCGATCCGGGGCCAAGCGGGGACAGGAACCATGAAGATCGTCATGGCTATCATCAAGCCTTTCAAGCTTGAGGAAGTCCGGGATGCGCTCACCGGTATCGGAGTGCACGGACTGACCGTTACGGAGGTCAAGGGTTACGGCCGTCAGAAAGGCCATACCGAGATCTACCGCGGCGCCGAATATGCGGTGAGCTTCCTGCCGAAGCTCAAGATCGAGGTCGCGGTCGCCGCCGACCAGGTCGCGAAGGTCATCGACGCCATCTCGACCTCGGCCAAGACCGGCCAGATCGGCGACGGCAAGATCTTCGTCTACGCGATCGACCAGGCCGTGCGCATCCGCACCGGCGAGACCGACGCCGACGCGCTCTGAGCGCCTTTGATCCCGACATCATTCGATTCCGACGGAGCACTCAACCCATGACGATCAAGAACTGGATGCGCGCGGGACTTCCCGTGCTGGGGACGACGGCGCTGCTCGCAGCCGCCGCGTTTGCCCAAGACGCGGCGGCGCCCGCCGCTCCTGCGGCCGAGGCGGTAGTCGCCACCGTGAACAAGGGCGACACCACCTGGATGATGATCTCCACCGTCCTGGTGCTGTTCATGACCGTGCCCGGCCTGGCGCTGTTCTATGGCGGCCTCGTGCGCGCCAAGAACATGCTGTCGGTGCTGATGCAGGTCACGGTCATCGCCGCGGTGATGATGCTGCTGTGGGTGTTCTACGGCTACTCGCTCGCCTTCACCGAGGGCAACGCCTTCATCGGCGGCTTCTCCAAGGCCTTCCTCGCCGGCGTCACGCCGGACAGCACCGCGGCGACCTTCTCGAAGGGCGTCGAGATCCCCGAATATGTGTTCATGGCCTTCCAGATGACCTTCTCGGCCATCACCCCGGCCCTGATCATCGGCGCCTTCGCCGAGCGCATGAAATTCTCGGCCATCGTGCTGTTCTGCATCCTGTGGGTGACGCTGGTCTATTACCCGATCGCCCACATGGTGTGGTTCTCGGAAGGCTACCTGTTCACCCTGGGCGCGCTCGACTTCGCCGGCGGCACCGTGGTGCACATCAATGCCGGTATCGCCGGCCTCGTGGGCTGCCTGCTCGTCGGCAAGCGCACCGGCTTCGGCAAGGAGCTGATGCCTCCCCACTCGCTGCCCTTCGCCATGGTCGGCGCCAGCGTCCTGTGGGTCGGCTGGTTCGGCTTCAACGCCGGCTCCAACCTCGAGGCCAACGGCGCCACCACCCTGGCGCTGGTGAACACCTTCGTCGCCACCGCCGGCGCCATCGTCGGCTGGACGATCATCGAATGGCTCGCCAAGGGCAAGCCCTCCATGCTGGGCGCCGTCTCCGGCATGGTCGCCGGCCTCGTCGCGATCACCCCGGCCGCCGGCCTTGCCGGCCCGATCGGCGCGATCGTGCTGGGCTTCGTCGCCTCCATCGTCTGCTTCTTCTTCGTCACCACCGTGAAGAACGCGCTCGGCTATGACGACAGCCTGGACGTGTTCGGCGTCCACGGCATCGGCGGCATCATCGGCGCCATCGGCACCGGCATCGTGGTCGCCCCCTCGCTCGGCGGTCCCGGCATCGCCGATTACGACATGGGCCACCAGGTGTGGGTGCAGATCCAGGCGGTCGCCACCACCATCGTGTGGTGCGGCGTGGTCTCGGCGATCCTCTACAAGATCGTCGACGTCATCGTCGGCCTGCGTCCGTCGGTGGAGAAGGAGCGCGAAGGCCTCGACATCGTCGAGCACGGCGAGCGCGCCTACCACAGCTGATCGGCTCAAGGAGCCCGGCGCGGCATCCCCGCGCCGCCAGCCTTCCACGCAGCCTCCCGCTGCCTTTCGACCCCGGCTTCGGCCGGGGTCTTTTTATAGGACGGCCGCGCCGCTGCGGTCGCGGGATCTCGCCCGCGCGTATGCGACGCGTCCCTTCCATCGCGTCGGCATCTCCTGCCACGGCAAACGGCCCGGACACGACGCGCGGCCCGGATCGGCGGCATCGAAGGCACCCGCCCGACCCGCCGCACCCACACGCCGCCAATGTTCCGCATGGCCGCATCGCGATCCCGCCAACTCGGCCCGGAGCCGGCGCGGAGAGCGCCCGAGGCGCGGCCCGGAGCGGCGTCCCGCCACCGGATATCGCCGCCGGGCGATTCGCGCGCAACGCGTCGACGCCCGCACGAAGCCACCCCGACCGGCGCCCCCGATCGGCGCTTCTGGGCACGGCGCGGACGGCCCGGCGCCCTCCATCGAGGCTTGCGCGGCGGCGGCCTTCCTGTCGTCATGGTTAAGGGCGCCTTTACCGCGCCGCGCTATTCTAACGCGCTAACCATGATGGACGAGACGTGACCCCCGTGCCCGCCCCGCAGCCGAATCCCGCCACCCGAACCCCGCCGGCCGTGCCGGATCCGGGGCCCGCCGCGCGTTCGCCCTTCATCCGCCTCAACGAGCTGCTGGCCGGCATCGAGCCCGGCAAGCCGGCGCTGAGCCTCGCCGTCGGCGAGCCGCGCCATGCCATTCCCGCCTTTGTCGGCGAGGTGCTCGCCGCCCATCTCGACGGCTTCGGCCGCTACCCCGCCGGCAAGGGGCTGCCGGAATTCCGCGCCGCCGCCGCCGACTGGTGCGGCCGCCGCTATCGCCTGCCGCGCCCGCTCGACGCGGAACGCGAGGTGCTGGTGCTGAACGGCTCGCGCGAAGGGCTGTTCCTCGCCGCCATCCTCGCCCGGCGGCTGGTCTCGCCGGCAAAGGCGAAAGCGATCGCGGATGCCGGGCCGGCGATCCTGCTGCCCAATCCGTTCTACGCCGCCTATGGCGCCGGCGCCGAGGCGGCCGGCTGCGAGAGCGTGCCGCTGCCCCTGCCCGCCTCCGGCGGCTGGCTGCCGGACCTCGACGCGCTGGACGTCCCGCTGCTCGACCGCACCGTGGCGCTGTATTTCGCCTCGCCGGCCAATCCGCAGGGCACCATCGCCCCGCGCGCCTATCTCGAGCGGCTGGTCGGGATCGCCCGCGCCCACGAGATCCTCGTCTTCGCCGACGAATGCTATTCGGAGATCTGGCTCGGGGACGCGCCGCCGACCGGCATCCTCGAAGTCGCCGGGCCGGACTATGAAGGCGTGGTGACGTTCAATTCGCTGTCGAAGCGCTCCAGCCTGCCGGGGCTGCGCTGCGGCTTCTGCGCCGGCGATGCGCGCTTCACGGCCGCCTTCGGGGACCTGCGCAACGTGGCGGCGCCGCAGGTGCCGGAGCCGTTGCAGCATGTCGGCATCGCCGCGCTGGCCGACGAGGCGCATGTCGAGGCGAGCCGCGACCTGTATCGTGCCAAGTTCGACATCGCCGACGCGGTGTTCGCCGGCCGCTTCGGCTATGAGCGGCCGGATGGCGGCTTCTTCCTGTGGCTCGACGTCTCCGGCGTCGGCGGCGGGGAAGAGGCGGCGCGGCGGCTGTGGCGGCGCGAGGGATTGCGCACCGTGCCCGGCGGCTATCTGTGCCGCTCGGATGCGCAGGGACGCAATCCCGGCGCGGACTATCTGCGCCTCGCATTGGTGCAGGACCTCGCCACCACGCGGGCGGCGCTGCCGCGCGTGGTGGCCGGATTGAGCTGAGCCGGACCTCTCAAGGCCGGCAGGATCGAGGCGGGATGATGGGCGGGCAGACACAGTCGACAGGCCGGACGCCACGCACGCGGCAGGGGCAGCCTCGCGCCGCCGGACCCATGGCCGCGCCCTCGAAACCGACCGTCAAGTCCGCCGGCAAATCCGCCGCGACGCTGCGGGCCGGAACGCCGATGCGCGGACGCGGCGCCCGGCGCCGGCTGCTGCCGGAGGAAATGCGCAACCTGCTGCGGCGCCGCCTCGCCGAGCTGGTCGGGCTGGCGCTGCTCGGCCTGTGCGGGCTGATGATGGCGGCGCTGGCGAGCTGGTCGGCCAATGATCCGAGCCTCAGCCGCTCCAGCGCCGCCGAGCCGCACAACCTGCTCGGCCTGCCGGGCGCGGTGGTCGCCGACCTGATGATGCAGCTGTTCGGCATTGCCTGCCTCGCGGTGGTGCTGCCGGTCGGCGTCTGGGGCTGGCGGCTGATGACCCATCGCCGGACGCGCCGGATGAAGGCGCGCCTGCTGGCGCTCGCCGCCGGCACCGCCTTCGCGGCGGGATTTGCCGCCTGCCTGCCGCGCTTCGGCACCTGGCCGCTGCCGAGCGGGCTCGGCGGCGTGCTGGGCGAGGCGATGCTGATCCCGCCCTCGCTGCTGCGCGCCGGCTGGCTGACCTCCTTCGACTATGCGGTCGCCGGGGCGCTGTGCCTGTTCGGCGCGGTGCTGACGCTGCCGCTGGCCTTCGGCCTCGGGCTGAAACGCGACGAGGACGAGGCGGAGGACGACGAGGACGTGCCGTTCGAGGAGGACGAGCCGGCGCGGTTCGGCCTCGTCTCCATCGGCGCGCTCACCCATTGGCTGCTGACGCTGAGGGCGTGGGTGCTGCCGGGGCGCAACCCCTATCCCCGACGCCGTCGCGGCTTCATGGCCCGGCTGTCGTCGCTGTTCGGCCTCTCGGAGGAGGAAGACACGCTGCCGCGCGGCCCCCGCCGCGAGCCGAACTTCCACAGCGGCGAGGAGGACCCGGACGAGCGCGGCTGGGACGGCGAGGAAAGCGACGAGGCCGGCTTCCTCGAGGCGCCGGACGACATGCCCCCGCCCTCGCCGGTGCCGGAGAAGACCCGCACCGGCCGGCGCCCGCCCCTGCGCTCGATCCGCGGCGGCCGCGCCGAACGCGAGGAGGAGCAGCGCCGCTACGCGAATCCCGGCCTCGACCTGCTGGCGCCGGCGCCGCCGCGCAGCATGCCGGCCCTCTCCGACGAGATGCTGGACCAGAACGCCCGCGACCTCGAAAGCGTGCTCGACGATTTCGGCGTGCGCGGCGCCATCGTCAATGCCCGCCCCGGCCCGGTGGTGACGCTGTACGAGCTGGAGCCGGCGCCCGGCATCAAGTCGAGCCGCGTCATCGGCCTCGCCGACGACATCGCCCGCTCGATGAGCGCGATCTCGGCCCGCGTGGCGGTGATTCCCGGCAAGAACGCCATCGGCATCGAGCTGCCAAATCCCCGGCGCGACAAGGTGCTGCTGCGCGAGATCATCGCCGCCAAGGATTTCGGCGAGGCGGCGCACAAGCTGGCGCTGGCGCTCGGCAAGACCATCGGCGGCGAGCCGGTGATCGTCGACCTCGCCCGCATGCCGCATCTGCTGGTCGCCGGCACCACCGGCTCCGGCAAGTCGGTCGCCATCAACACCATGATCATGTCGCTGCTGTACCGCCACCGGCCGGACCAGTGCCGGCTGATCATGATCGACCCCAAGATGCTGGAGCTCTCCGTCTATGACGGCATCCCGCATCTGCTCTCTCCGGTCGTCACCGACCCGAAGAAGGCGGTGATCGCCCTGAAATGGGCGGTGCGCGAGATGGAGGAGCGCTACAAGAAGATGTCGAAGGTCGGCGTGCGCAACATTGACGGCTTCAATGCCCGCATCGCCGAGGCGCAGGCCAAGGGCGAGACCATCACCCGCACCGTGCAGACCGGCTTCGACCGCGAGACCGGCGAGGCGATCTACGAGCGCGAGGAGATGGAGCTGGCGCCGCTGCCCTACATCGTCATCGTGGTGGACGAGATGGCCGACCTGATGATGGTGGCCGGCAAGGACATCGAGGGCGCCATCCAGCGCCTGGCGCAGATGGCCCGCGCCGCCGGCATCCACCTGATCATGGCGACGCAGCGTCCCTCGGTGGACGTGATCACCGGCACCATCAAGGCGAATTTCCCCACCCGCATCTCGTTCCAGGTGACCTCGAAGATCGATTCGAGGACCATCCTCGGCGAGATGGGCGCCGAGCAGCTGCTGGGCCAGGGCGACATGCTGTACATGGCCGGCGGCGGGCGGATTTCCCGCGTGCACGGCCCGTTCGTCTCCGACCAGGAGGTCGAGCGCGTCGTCGAGCACCTGAAGACGCAGGGACGGCCGGACTATCTCGACGCGGTGACCGCCGACGAGGAGGAAGACGGCGCCGGCGCGGACGGGGCGGTGTTCGACAAGGGCGCGTTCGGCGGCGAGGGCGGCGGCCTCTACGAGCAGGCGGTGGCGGTGGTGATGCGCGACCGCAAGGCCTCGACGAGCTACATCCAGCGCCGGCTGCAGATCGGCTACAACCGCGCCGCCTCGATCATGGAGCGGATGGAGAAGGAAGGCCTGGTCAGCGCCGCCAACCATGCCGGCAAGCGCGAGATCCTGGTGGAACCGGAAGATATCGAGATGGATTGAGGCGGAAGCCGCGCGCGTGGGTCGGCGCAAGCCGGACGAGGGTGCCCGATGACGCAGCGGCTGCCGCCATTTGCGCTTGAGGGCGAGCCGGGCGACAGGCCTTATCCTCGCCACAGGCGCGGCCTACCGCCTATATTCATCGACCGACGCCCTGCTCCCGCGCCGCGCGCGCCCGACGAGAATGCCATGCCCGCCTCCCTCATGCGCCTCTTCATGCCCGCGTCCGTTATCGCCTCCCTGCCCGCCGCCTGCATCGGCCTCGCGCTCCTCGCCGCGCCGGCGCTCGCGCAGCAATCGGGCGTGCCGCTGCCGCCGTCGGCGCCGCAATCCGTCGCCCCGGGTCAGCAGCAGGCCGCGGTCGCCGGCGCCCCGGTGCAGTTCGCCGCCGCCTCCGGCCAGAAGGCCGCGGCGGTGACGATCCAGCGCATCAACGACTATTTCAACAGCTTCAAGACCATGACCGGCGACTTCGTGCAGGTCGACCCGGACGGCACCCGCCGGCAGGGCGAGTTCTATATCCTCAAGCCCGGCCGGGTGCTGTTCGAATACGACCCGCCGAGCCGCATCCAGCTGGTCGCCGACGGCCGCTCGGTCGCCGTGATCGACAAGAAGCTGAAGACGCAGGACATTTCCCCGCTCTCGGCGACGCCGCTGCGCTTCCTGCTGTCGGAGAATTTCGACCTCGCCCGCAACGCCAACGTCACCGGCGTCTACCAGGACGACCTGTTCGCCACCGTGGTGATCGAGGAGAAGCAGCCCATGGTCGGCACCTACCGGCTGATGATCATGTTCGACGCCAAGACCATGCAGCTCAAGCAATGGACGGTCACCGACCCGCAGGGCTTCGACACCACGGTCGCGGTGTCCAACCTCAACACCGCCGAAAAGCCGGACCCGATGATGTTCGTCATCAACCGGAATTGACCGGTCATCGTCCGCCGCGGCCGAGGACGGCGACGTTTGCGGCGTGAAGGCGGACGGGCACCGGCCTCCTCTCGGGATCGAGGCGCATTCTCCGGCCGTCGCTCTCTTCATCCGCGCGCGCTTGCTTGATAGACAGGGCTCCATCCCCTCGTCGCGCATCCGAGCCGACGTCGTTCTTGCAAGGTGCCCCGCCCGTGCCGCTTTCCATCGCCACCTGGAACATCAATTCGGTGCGCCTGCGCATCGAGCTCGTCGCCCGGCTCGCCGCCGAACTGCAGCCGGACGTCATCTGCCTCCAGGAGACCAAGACGCCGGACGACCGCTTCCCGCTGAAGGAGGCGGCGCGGTTCGGCTATCCGCACGCGGCGATCAGCGGCCAGAAGGGCTATCATGGCGTCGCCATCCTCTCGAAGCGCCCGTTCGAGAGCGAGAGCCGGCAGGGCTTCTGCGACATCG
This sequence comes from Ancylobacter sp. GW821-FHT10E12, assembly GCF_058809335.1. Classification (NCBI taxonomy): domain Bacteria; kingdom Pseudomonadati; phylum Pseudomonadota; class Alphaproteobacteria; order Hyphomicrobiales; family Xanthobacteraceae; genus Ancylobacter; species Ancylobacter sp. GW821-FHT10E12. Next base: position 155,611 of record NZ_JBXASN010000011.1, on the reverse strand, counting down.
GCGACGCCCGCCACATCAGCGTGGTGCTGGGCGCGCAGGCCGGGCTGTCGGCACCGCTGACGGTGCACAATTTCTACATCCCGGCCGGCGGCGACATCCCCGACCCGGCGGCCAACCCGAAATCCAAGCACAAGCTCGATTTCCTCGACGAGGCCACCGCCTGGGAGATGCTGCACCCGACGGCGCCGGGCGAGCGCTCGGTACTGGTCGGCGACCTCAACATCGCGCCGCTGGAGACCGACGTGTGGAGCCACAAGCAGCTCCTCGACGTGGTCAGCCATACGCCGATCGAGGTGGAGCGGCTGGGCAGGCTGCAGGCGGCCGGCGGCTGGGTCGACGTGATGCGCCGCTTCGTGCCGCCGGAGGAGAAGCTCTATACGTGGTGGAGCTACCGCGCCGCCGACTGGTCAGCCTCCAACAAGGGCCGCCGGCTCGACCATGTCTGGGCGAGCCAGGCGCTGGCGCCGCAGGCGACCGCGATGACGGTGCTGCGCGATGCCCGCGGCTGGGAGCGGCCGTCCGACCACATCCCGGTCATGGTGACCTTCGACGCGTGAGGGCGACGGGGCTGTGGAGAGCGTCGACGTCCTTCGAGGCCCGGCTGCGCCGGGCACCTCAGGATGACGGGGATCCATCAAGCACCATCGTCATGCCTTGGTGCGAGCGCCGGCGAGCCTCGAGGCACGCAGGGCCTCATTGAAGCGGCCTTTCCGACGACGCTGCACGCAGCCCTTTCGTCGGCCTCGCCTTTCGCCGATTCGTCGCTATAGTTCGCTCGACTTTTCCCTGCTGCCGAGGAAGCTCCGTGCCCCGTCCGAACCGTCGCCGCCCGCTCCGCCTCGCCCCCGCCCTGCTCGCGCTCGGCGTCGCGCTCGCGCTGGCGGGCTGCGGCGTCAAAGGCCCGCTGGAGCCGCCGCCGGGCACGCCGATGGGCACGCCCGGACCCGACGGCAAGATGCCGAAGGACACCGGCCCGGTGAAACCGGACAAGCCCTTCATCCTCGACGGCCTTCTCTGACGCTTCGGTCCTGCCAACCCTCGGCCTTGCAATGCATCATTTCGCCTATCGCGACGGCGTCCTCCACGCGGAGGACGTCAGTCTCGCCGACATCGCCCGCGAGGTCGGCACGCCGTTCTACGCCTATTCGACGGCGACGCTAGAGCGGCACTACAGGGTGTTCGCCGAGGCCTTCGCCGACACGCGGGCGACGGTGTGCTACGCGCTGAAGGCCAATTCCAACCAGGCGGTGATCCGCACGCTGGCCAGGCTCGGCGCCGGCGCCGACATCGTCTCGGGCGGCGAGCTGAAGCGTGCGCTGGCGGCCGGGATCGAGCCGCACAAGATCGTGTTCTCCGGCGTCGGCAAGACCCGCGAGGAAATGGCGGCGGCGCTCGACGCCGGCATCATGTGCTTCAATGTCGAGAGCGAGCCGGAACTGCTGACGCTCTCCGAGGTGGCGGTGAGCCACGGCGTCGCCGCGCCGGTATCGATCCGCGTCAACCCGGATGTCGACGCCAGGACCCACGCCAAGATCTCCACCGGCAAGTCGGAGAACAAGTTCGGCATCCCGGTCTCGCGCGCCCGCGAGGTGTACCGGCACGCCGCCGGCCTGCCGGGCATCCGCATCACCGGCGTCGACATGCATATCGGCAGCCAGATCACCGATCTCACGCCGTTCGACAACGCCACCGCGCTGATCGCCGAGCTGGCGCGCGAATTGATGGCGGACGGGCATCCGCTCACCCATCTCGACCTCGGCGGCGGGCTGGGCGTGCCCTATGTCGCCGGCGAGCCCGACCCGCCGCTGCCCTCCGCCTATGCGGCGCTGGTGAAGCGGCACACCCATAATCTCGGCCTCGGCCTCGTCTTCGAGGTCGGGCGGCTGATCGTCGCCAATGCCGGCGTGCTGGTCTCCCGCGTGCTCTATGTGAAGCAGGGCGAGGGCAAGACCTTCGTCATCGTCGACGCGGCGATGAACGACCTGATCCGCCCGACGCTGTATGACGCTCATCACGAAATTTTGCCCGTGCGCGAAGCCGGCCCCGGCAGCGGCGGGATGGTGGCCGACGTGGTGGGGCCGGTGTGCGAATCCGGCGATTTCCTGGCGCTGGGGCGGCGGCTGCCGGGGCTGAAATCCGGCGACCTGATCGCGGTGATGACGGCGGGCGCCTATGGCGCGGTGCAGGCCACCACCTACAATACCAGGCCGCTGATCCCCGAGGTTCTGGTGCGCGACGGCGACTACGCCGTGGTGCGCCCGCGCCTCGACGCCGAGGCGCTGATCGCCCTCGACCGGGTGCCCGGCTGGCTCGGCTGAGCCGGCCGCGACGCCACATTGTCCCCTGGCCTCCCCGCTCCACGACCTCACGCCGTGATGAACGGATAGGCACGCCTGTTTTTGCGGCGGGGGTAGCGCCCGACGACATGCGTGTTAAGCTGACCCTGGGGCGTGTCGAAGGGGCTGGTGTGCAGGGCTCGTGCATTGGAGGCTTGAGCGCGTGACGGCGACACCGGATGGACAATCGGAACCGACGGGCGGCGAGACGGCTCGCGAGCCCGCGGTGGTGAACGCCGAGGCGCGCCTCGGCCTCGCCCTGCGCCGCGCCGGTGCGGCGCTGATGTGGGAGCGGGTCTGGCCGGCGCTGGCGACCGTGCTGGGCGCCGCCGGCATCTTCCTCATCGCCTCCTGGCTCGGCCTGTGGCTGATGCTGCCGACCTATGGGCGCGTCATCGGGCTGATTCTCTTCGCCCTCCTGTTCGCCGCCGCCTTGCTGCCGGCGCTGCGTATCCGCCGTCCTTCCGACGACGAGGCGCTGGCGCGGCTCGACCGCACCAGCGGCGCGGCGCATCGGCCGGCCACCGCGCTCGCCGACCATCTCGCCTCCCGTCCCGACGACCCGGTCGCCGCCGCACTGTGGCGGGCGCATCTCACCCGCGTCGCCACCCAGCTCGGCGCGCTCCGGGCTGGGTTCCCGGCGCCGCGCCTCGCCGCGCGCGACCCGCGGGCCTTCCGCGCCCTGGTGCTGCTGGGGGTGATCGCCAGCTTCTTCATGGTGCCCGGCGACCATCTGCGCCGCATCGGCGCCGCCTTCGACTGGCATATGGCGAGCCCGCCCCAGCCCTATCGCATCGATGCCTGGGTCAACCCGCCGACCTATACCGGCCGCCCGCCGGTGATCCTGCCGGGGCTGCGCTCCGAGGAAAGCCGCGACACCGCGGCCGCCGCCGAGGAGCCGGCGACCCATACCGCCTCGGCGCTCAGCGTGCCGGTGGGCAGCGAGCTGGTGGTGCGGGTGACCGGACTGGAAGGCTCGCCGCTCGCGGTTTCCGGCGGCATTACGCCGCCCGAGCCCGAGGCGGAGGCCGCCGATGCCAAGGCTGAAGCTGACGCCAAGGCTGAAGGCGCCAAGCCGGCGCCTCCGGTCGAGGCCGCTGCGGACGCCAGGCGCGCGGCCGGCGAGCAGCGTTTCGTCATCGCCGCCGACGGCTCGGCGCGGATCGAGGGGCCGGACGGGCGCAGCCTGACCTGGCAGTTCACCGTGGTGCCGGACAGGCCGCCGACCATCGCCTTCGCCAAGGAGCCGGGCGCCTCGGGCCGCACCGGCCTCGTGCTCGCCTACAAGGTGGAAGACGATTATGGCGTCGTGGGCGCGCAGGCGAAGTTCACCGCCGTGCCAGCGCCGGCATCGCTGTTCGCGCTGAAGAACGCGCCGCCGAAGCCGGCGGCCCGCCCGCTGGTGGCGGCGCCCGACTTCCCGCTGCCGCTGCCCGGCGGCAGGGCGAAGTCCGGCAACGGCCAGACCACCAAGGACCTCACCGAGAGCCCCTGGGCCGGCGCTAGGGTGATGCTGACGCTGGTCGCCCGCGACGATGCCGGCAATGTCGGCTCGACGACGCCGAAGAGCCTCGTTCTGCCCGCCCGCGCGTTCAATAACCCGCTCGCCCGCGCGCTGGTCGAGGAACGGCGCGTGCTCGCCTTCGACGCCCATGAGCGCGAGCGCGTCGCCGCAGCGCTGGAGGCGCTGTCGATCGCGCCGGAGCGCTTCACGCCGGACCCGGCGCATTATCTCGGCCTGCGCACCGCGTTCTGGCGGCTGGACGCGGCGCGCAGCGACGACGATCTGCGCGGGGTGGTCGACTATCTCTGGGAGGTCGCGGTCCGCATCGAGGACGGCGACATGTCCGATGTCGAGAAGAAGCTGCGCGACGCCCAGCAGGCGCTGCAGGACGCGCTGGAGAACGGGGCGAGCGACCAGGAGATCCAGAAGCTGGCGCAGGAACTGCGCAAGGCGATGGAAGACTTCATGAAGGCGCTCGCCCAGCAGGCGCAGCAGAATGGCGACCAGGCCAACGCCCCGCCGGACCCGAACACCCGCACGGTCCGCCCGCAGGACCTGCAGAACATGCTCGACCGCATCGAGCAGATGGCGCGCAACGGCGCCCGCGATGCCGCCCGCCAGATGCTGAGCGAATTGCAGGACATGCTGAACGGGTTGCAGGCCGGCCGCCAGCAGCAGCGCCGGCAGGGCCAGAGCCAGATGTCGCAGGCCATGGACCAGCTCGGCGACATGATCCGCCGCCAGCAGAAGCTGCGCGACCAGACCTTCCGCCAGGGCCGCGACCAGCAGGGTCAGCAAGGCCAGCAGGGACAGAACGGGCAACAGGGGCAGCAAGGCCAGCAGGGCGAGCAAGGCGAGCAGGACCAGGCCTTCGGCGATCTGAAGCAGAACCAGGAACAGCTGCGCGACCAGTTGCGCCAGCTGCGCGACAAGCTGCAGCAGGCGATGCGCAATCGCGGGCAGCAGGGACAACAAGGCCAGCAGGGCCAGAACGGGCAGCAGCCCGGCCAGCAGGGGCAGCAGGGACAGGGCGAGCAGGGACAGGGAGGCCCCGGCGACGGCGGCCTCGGCGAGGCCGAGCAGGCGATGCGCGAGGCTGAGCAGGCGCTGGGCGAAGGCGACGGCACCGGCGCGGTGGACGCGCAGAGCGAAGCCTTGCAGGCGCTGCGCAAGGGCGCGCAGCAGATGGCCGAGGCGATGCAGCAGCAGCAAGGCCCGGATGGCGGGCCGGGCTCGCCCTCCGGCCAGCAGGCGGAGCGCACCGATCCGCTCGGCCGGCCGCTGCGCTCGCGCGACTATGGCGACGACACCACGGTGAAGGTGCCGGACGAGATGGACGTGCAGCGCGCCCGCCGGGTGCTGGAGGAACTGCGCCGCCGCTTCGGCGATCCGCAGCGCCCGCAAATCGAGCTCGACTACCTGGAGCGGCTGCTGCGCGACTTCTGATGCTCACGCGGCGGAGCGAGGCGGCGCGTTGCCGAGCGGCGGCGCACCATCCCTCGCCGCCGCTCCTCGGCCGGACGAAAGCCTAGTCCTGCTGCCAGAGCGGCCAGGTATCGGTGAGCCGGTAGCCGGTCGGCCAGGGGTCCTGCGGGTCGAGCATCAGCTGCGAGGTGCCGGTGATCCAGGCGCGGCCCATGATCGACGGCACGATGGCCGGCCGCCCGCCGATCGTCGTCGCCGCCTCGATGCGGCAGTCGAAGCGCGAGCCGATGATCGAGCGGCCGATGAACGGATCGCCCACCTTCAGCACTCCCTTGGCGTGCAGCACCGCCAGCCGCGCCGAGCATCCGGTGCCGGTCGGCGAGCGGTCGATCTTGCCGGGGCGGATCGCCACCGCATTGGCGCCCGAGGCGACGCCGTCCTCATCGGTGAGCGGCGCGGCGAACTGGCAGAAGGAGATATGGTCCCAGTCGGCATTCTCCGGGTGGCGGAAGCCGAGCTGGGCATTCGCCGCCTTGACGATCTTCATCCCGGTCTCGGCGAGGTCCTTCGCTTCGTCCGGGCGGATGGAAAAGCCGAGCGCGTGGGCGTCGACGATGGCGAAGCTGTCGCCGCCATAGGCGGTGTCGACGGTCAGCGTGCCGAGTCCCTCCACCTCCAGCCTGGCGTCGAGACGGTCGGCGAAGGAGGGATGGTTCACCACCTTGATGCGCTCGGCCTTGCCATCGCGGCAATAGGCGGTGGCCTCGATCAGGCCGCCCGGCGCCTCCAGCACCATGCGGGTTTCGGCGCCGGCGATCGGCACGATGCCGCTGTCGATCAGCACCGTGGCGACGCAGATCGAGTTGGAGCCGGACATGGGCGGCGTGTCCTCCGGCTCCATGATGATGAAGCCGGCCACCGCGCGCGGGTCCTTCGGCGGCACCAGCAGGTTCACATGGCGGAACACGCCGCCGCGGGGCTCCTGCAGCACGAAGTTGCGCAGGGTGTTGTCGGCTGCGATGAAGCGCGACTGCGCCCACAGCGTTTCACCGGGCGGCGGGGCGACCCCGCCGACGATGACGTCGCCGACCTCGCCTTCCGCATGGCAGCCGACGACATGGACGATCTTGGTGGAGCGCATGGGACCTCCCTTAATGGGCAGAGCGTCATCCTGAGGTGCGAGCGCAGCGAGCCTCGAAGGATGCGGAAGCAGAAGGCGGTCGCCCGGGATGGCATCCTTCGAGGCCAGGCTGACGCCCGGCGCCTCTGGATGACGTTGTCCGTCACACCACCAGCACCGGCGCGCCGAGCGCCTCGAAGACCGGCGTGATGCCGAGGCCGGGTGTGTCGGGAGCGGTCATGAAGCCGTCCACCCGCCTGGGCGCGCCCTCGGCGATGTCGACGGTGCCGTAGCTGTTGAAGTCGGTGGCGGAGAAGCAGAACTCCTCCGGCGTCGAGCGGGCGAGATGGGCGATGGTCGCGGTGACGATGTCGCCGCCCCAGGTGTCCTCGATGGTCATCGGCGTGCCGGAGGCAACGCAGATGTCGCGCATCAGCCGCGCCTTGGTGAGGCCGCCGACCTTGGAGATCTTCAGGTTGATGATGTCCATGGCGTCGTCGGCCAGCGCCTTCAACAGCGTGGGAACGCCGTCGATCACCTCGTCGAGCACGAAGGGGCGCGCGGTGCGCCGGCGCACCGAGACGCATTCCTCATAGGTCGGGCAGGGCTGCTCGATATAGACGTCGAGATCGGCCACCGATGCGGCGATGCGCGCCGCCTCCGCCCGCGTCCAGCCGGTATTGGCGTCGGCGACCAGGATGTCGCCGGCATCGAGGATGTTGCGGGTGACGCGGATGCGGTCGATGTCCTGGTCGGCATCGCCGCCGACCTTGAGCTGGAACTTGGTGTAGCCCTGCGCCTTGTAGCCGGCGATCTTGGCGGCCATCGCCTCCGGCGCCTCCTGCGAGATGGCGCGGTAGAGTGCCACCTTCTCCTGTGCAGCGCCGCCGAGCAGCTTGTAGACCGGCAGGCCGGTCGCCTTGCCGAGAATGTCCCAGCAGGCGATGTCGATCGGCGCCTTCACGTAGGGATGGCCGCGCAGCACCGAATCCATGTGGCGGTTCAGCACGTTGAGGTCGGTCGGGTCGAGGCCGATCACCTTCGGCGCCAGCTCGGCCAGCCCGGCGCGCACGCCGGCCGCATAGGCCGGCAGATAGGCCGAGCCGAGCGGGCAGCACTCGGCATAGCCGGTGATGCCGGCATCGGTCTCCACCGCCACCACGGTGGAATCGAACACCTCGACGAAATTGCCGTTCGACCAGTTGTAGCGGCCCTCCTTCAGCGGGAGGTCGACCTGCCAGGCCTTGATGCCGGTGATTTTCATGGAATGCGCGCTCCGGGCGGGGTCGGATGACGAAAAGGTTCAGGTGACGATGAAGCCGTGGGCGAAGGGGTCGCGGTCGTCGATGAAGATGGTGTTGTAGCCGGTCATCCGCGCCCAGCCGCCGATCGAGGGGATGATGCCGTCCCGGTCGCCGACCCGGGCCGCCGCCTCGACCCGGCCCTTGAACAGCGAGCCGATGATGCTCTCATGCACGAAGTCGTCGCCGACCTTCAGCCGCCCGAGCGCGGCGAGCTGCGCCATGCGCGCCGAGGTGCCGGTGCCGCAGGGCGAGCGGTCGATGGCCTTGTCGCCGTAGAACACCGCGTTGCGGGCATGCGCCTCGGGATGGCGGGCCGCACCGGTCCACAGGATGTGCGACAGGCCGCGGATTTCCGGCTTCTCGGGGTGGACAAACTCGTATTTGGCGTTCAGCGCCGCCCGCAGGCCGGGGCTCATGCGCACGAGGTCGCCGGCGGTGAAGTCCGCCATGTCGCGATAGGCCTTCTGCGGCTCGACGATGGCGTAGAAATTGCCGCCATAGGCGACATCGACCACTACCTCGCCGAGGCCGGGGCATTCGGCGGTCAGGCCTTGCGAATGCAGGAAGCCGGGCACGTTGGTGAGGCGCACCTCCTCGACATATTGCCCCTCCTGCCGGTATTCGGCGACGACGAGGCCGGCCGGGGTGTCGAGCCTGAGAACGCCCGGCGTCTTCGGCTGGACCAACCCGTGCTCGATGGCCATGGTCACGGTGCCGATGGTGCCGTGGCCGCACATGGCGAGGCAGCCCGAGGTCTCGATGAACAGGATGGCGACGTCGCAATCCGGCCGCGTCGGCGGGTAGAGGATCGAGCCGGACATCATGTCGTGGCCGCGCGGCTCGAACATCAGCCCTTTGCGGATCCAGTCATACTCGGCGAGGAAATGCGCCCGCTTCTCGATCATGGTGGCGCCGACGAGGTTCGGGCCGCCGCCGGCCACCAGCCGCACCGGGTTGCCGCAGGTGTGGCCGTCTATGCAGAAGAAGCTGTGTCGCGCCATGGCAGGACTTTCCAGGGATTAGAAGCGATCGGGGCGGAACGGCGCCAGGTCGATGGCGGGGGTCCGTCCGGCAAGGAGGTCGGCGACGATGCGTCCGGTCGCCGCGCTCTGGGTCAGGCCCAGATGGCCGTGGCCGAACGCATAGAGGACGTGCGGGGACGCCGTCGAGCGACCGATGACGGGCAGCGAATCCGGCATGGAGGGACGAAAACCCATCCATTGCGTGCCGCCACCGGTGTTCAGCCCCGGCAGGAAGGCGGCGGCCTTCTTCAGCATCGCCTCGGAGCGCCCGTAGTTGGGCGGCGCCGTCAGCCCGCCGAGTTCCACCGCGCCGCCGACGCGGATGCCGGTGGAAAGTGGCGTGACCACGAAGCCGTGGCCGCCGAAGGTCAGCTGCCGGCGCAGGTCGAAGGCCCCCGGCGGCAGGGTGGTGTTGTAGCCGCGCTCGGTCTCCAGCGGCACGCGGTCGCCGAGGCCGGCGGCCAGCGGGCGCGACCAGGCGCCGCCGGCGACCACGACGCGGCCCGCCTCCAGGCTCGCCCCGTGCTTGAGGCGCAGGCCAACGCCGTCCTCGCCGGGCACCAGCGCCGTCACCTCGCCATGGGTGATCGACGCCCCCCGCGCCATGACGGCGTCGAACAGGGCGAGCGCGAAATGATACGGATCGTCCACGGTCTGCCAATGCGGGGTGAAGGTGCCGGCGACGAAGCGCGACGACAGGCCGGGCTGCAATTCGGCCAGCCGCACGCCGCGCACATGCTCGAAGACGATGCCCGCGCGTTCGCGCTCATCCCAGCCGCCCTGTGACGCGGCAAGCTCGGCTTCGCTCTCGTAGAGTTGGAGATTGCCGTCCGGGCGCACCCGGTCCGCGAGGCCGGCCGCGCGCACCATCTCCCCCATGGCGGCGGCGGCGAGCGGCATCAGCGCGCCCTGCGCCGCGAGGCTGCGTCGATAGCGGTCGGGCAGGCTCGCCCGCCAGAAGCGCAGCAGCCAGGGCGCGATGGACGGCAGGTAGGACGGCGGAATGGCGAGCGGCCCGAGCGGGTCGAGCAGCCATTTCGGCGCCTTGCGCATGATGCCCGGCGAGGCCAGCGGCAGGATGTCGGTGAAGGCGAAGGCGCCGGCATTGCCGCGGCTCGCGCCGTCGGCCACCGCCCCGCGCTCGACGAGGCGCACCCGGCGCCCCTCGCCTTGCAGATGAAAGGCGACGGCGAGACCGACGATGCCGGCCCCGACGATCACCACCTCGTCGCTCATGATGCCTGTCTTCTCATACTCTTTCCCGCCCGAGGCTGGGTAGTTTGCCGCAGCCGGCACCCAGAAATCGGGCAACATCCAGCTTTGGTGGGAGAGATGGCCGACCCGTTCCTTGACTTTTCCTCTCCCCGTCGGGGAGAGATGGCCCGCCCACGGGTCTCGCCTTCGGCGAGCCCGAGGACAGGCTCCGCGGGTCGGTGAGGGGAGACGCGATCGGGAGGCGTCGAAGACCCCTCACCCCACCCCTCTCCCCGACGGGGAGAGGGAGCTCTGGCGCTCGGCTTCAACAGCCCCCGCCAACCTCACGCCGCCTTGGCGAGCAGCGGACGGTGGGCCAGCGCCTCGTTCACCAGCCGCTCGACCAGCGCGCGCTGCTCGCCTTCCAGCGGCAGGCGCGGGGCGCGCACGGTCTCGGTGGTGCCGGTGACCAGCGCCTCGACCAGCTTCAGGTTCTGGACGAGATAGGTCGACACGTCGAGGTCGAGCAGCGGGCGGAACCAGCGATAGATCGCCAGCGCCTCGTCGTAGCGCTTGGCCTTCATCAGCCGGTAGATGGCGACGGTCTCTTCCGGGAAGGCGACCACCAGGCCGGCGACCCAGCCGCAGGCGCCGGCGGCCAGCGCCTCGAAGGCGAGGTTGTCGACGCCGGTGAACACGTCGTAGCGGTCGCCGAAGCGGTTGATGATCTCGGTGGTGCGGCGGATGTCGTCGGAGGATTCCTTGATCGCCACGAAGCGCTTGTCGGCGGCGAGCTCCTCCATGATCTCCAGCGTCACGTCGACCCGGTAGGCGATGCGGTTGGAATAGATCATCACCGGCAGGTCGGCCGCGGCGGCGACGGTGCTCAGCGTGGCAACCGTCTCCTTGGCATTGGTGTGGTAGACGAGGCTCGGCACCACCATCAGGCCGTCGGCGCCGGCCTTGGCAGCACGCTCGGCGAGGCTGGCGCAGTCGCGGGTGGACGCATCGGCGATGGTCATCAGAACCGGGCGGCCGCCGGCGACGCTCTTGGCGACATGCAGCACGTCGAGGCGCTCGTCATGCGACAGCATCGGGCCTTCGCCCAGCGAGCCGTTGACGATGAGGCCGTCGACGCCGGCCGAGATCTGGTAGGCGAAGCAGCGCTCCATCTCCTTGATGTCGAGCGTGTCGTTCTCGGTGAACTTGGCGGTGACCGCGGGAAGGACGCCTGACCACATGGGATTGTAACTCCTGGCTATGTCTGGAAATTCAAAGGACGGATTTGAGGAAGGCGACGGTTTCCGGCTGCTGCGGATTGCCGATCACCTGGGCCGGGGGCCCGATCTCGTGGATCTTCCCCTTGTGAAAGAACGCGACCCGATCCGACACTTCGCGGGCGAAGGCGATCTCGTGGGTGACCACGATCATCGTCATTCCCTCGGCGGAAAGAAGGCGCATCGTGTCGAGAACCTCGCCGACCAGCTGCGGGTCGAGCGCCGAGGTCACCTCGTCGAACAGCATGTAGTCCGGCGACATGGCGAGCGCACGCGCGATCGCCATGCGCTGCTGCTGGCCGCCGGAGAGCCTGGAAGGGTAGACCTTCAGCTTCTCGCCGAGCCCGACATGCGAGAGCTTCGCGACCGCGACGGCTTCGGCCTCGGCCCGGCTCTTGCCCAGCACCTTGCGCGGGGCGAGCATGACGTTCTCCAGTACGGTCAGGTGCGGAAACGCATTCCATTGTTGAAAAACGATGCCGATCTTGCGGCGCAACCTGTTGAGGTCGGTGCCGCGGGCATGGACGTCGACGCCATCGACCAGGATGCGGCCGGCATTGATCGGCTCCAGCCCATTGATGCACATGAGCAGCGTCGACTTGCCGGAGCCGGAACCGCCGATCACCGAGACCACCTCGCCCTTCTCCACCGTCATGGTGACGCCCTTCACCACTTCGAGCTGGCCGAAGGATTTGTGGACGTCGTCGATCTTGATTGACATAGCGTGACCTCGGCAGCTTCTCAGTCGTTTTCGCGCCAGCGCTTTTCCAGCCGCGCCCCGAGGCGGGAGACGGGAAAGCTCATCAGGAAATAGATCAGCCCGGCAATGGACAGCACGAAGAGCGGCTCCTGGATGCGGGTGATGATCACCTGCGAGGAGCGCAGCAATTCGACGACGCCGATCCACCAGACCATGGCGCTGTCCTTCATCACCCCGAGGGTGAGGCCGATCCAGCTCGGCAGCGCGACACGCAGGGCGATGGGAAACACGATGGCGGTCAGGTCCTGCCGCCAGCTCAGCCCCAGCGAGCGGGCCGCCCGCCGGGTCGGCAGCGGCACGGCGAGGAAGCCGGCGCGCACGATCTCGGTGCAATAGGCGCACACATAAAGCGCCAGCACGATGCAGCCGACGGTGAAGGGCGGCCAGTTGAGGCCGATGATCGACTTGAAGGAATTCGCCAGCACCAGCTGGATCAGCAGCGGCACCGAGCGGAAGATGTCGAGCACGAAGCCGACCGGCACGTTGACCCACCAGGGGGAGACCGCGCGCACCACGCCGAAGACGGTGCCGAGCAGCGTGCCGCCCACCACCGCCCAGGCGGTGAGCGCCAGGGTGACGCCGGCACCCTTCAGCATGAACCAGAGGTCGCCCCAGGAGAACGAGGTGTCGAGGAGGGAGGTGTCGAACAGGGAGCCGTCCAAGAGGGAGGAGAACATCGGTGCGCCTCCCCTCAGTAGCGGAACAGCCGCCACGCCATCAGGCGGGCCGACAGGGTCACGAGCTTGGCGAGCAGATAGTAGATCACCGCCGCCAGGGCGAAGAACTCGAAGGTGCGGAACGACCTGACGTTGAGGTCCTGCGTCACCCCGGTCAGGTCGTTGTTGAGCCCGACCACCACGCCGAGCGAGGTCATCAGGATCGCCCAGACCATCTGGTTGGTCATCGGGTAGAAGACGACGCGGAACATCTGCGGCAGCACGATCAGCCGGAATGCCTGGATAGGACCCATGCCCAGCGAGCGGGCGGCACGCATCTGCGTCGGCGGCACCGCCCTGAGGCCGCCGCGAAAAGTCTCGGCGAGATAGCCGGCATTGTTGAAGGTGATGCCCGCCAGCAGCGCCGGGAAACTGTCGAGGTGGATGCCGAACGAGCCGAGGCCGAAATAGGCCATGTAGATCTGGAACAGCGCCGGCGTATTGCGGGCGAGTTCCACCCAGGTCGAGGCGGCGCCGCGCAGCGCCCGGTAGTGCGAACCGCTGCCGAGCGCCAGCAGGACGGCGAAGAACACGCCCAGCAGCATGGACAGCGCGGCGATTTCCAGCGTCACCAGCGCGCCCCACAGCATGTCCGGGAGCGCCTGGAACGCCTGATGCCAATGAAAGGTATATTTCATCGCGTGCGCGTCCGGCTGTGCGGAGGACCGGCCGCGGCGGCCGGAGCGGAGCCCCCCTGCCACCGGGAAGAGGGGTCATGTGGCGATCGTGCCGCCTTTCGGGGCGATGCCGGACTTGTCCGGCATCGCAACGGGACGGCGGCGGCGCGCTTGCCGGCTCAGCGATAGACGCCGGGGACGGTGAGGTTCGGCGCCTCGCCGAGGCCGATCCACTTGTCGTAGAGCGCCTTGTAGCGGCCGGTGCGGACCTGCTGGTTGATGAACAGGTTCAGGTAGTTGATCAGGCCCTGCTCCTGGCGCAGCGCGATCAGCGCCACATAGTCGATGTCGTAGGGGGCGTCGCCGCCCATCATCAGGCCCTTGTACTTGCCTTCCTTCACGATGGCCGCGGCCACGGTGGAGGTGACGACGGTGGCCTCGATCTGGCCCTGGGCCAGCGCCAGGAACACGTCGGCCTGGTTCTGGTAGCCGCGGAAGCTGGTGCCGGCGCCCCAGGCCTTCACGTCCTTCTCCAGCGCCAGCGCCTCGAAGGTGCCGGCGACCGAGCCGGTCTTCTTGCCCTTGAGATCGGCGTAATCCTTGATGCCGAGGCCGTCCTTGGTCAGCACCACCATCTTGAAGGCGAAATAGGGAATGGTGAAGCCGGCGGTCTTGGCGCGCTCCAGCGTGTCGGAGGTCGAGGCGACGCCGACATCGACGCGGCCGGAGACCAGCGCCGGGATGCGGTCCGGGAACGGGGTCTCGACGATCTCGGCCTTCACGCCCAGCACCTTGGCGAGGTCGTTGCAATAATCGACGTCGAAGCCGATCGGGTTGTTGCTGGCATCGCGCGAGCCCATGGGCGGGAAATCGAGCACGACGGCGCAGCGCAGCGTGCCGGAAGCGATGATGTCGTCGAGCTTGTCGGCATGGGCGGGCAGCACCGCGGCAAGCATCAATGCGGCGGCGGTAAGCACACCGGAAACCTTGGCCATAAAGGCTCTCCTTCTGGAAGGAAGATGGTCTTTCGATCGGTCGCCGGCGCCTTTTTCCCGACGCTGGTCGGCGACGGGGGGAGCTTCCATTTTTTGGATCCAAATTGCAATATCCTTTTTTAGGCAGGTATGCGACATCATTTGGCAGGCGTGACGCCGGCGGCGGACGCATGGATTGCACGCTTGCGCGCCAGCGGTTACAGCGAAGGCAGCCGCAGCGGGAGGTGAAGGGTGAAGGTCAACGCGACGGACATTGCGCAGATGGCGTCGGCTTCCGACGTGATCTTCGATGCCCTGCGGGAGGCGATCGCCAAGGGCGACATTTCCGAGGGCCAGGTGCTGCGCCAGGACCACATCGCCCGCATGTTCAACGTCAGCCGGATTCCGGTGCGCGAGGCGCTGACCCGGCTGGAGGAACAGGGCCTCGTCTCCACCCAGCGCTATCGCGGCGCGGTGGTCACCACGCTCTCCACCGAGGAGATCCACGAGATCTTCGAGTTCCGCGCCCTGCTGGAGCCGGAAATCCTGCGCTATTCGGTGGAGCGCATGTCGGCGGAATCGCTGGAGCAGGCCAAGCAATTCGCCCATGCCTTCGCGACCGAGCCGGATTCCTCGCGCTGGGGCGATCTCAACCGCCGCTTCCACTACAGCCTCTACGAGCCGGCCGGCCGGCCCTATTATCTCCAGACCATCTCGACCGCTCTCGACCGCGTCGACCGCTATCTCCGCGCCCAGCTGATATTGACCGACGGCATGGCGCGCGCGCGGAGCGAGCATGAAGGCATCCTCAATGCCTGCATCGCGCGCGACGCCGAGACGGCGGCACGGCTCACCCGCGAGCACATATTGGGCGCCGCCGATTCGCTGGTCGCCTTTCTGGCCCATACCCGCGCGCAGGAGGAAACCGACCGATGACCGCTCCCGACAACGTGGCCCGGATCGGCTCCTTCGACGGCGAGGACCTGTTCGAGGTGACCCTCGCCTGTGCCTCCGGCGCCCGCGCCCGCGTGCTCAGCTGGGGGGCGACGCTGCGCGACCTCGTCGTGCCGGGCCCGGACGGCGCCCTGCACCGCGGCGTGCTCGGCTTCACCGACCTCGACAGCTATCTCGCCAACCCCTCCTATCTCGGCGCCACCTGCGGCCGGATCGCCAACCGCGTCGGCGGCGGGCGCTTCGCAATCGATGGCAAGGATTACGAGCTTGCCCGCAACGAGCGCGGCGTCACCCATCTTCATGGCGGCACGCGGGGCTTCTCGCATCGGCCCTGGCGGGTGGAAAGCGTGGCGGCGGATGCCGTCACCTTCGCCCGCACCGCGCCGGACGGCGAGGAAGGCTATCCGGGAAACCTCGATCTTTCATGTACTTACCGGCTACTGGCGCCGGGCGTGCTGCGGGTGGAGATGGAGGCGCGCACCGACGCGACGACGCCGGTCAACCTCGCCCACCATTCCTATTTCACCCTCGACCCCGGCCGCTCCTCGCATGATCTGGTGGTCGAGGTCGCCGCCTCGAGCTACACCCCGCTCGACGCGCTGAAGGTGCCGACCGGCGAGATCGCCCCGGTCGAAGGCACCGGCTACGATCTGCATAGCCCCCGCCGCCTCGGCGATGCCGGCATCACCTACGACATAAATTACGTTCTGGATCAACCACTTGGCGAGCTTCGCTTCGCCGCGAAAGTCACCAGCCCGCAGAGCGGCCGGACTCTCGAAGTCTGGACCACCGAGCCGGGATTGCAGCTTTACGACGCCTCGATGCTGGCCGCGACCGACAAGGGCCTCGATGGCCTAACCCATGGAAAACACGCCGGAATCTGCCTCGAAGCGCAGAATTTCCCCGATGCGGTGAACCATCCCGGCTTCCCCTCCCCCTGGCTGCGTCCGGGCGAGATCTACCGGCAGGTTACCGAATACCGCTTCAGCTAGAACCCCCGCCGGAATTGTCGACCACGAATCCGGCGCGGGCGGCCCGGACCGCCTCGACGATGAAGGCCTCGACCTCGCGGATGCGGCGCAGCTCGTGCACGTCGGCATGGGTCACCAGCCAGTAGGCGCGCCGAAACACGTGTTCCGGCAATAGCTTGATCAGGTCGGGATGCCGGCTCGCCGCATAGTCGTGCAGGATGCCGACCCCGGCGCCGGCCCGCACCGCCTCCATCTGCCCGACCACGCTGGCGCATTCGATGCGCCGCGCCTCGATCGATCGAAACGTCTCGAAATAGTCGAGCGCCGGCGAGTAGAGCAGGTCCTCGACATAGGTGACCAGCGTGTGTCCGGTCAGTGCAGTGAGGTGTACGATGGGACCGGTGCGGGCGAGATAATCGCGCGAGGCGTAGATTCCGAGGCTGTAATCGGTGAGCTTGCGGGCGATCAGCCGCCCCTCGTGCGGGCGCTGCAAGGTGACGGCGATGTCGACCTCGCGCTTGGGCAGCGAGAAGCTCATCGGCAGGGGGGCGAGCTGGATGGTCAAGCCGGGGAAGCGCTCCGCCAGCGTGCCGAGCAGCGGTGCCAGGAAATACACCCCGAACCCGTCCGGCGCGCCGATGCGCACCGTGCCGCTCAGCGCCAGATCGGCATTGCCGAGCGCCGACTGCGCCTGCAGCAGCTCGGTCTCGATGCGCTCGGCATGGGCCAGCAGCCGCTCCCCCGCCGGGCTGAGCGCGCTGCCGGTGGTGCGGCGCTCGATCAGCTTGGTCCCGAGGCTCTCCTCCAGCGCGCCGATGCGCCGGCCAACCGTGGCATGGTCGAGCCCCAATTGCCGGGCGGCGGCCAGCATCTGGCCGGCCCGCGCCACGGCGAGGAAGACGCGCAGATGATCCCAGTCCATGAGCGGCGAGTCGGCTTATCGAAATTGCGCACAACGGATGCGGAAACATCGTCGTTGAGTTGATCGCTTTAGGCAAGCACAACATCGAGCCACCAACGGCAACGGGAGGATACGTCCATGGCAGTGATCGGGCATTATATCGGCGGCAAGCGCGTCGAGACGGCGGGGCGCACGTCGCCGGTATTCGACCCCTCGACCGGCGCGCAGTCGGGCGAGGTGCTGCTCGCCTCCGCCGCCACGGTGGACGAGGCGGTCGCCTCCGCCGCCAAGGCGTTCCCGGCCTGGGCCGACACGCCGACGCTGACCCGCGCCCGCATCATGTTCAAGTTCAAGTCGCTGCTCGACCGCGACATCGACGCGCTGGCCGCCGCCATCACCCGCGAGCACGGCAAGACCTTCGAGGACGCCAAGGGCGAAGTCACCCGCGGCATCGAGGTGGTGGAGTTCGCCTGCGGCATCCCGCATCTGCTGCGCGGCGACTTCACCGAGCAGGTGGCGCGCGGCGTCGACGTGTTCTCGGCCCGTCACCCGCTCGGCGTCGTCGCCGGCATCACCCCGTTCAACTTCCCGGTCATGGTGCCGATGTGGATGTTCCCGGTGGCGCTGGCCTGCGGCAACACCTTCGTGCTGAAGCCCTCGGAGAAGGACCCGTCCGCCTCGCTGATGCTGGCCGAGCTGCTGGCCGAGGCCGGCTTGCCCAAGGGCGTGTTCAACGTGGTGCAGGGCGACAAGGAAGCCGTCGACACGCTGCTGACCCACAAGGACATCGCCGCGGTGAGCTTCGTCGGCTCCACCGCCATCGGCGAATATGTCTACCGCACTGCCTGCGCATCGGGTAAGCGCGCCCAGGCGCTGTGCGGCGCCAAGAACCACCTCGTGGTGATGCCCGACGCCGATCTCGACAAGACCGTCGACGCGCTGATGGGCGCCGGCTACGGCTCGGCCGGCGAGCGCTGCATGGCGGTCTCGGTCGCGGTGGCGGTCGGCGGCGTCGGCGACGCGCTGATGGAGAAGCTGGTGCCGAAGGTGCAGGCGCTGAAGGTCGGCCCCGGCATGGACCCCGACAGCGAGATGGGTCCGCTCGTCACCAAAGAGCACCTTGCCAAGGTGCGCGGCTACGTCGACGACGGCGTCGCCGCCGGCGCCGAGCTGGTGGTGGACGGCCGCGGGCTGAAGCTGCAGGGCTATGAGGACGGCTATTTCCTCGGCGGCTGCCTGTTCGACAACGTGACCCCCGACATGAAGATCTACAAGGAGGAGATCTTCGGCCCGGTGCTCTCGGTGGTGCGGGTTCCCGCCTATGAGGACGCGCTCAAGCTGGTGAACGACCACGAATACGGCAACGGCGCCGCCATCTTCACCCGCGACGGCGACGCCGCCCGCTCCTTCGACCGCGATGCCAAGGCCGGCATGATCGGCATCAACGTGCCGATCCCGGTGCCGGTGGCGTTCCATTCCTTCGGCGGCTGGAAGCGCTCGGTGTTCGGCGACCGCAACGTCTACGGCATGGAAGGCGTCGGCTTCTACACCAAGATGAAGACCACCACCGCCCGCTGGCCGACCGGTATCCGCGCCGGTGCCCAGTTCGTCATGCCGACCACGGGGTGAGCTTTCGCCCCGGTCGAGCGGATGCGAATCCGGCTCAGCAATTAAGCAATGCGGAATGCCCGGCGATGAGCCGGGCATTCTTCGTTTGTGGCGCTGATAGCGGGGAGCCGAAGAGGCGCGGGGCTCGCCCAAGCCAAGACCCGCGGGCCGGGGAGACGACGGCTTTGCCACGGGAATGACCGTTACTGCCACTATCCGGCAGCAGCCCTGCTATCATTCCCGCATGTCGCGCTCCGAACGCCTCCTCGACCTGCTGCACGCCCTGCGCCGCTATCGCCAGCCGGTGAGCGGCAGGGTGCTGGCAGGCGAGATCGGCGTCAGCATCCGCACGCTCTATCGCGACATTGCCAGCCTACAGGCGCAGGGGGCCACCATCGAGGGCGAGCCCGGCATCGGCTATGTGCTGCGGCCCGGATTCCTGCTGCCGCCCCTGATGTTCTCGCCCGAGGAGATCGAGGCGCTGGTGCTCGGCTCGCGCTGGGTCGCCGAGCGGGCGGACGGACGGCTCAGCGCCGCCGCCGGCAGCGCGCTCGCCCGCATCGGCGCGGTATTGCCGCCCGACCTGCGGGAGGAGATGGAGGCCTCCTCGCTGTTCGTCGCTCCCGGCGCGGCGATCCCGGCCGACACGATCGATGCGGCGCTGCTGCGCAAGGCGATCCGCACCGAGCGCAAGCTCGCGCTGGCCTATCGCGACGCCGCCGGGGCGCCCAGCGAGCGGGTGGTGTGGCCGTTCGCGCTGGCCTTCTTCGACCAGGTGCGGCTGCTGCTCGGCTGGTGCGAGCTGCGCCAGGATTTCCGCAGCTTCCGCACCGACCGGATCGCCGGGGCGGAGATGCTGGACGCCCGCTATCCCACAAGGCGCGCGGTGCTGATGAAGCAGTGGCAGCGGATCCAGGAGGCGCGCTGCATGGAATAATGCTGCCGGAAATTGGCAGCAGGCGCGCGTAGGCTCCCCGAACGATCAACCGAGGGACCGACCATGACCGATGCCAGCCATATTTTTCTCTATGTGAACGATCCCCGCGCCAGCGCCCGCTTCTATGGCGACGTGCTGGAGCGCCAGCCGATCGAGGCCAGCGACGGCTTCGCGCTGATCGAGCTGGCGCCCGGCCTCGCGCTCGGCCTGTGGCGGCGCGACGGCGTGAAGCCGACGCCGCACCTGCGCGCCGGCGGCAACGAGATCGGCTTCAAGGTGGCGACCGCCGCCGCCGTCGACACCGCCTATGAGAGCTGGGCCGCCAGGGGCGTTCCCATCGCGCTGCCGCCGACCGACCTCGATTTCGGCCGCAGCTTCGTCGCGCTCGACCCGGACGGGCACCGGCTGCGCGTCTATGCGCGGGCGGAGGCGATGTGAGGCAAGCGGTTCCGGGCACCCGGCCGGGACCGCGCCTCACCCGCGCTCGCGACCGAAATCCGGGGCGGCGGTTTCCTGGCCGATATCGATGATCGAGCGGCGGATGGCGCGGGTGCGGGTGAACAGGTTGAACAGCGTCTCGCCCTGCTCCCAGCGGATCGCCCGCTGCAGGGCGATCAGGTCCTCGGTGAAGCGGCCGAGCACCTCGATCACCGCCTCGCGGTTGTTGAGGAACACGTCGCGCCACATGGTCGGGTCGGAGGCGGCGATGCGGGTGAAGTCGCGGAAGCCGCCGGCGGAATATTTGATCACCTCGGACGAGGTGACGTTCTCCAGGTCCGCCGCCGTGCCGACGATGTTGTAGGCGATCAGGTGCGGCACATGCGAGGTGATCGCCAGCACCAGGTCGTGGTGCTCGGCGGTCATGGTCTCGACATTGGCGCCAAGCGCCGTCCACAGCGCCGTGACCGCCTGCACCGCGCCTTCGTCCGCGCCTTCCGGCGGGGTGACGATGCACCAGCGGTTCTTGAACAGCGTGGCGAAGCCGGCATCCGGGCCAGAATATTCGGTGCCCGCCACCGGATGCGCCGGCACGATGTGCACGCCCGAAGGCAGATGCGTGCGCAGGGCGTTCAGCACCGCGCCCTTCACCGAGCCGACATCGGAGACGATGGCGCCGGCCTTCAGATGCGGGGCGATGGCCTGCGCCACCGCGGCCATGGCGCCGACCGGCACGCAGAGGATGACGATGTCGGCATCCTTCACCGCCTCGGCCGGCGACGAGGCCACCTCGTCGGCAATGCCGAGTTCGGCGACGCGGGCGCGCACCTCGGGGGCGGCGTCATAGGCGACGCTGACGGCGGCGAGCTGGCGCGCATCGGCGGCGCGCAGGATCGAGGAGCCGATCAGCCCGAGGCCGATGACGGCGAGCCGGCCGACCATCGGCCGGGCGAGCGGCGGATCAAGCACCATGGCCGGCCTCCTTCACGTCGCCGCCGAGGAACTCGGCGATCGTGGCGACCAGGAAGCGGTTCGCCTCCTCGGTGCCGATGGTGAGGCGCAGCGCGCCGGGCAGGCCATAGGCGTCCATGCGGCGCAGGATCAGCCCGCGCGCGGAGAGGAAGGCATCCGCATCCGGGGCGCGCTTGCCGTCGGCATCCGGGAAATGCACCAGCACGAAATTGGCGACGCTCGGCGTCACCGTCAGCCCCAGCGCGGTGAGCTCGGCGGCCACCCACGGGCCCCACCGGTCGTTATGGGCGACGGCGGCCTCGACATGGGCGGTGTCGGCGATCGCCGCGGTGGCGGCGGCGATGGCGGCGGCATTCACGTTGAAGGCGCCGCGCACCCGGTTCACCGCATCGGTCACCTCGGCCGGCGCATACATCCAGCCGACCCGCAGCGCCGCGAGGCCGTGGATCTTGGAGAAGGTGCGCAGCATGGCGACGTTGCGGCTGGTGGCCACCAGCTCGATGCCGGATTCGTAGTCGTTGCGCCGGACATATTCGGCATAGGCGGCGTCGAGCACCAGCAGCACGTGCGGCGGCAGCGCGCGCTGCAGGCGGCGCACCTCGTCGAACGGCAGGTAGGTGCCGGTCGGGTTGTTCGGATTGGCGAGGAAGACGATGCGGGTCTTCTCGTTGACCGCCGCCAGCAGGGCGTCGACATCGGTGGTGAGGTCGCGCTCGGGGGCGACCACCGGCGTGGCGCCGGCGGCCAGCGTGGCGATGCGGTACACGAGGAAGCCATATTGCGAATAGACCACCTCGTCGCCCGGCCCGGCATAGGCCAATGCCAGCAGGGTGATCAATTCGTCCGAGCCGGTGCCGCAGACGAGGCGCGCGGGATCGAGCCCATAGGCGGTGCCGATGGCCTCGCGCAGCCTTGTGGACGAGCCGTCGGGATAGAATTCCAGCGCATCGGCGGCGTGGAAGGCCTCGCGCGCCTTCGCGCTGGCGCCGAGCGGGTTCTCGTTGGCCGAGAGCTTGTAGACCTTCACGGCGCCGCCCGCCTGCGCCTTGCCGGGCACATAGGCGTCGATCGCCAGCACGCCCGGACGGGGGACGGGGCGATCGGAGAGGGGGGCGGTCGACATGGCACGAACTCCGGCAGGGAACGGGAAGGAACGGGGATGGGCCTCAGGTGGCGGGCTTGTCCGCAGGCGCATGCGTATAGCGGGCGGCGTGCGAGCCGACGAGGGCGGCCGAGCGCACCGAGGCGCCGCAGGCACGCAGCGCGGCGAGCACGGTGTCGAGCCCGACCTCACCGGCGAACGGAATGGAAACCAGCAGCGCCGCGCCGTCGAGCCCGCGATCGGGCACCGCCACCGCGTCGGCGAGCGGGGCGAGCGCACGGGCGGCGGCGGCGTTCCAGCCGGCGACGCGGATGCTCCACGTCTCGACCTCGGTGACCGCGCCATCGGTGACCGGATGCGCGATGCAGAAGGCCGGCAGGCCGGCGGGATGATCGGCGCGCTCGACGAAGGGCAGCCGGGCGATGATCTTCGGCGCGCTCTCGCCTTCGAGCCCGGTCCACCACGGCCCGGCGCCGGGCGCGGCGAAGGCCGGGACCAGGCCGAGATCGCCCTTGGAGCCGGCGACCGCGCTCACCACCGCCCCGGCGCCGATATGGGCGACGAAGGGCACGGTGAAGCCGAAATGAAAGCGGGTGGCATCGCGCATCGCCGCCTCGCCGGACGCAAGGTCGGCATGCACGGCATAGGGCGCCTGCACGAAGGTGAAGGTGGAGATGATGACGCGCCAGATGCCCTCGACGGTGTCGAGCGGCAGAATGCCGCGATGCCGGTCGACGATCTGGCGCATCATCGAGGCCTCGCGCGCCGGGCGGAAGGCCGAGCCGCCCTCGGTGGCGCGCGACCGCTTCACCTCGACCAGCCGGTCGATGATCTCGCCGCGCTCGATCAAAAGCGCGTGCATCGCCGCGTCGATGCGGTCGATCTCGCCGCGCAGCACCGCAAGGCTGGCGGCCGCATCGCCGCGGGCGGGCGCACGATCTTCGCTGTCGTCGGGCATGTTTTCGCGTAGGGGTTGGCGCGTCGTCATCGCCCGTTCTCCTAGACCCGCGCGCGAGCGGTGCAAAACGAAATCTGCATCCCATCTCTATTGACAAGACGGTGCTGTGGGATCATCCGATCGTCCGGTATAAAGAACCTTTCGTCCGGTAAGACGGTTGAGATGTCCCAGAGCGACACAGTCCATCCCCTGAACGAGACCGGTGGCGTCGCCGATGGCCGCCCGGTGGGACCGAGCCGCGCCTATGAGGCGCTGGCGCGGGAGCAGGCCGATTCGCCGCAATCCCGGCTGGTGCGCTTCGGGCCCGACCAGCCGCTGATGCTCGACGCCGGCGTCGAGCTCAACGGATTCCAGATCGCCTACCAGACCTATGGCACGCTGGACGCCGCCCGCGCCAACGCCATCCTGATCTGCCACGCGCTCTCCGGCGACCAGCACGCCGCCAATGTCCATCCCGTCACCGGCAAGCCGGGCTGGTGGGACACGCTGATCGGCCCCGGCAAGCCGATCGACACCGACCGTTTCTTCGTCATCGCCTCCAACGTGCTCGGCGGCTGCCTCGGCACCTCGGGCCCCTCGTCGGTCAACCCGGCGACCGGAGCGGCCTATGGGCTCGACTTCCCGGTGGTGACCATCCGCGACATGGTGCGGGCGCAGGCGATGCTGGTCGACCATCTCGGCATCGACAGGCTGCTCGCGGTGGTCGGCGGCTCCATGGGCGGCATGCAGGTGCTGCAATGGGCGGTGAGCTATCCCGAGCGGGTGGTCGCGGCGATGCCGATGGCCGCCGCCGCGCGCCACTCCGCCCAGAACATCGCCTTTCACGAGGTCGGCCGCCAGGCGGTGATGGCCGATCCCGACTGGCGCGGCGGGCGCTATCTGGAGGAAGGCACCAGCCCGCGCCGCGGCCTCGCGGTGGCGCGCATGGCGGCGCATATCACCTATATGTCCGACGGCTCGCTGCACCGGAAATTCGGCCGGCGGCTGCAGGACCGCGACGGGCGCACCTTCTCCTTCGACGCCGACTTCCAGGTGGAATCCTATCTGCGCCACCAGGGCGAGGCCTTCGTCGACCGCTTCGACGCCAATTCCTATCTCTATGTCACGCGGGCAATGGACTATTTCGACCTCGCCGCCGATTTCGGCGGCGTGCTCGCCAATGCCTTCAGGGGCACGAGGACACGGTTCTGCCTCGCCTCCTTCACCTCGGACTGGCTGTTCCCGACCGCGGATTCGCGCGCCGTGGTGCACGCGCTGAACGCCGCCGGCGCCTCGGTCTCCTTCGCCGAGATCGAGAGCGACAAGGGCCACGACGCCTTCCTGCTCGACGAGCCGGAACTGACCGCCATCACCCGCGGCTTCCTCGATTCCGCCGCCCGGACGCTGGGGGTGCGCTGATGAGCCCGCGCGACATCGCCATCAACGACCTCACCATGAAGGAGGCCGCCCGCGCCGCCTCCGGCAAGCGCGTCGACCTTCTGATCATCGCCGACATGGTGGCGCCCGGCTCGCGGGTGCTCGACATCGGCTCGGGCGACGGCGAATTGCTGGAGCTGCTCGCCACCACCCGCGGCTGCGACGCCCGCGGCATCGAGATCTCCCGCGCCGGGGTGAATGCCGGGGTGGCGCGCGGCCTCGCCATCATCCAGGGCGACGCCGATATCGACCTCGCCGACTATCCCGACGACGCCTTCGACTATGTGATCCTGTCCCAGACCATCCAGGCGACGCGGCGGCCGAAATGGGTGCTGGAGCAGATGCTGCGGGTGGGACGGCGCGCCATCGTCTCGTTCCCGAATTTCGGCTTCTGGCGGATGCGGCTCGACCTGCTGATGAACGGCCGCATGCCCTCGACCGAGAACCTGCCCTATAGCTGGTACGACACGCCCAACATCCATTTTTGCACCATCCGCGACTTCGTGGCGCTGGTGGAGGAGATCGGCGCGCAGATCGACCACGCCACGGCGCTGAACGGCTACGGCCAGAAGGTGCGGTTCAACCTGCCGTGGTCGGTATGGAACCTGCTCGGCGAGCAGGCGGTGTTCCAGCTGTCGCGGGGGACGTGACGCGGGGGGGCGGGGCTCAAGGCGCGAGGCGGCGGGCGAGGAAGCCCTGCATGTCGCGGCGGCCGTCGGTCACGCAGATCACTGACACGATGGCGCCCTCGACCTTGTAGACGATGCGATAGCTCTGCCAGTGCAGTTCGCGATAACCCGTCAGTCCCAACAGGGTCATCTCCTTGAGAAGATTTCCACGATTGGGCATCCGATCGAGGCTGAGGATCAGTCGCTCCAGTTCGGCCAGGACGCGCACCGAGAGTTGGGCAGATCCCTCGCCAATCAGGTAGAGGCGGATTTCAGCCAGGTCGCGTGCGGCGCCCATCGTCACGCGAACGTCGTAGCGCATCAGGGTCAATCGACCTTACCTTCACGGATGCGCCGGAAGGTCTCTTCAACCGACATGACGCGTCCAGCGCGGATATCCTCCTCGCCCATGGCGATGATCTTCAGCATCGCGATGGATTCCTGCATCTGCTCGTAGCTGTCGATGTCCTGCAGCACCGCCTTGGCCTCGCCGTTCACGGTGATGATGAAGGGCTGCTGGTGCTCGGCGAGCTTCTGGATCACCTCGGCGGCATTGGCCTTGAGGTAGCTGATCGGCTTGATGCGTTCGGAAAGCTTCATGACGAGCCTCGCGTCTCGGACCGGATACAGACCGAATATAGACCGAATTCGGTCCTGCCGCGAGCCCTCACCCGCCCGCCGGCTGCGGCGCCAGCACCGGGGAGAGCACCCGCATGCGCGCGCGGCGCTTCACCGCCACCGGCTTGTAGACCTGCTTGGTCGCTTCCACGATATGCACCCCGGCAAAGGGCGGGGCGAGCACCGCGCCCGCCCGCTCCCACGCCACCGCCGAGCGCAGGAACCAGGTGCGCGCCACCGGCGGCACGTAAAGCGCCTCGCCCCAGCCGACCGGGGTGAACAGCGCCTCGCGCAGCAGCACGGTGATCTGGCTGCGCGAATACGGCCTGCCATGGCCGAACGGGTTGTTCTCGGCCCGCGCCCACACGCCGCGGCGGTTCGGCACCACGCAGAGCAGGCGCCCGCCCGGCGCCAGCACCCGCCAGACCTCGCGCAGCACGTCGGCGGCGTCCGGCGTCATCTCCAGCAGGTGCACCGCGATCACCCGGTCGATCGAGGCATTGGGCAACGGCAGCTCGGTCTCGTCGACCAGCGCCGCCAGCGTCGGCGCGCGCGAGGGCCAGCGCGTCACCCCCTGCGCCGCCGGCATGAAGGCGAGCGCACGCTCGCATTCCTCGCGGAACACGCCGAGATAGGGCGTCGCATAGCCGATGCCGAGCACCGAGAGGCCGCGCACATTGTCGAAGCGCTGGCGCACCGCACGGCCGATCAGCCGGCGGGCCACCACGCCGATCGGCTGAGCGTAGAAGCTGCGCAGGTCGACGACGTCGGGATACATGAGCGCTCCTTCGGGCCCGCCGGCGGCGGCCTGACTGACGAAAAGCGCCTGTCGGCGCGCTTCCACCTATATAGGGGCCGCGACGCCTTGAAATCCTCGCTTTTTTACGCCACATAGGGCTCGCATACGAAACGGGCGAACCATCCGCGTTCGTATCGGGGCCGCGTCGCTCGATTTCCGCTTCGGCACCATGCCGCGGCAGTCTTCGGCCCCTGATCATCCAGTTTCGCCGACGTCCCAGGCTACGCGGGGTGTCCCACCATCCCGCGACAGACGGATCGCCCGCAATTGACGCGCGCGGCCGGACGCCGCTCCATGAAAGAACATTCATTGACCTCCTTTTCCGAGCTCGGCCTTGCCGAGCCCATTCTGAAAGCGCTGGCCGAGGCCGAGCACACCACCCCGACGCCGATCCAGGCGCAGGCCGTGCCCCAGGTTCTCGCCGGGCGTGATCTCGTCGGCATCGCCCAGACCGGCACCGGCAAGACCGCCGCCTTCGCGCTGCCGATCCTCCACCACCTCGTCACCGACCGCCGCCGCCCCGAGCGCCGCGCCTGCCGCGCGCTGGTGCTGAGCCCGACCCGCGAACTCTCCGGCCAGATCCTCGAGAGCTTCCGCAACTACGGCAAGCATGTGCGGCCTTCCACCGCGCTCGCCATCGGCGGCGTGCCGCTCGGCCGCCAGGCCCGCTCGCTGATGAACGGCGTCGACGTGCTCGTCGCCACCCCCGGCCGTCTCGTCGACCTCGTCGAGAACGACGCCGTGCGGCTCGACCAGGTCGAGATCTTCGTCCTCGACGAAGCCGACCAGATGCTCGACATGGGCTTCATCCACGCCATCCGCTCCATCGTGGCCCGCCTGCCCAAGCAGCGCCGCAACCTGTTCTTCTCGGCCACCATGCCGAAGGAGATCGAGAAGCTGGCGAGCGCCCTGCTCACCGATCCGGTGCGCGTCGCGGTGACCCCGGTCGCCAAGACCGCCGACAAGATCGAGCAGAAGGTGTTCCTCACCGACCGCGCCGGCAAGCCGGACCTGCTGATCGAAGTGCTGCAGGGCGAGGGCCTCGACCGCGCCCTGGTGTTCTCGCGCACCAAGCACGGCGCCGACCGCGTGGTGAAGGGGCTGACCGTCGCCGGCATCGCCGCCGAGGCGATCCACGGCAACAAGTCGCAGCCGCAGCGCGAGCGCGCGCTCGCCGCCTTCCGCGACGGCAAGGTGAA
Source organism: Ancylobacter sp. GW821-FHT10E12 (assembly GCF_058809335.1). Classification (NCBI taxonomy): domain Bacteria; kingdom Pseudomonadati; phylum Pseudomonadota; class Alphaproteobacteria; order Hyphomicrobiales; family Xanthobacteraceae; genus Ancylobacter; species Ancylobacter sp. GW821-FHT10E12. Next base: position 127,821 of record NZ_JBXASN010000011.1, on the reverse strand, counting down.
GGTGCTGGTGGCGACCGACATCGCCGCGCGCGGCATCGACGTGCCCGGCGTCAGCCATGTCATCAACTACGACCTGCCCAACGTGCCGGAAAGCTATGTCCACCGCATCGGCCGCACCGCGCGCGCCGGGGCGGACGGCATCGCCATCTCCTTCTGCGACGGCGAGGAGCGGGCCTTCCTGCGCGACATCGAACGGCTGATCAAGCTGACCATTCCGAGCGTCGACCGCCGCGGTGAATCCCGCCGCGAGGGTCGCCCGGTGCGCGAAGGCTTCAACGACCGCATCCCGCAGGACCCGCGCGCCGTGCGCCGCGACGGCGATCGCTCGCAGCGTCCCGGCCCGCGCGCCGGCCGCCCGGCCGGCCGTCCCGAATATCGCGGCGGCGAAGGCCGCGGCGATGCCCGCCCGGAAGGCCGCGGTGCGGCCGGCGACATGGGCGGCGTGCGCTTCATGCAGCCGGCGCGGGGCGATGCCCGTCCCGAGCATCCCCGCGGCGAGCGTCCGCGTGGCGAACACCCGCGCGGGGAGCGTCCGCGTCACGACGGGCCGCGCCATGAAGGTGCGCGTCACGAAGCTGCACGCCATGAGGGCCCGCGTCACGAAGGTGCGCGTCACGAGGGCGGCCGCAGCGACGGTGCCCCGCGCGGCGAGCGGCCGTTCAAGTCGCGCGGACCGGCCCGCTAGGCCCCGTTGCCCCGCATCGGCACGGGCCGGGCGGGACGAACCGGGGTTCCGGCGATCATGGCCGGAGCGAATTGCGCGCGATCGGGTGATTCCACCCGGTTGCGCCACGCTTCGGAGAAGACAAAGCGCCGCCGTCAGGCTATTCCCCTGACGGCAGGCTCGAAAAAGACTTTGGACGAGGAGAGCCAGGAATGGCGAAAGAGGAACTGCTCGAGTTCGACGGCACCGTGACCGAGGTGCTGCCCGACGGAAACTTCCGCGTCGTGCTCGACAACGAACATGAGATTCTCGCCTATGCGGCGGGCAAGATGAAGAAGAACCGCATCCGCACCATCGTCGGCGATCGCGTGGTGGTGGAGATGTCCCCCTACGACCTCGAGCGCGGGCGCATCAATTTCCGCCACAAGACCGGCGGCCCGACCCCGCCGATCGGATCCGGCCAGCGTCGCCCGCCTCCGGGCCGTCGCCGCTGAGCGAACGGCGCGCGCAACGCCGCGCGCCCGTCCGTTCTCCGCGCCGGCCGGCGCGATCGGGCTGTACCTGCCGCAAGCATAGCGACAACCGCCGGATCGCCAGGCGCTCCGGCGGTGTTTGCGTTATCGCCGCCGCCGGCGCGAAACCCGCCGACGGAGGCAGGCCGCCCCCGCCCGGCTACTCGGTTCCGCGCGGGCGCGGCAGGCGCGGCGCGCCGGGCTGGATGCCCAATGCCTGGGCGAGCCCCTGCGGGCGCTGGCGCGGCTCGCTGAGATCGAGCTCCTCGGCCACATGCGCGATATGCGCGCGCATCCGCTGCGCCGCCGCCTCGCTGTCCCCGGCCTCGATGGCCTCGACGATCAGCGCGTGCTCGTCAGGCGGACAGGCGGCGTGCTCGCCGCGCGCATAGAGCAGGATGGCGAGCGAGGACAGCGCCTGCAATTCGGTGAGCAGCCGCACGAAGACCGGATTGCCCGCCGCCTCGGCGAGCGCGATATGGAATTCGCCGGTCAGCCGCACCAGCGTCGCCCGCTCGCCGGCGGCGCGGGCCTCGTTCTCCATCGCCACGTGATGGCGCAGCCGCGCCATCGACGCCGGCGAACAGAAGCAGGCCACCGTGGTGACGATGTCGGGCTCCACCACCGCGCGGGCGTCGAGCACATGGCGCGCATCGGCGCGGCTGGGGGCGGCGACGAAGGCGCCGCGATTGGGCTGGTGCTCGACGATGCCGTCCTGCGCCAGCCGGGCCAGCGCCTGGCGCACCACGGTGCGGCTGACGCCGAACAGTTCGGCGACGCGCTCCTCGGTCAGCTTCTCGCCGGGATGCAGGCGCCGCTCGAAGATCGCCTGCAGGATGCGCGCGCGGATCGGCGCCTCCGAACGTCCCCGCTCCGATACCGGATTGTCGGCGGTATGCTGATCCATGACCCCCCGCGGCGCCTCGCCGTGTGACGCGTCCAGATTAAGCATCTTCCGGCGGCAGGCGCCATGCCCCACGCCCAGCCGGGCCCTGCGGCATGCCGCACACCCACCCTTGCGCCCGGGCTCACCCCTGCGCCCTGCCCTGCGGCAAGCGTTCAGACCGGCCAGTCGGCCTCGCGCCAGGCCGAATCCCAGAACATCCATTCCAGCCTGCTGGCATGGGCATAGGCCCGGTGCATGCGCCCCACCACCGCCGGGGAGGAGGCCGCGGCCGCGCGGTCGGTGCTCGCGATCACCGCGCGCACCGCCTCGTGGAACTCCTCGCCGGCATAGGTGTCGATCCAGGCATCGTAGGGATTGGGCCGCGCCGCGCGGCCGAGTATGTCGCGGCCGATCTCGGCATAGATCCAGAAACAGGGCAGCAGCGCCGCCAGCACCACCGGATAGGGCTCGCCATAAGCGCTCGCGATCAGGAAGCTGGAATAATGGTGGCAGACCGGCGACATGTGCGTCGCCTCGAAATCCGCCGGGGCGATGCCGAAGCTGTTGAAGAAATCGGTATGCAGCGAGCGTTCGACGATCACCGCCACCTTGGCGGCCTCGGCGAACTGCACCAGGCCGTCGGCATCGTCAGCCTTGGCGGCGGCGATGGCCAGCGCCCGGCCGAAGGCGATGAGATAATGCGCGTCCTGCACCATGTAGTGGCGGAAGCGCCCGGTGGACAGCGTGCCCGCCGCCAGCGCCTCGTTGAACTCCATGGTGCGGATCGCCTCATAGACCGGCAGGTTGGCCTGCCAGGCATCGGCGCTGAACGAAGCCGCGCCGGAGGGCGTACCGATGTCGTGTCCGATGTCGTATCCCATGGCATCTCTCCCCGGACATGAAAAAGGCCGTCACGCGGGGACGGCCTTTCCGGATTTCCAATGCAGTGCCGGCGGCGCCGGACCCGATCAATGCGTGGTGCGCGCATCCGCCTCGACGGCGGCGGCGGCGGATTTCAGGGCTTCGAGAAAGCCCTGACGCTTCAGCCGCGTCACCTCGTCCCTGGCGTCCTCGACGTCTTCCTGCGCGTCCTTGATCATCTGGGCGAGACGATCCGGCCTGAGCTCGTCGACCGGGACGACGGTTTCCGCCAGCACGGTCAGGCCCTGCGGGTTCGCCTCGGCGAAGCCGCCGCGCACGAACAGCTTCTGCACCGGGCCCTCGCCCTTGATGGTGAGCACGCCCGGCTTCAGCACCGAGACGAAGGGCGCATGCCCGGCCAGCACGCCGAATTCGCCCTCGGCGCCCGGAACGATGACTTCGCTCACCGAGCCCGAATAGACGAGCTTCTCGGGGGAGACGAGTTCGAACGGGAAGTTGGCCATTTTACCTCCAGCGCCACAATGACCGTGGCGGATGCGTCAGCGGGCGGTCGCTCCGGCCCTCGTGCGAGGGCCGGACAGCTTCATCACGCCGCTTCGGCCGCCAGCTTCTTGCCCTTCTCGATCGCCTCCTCGATGGTGCCGACCATGTAGAAGGCCTGCTCCGGGAGGTGATCGTACTTGCCTTCCACCAGGCCCTTGAAGCCCTTGATGGTGTCGGCGAGGTCGACGAGCTTGCCGGGCGAGCCGGTGAAGACCTCGGCGACGTGGAAGGGCTGCGACAGGAAGCGCTCGATCTTGCGGGCGCGGGCGACGGTGAGCTTGTCCTCTTCCGAGAGCTCGTCCATGCCCAGGATCGCGATGATGTCCTGCAGCGACTTGTAGCGCTGCAGCGTCTGCTGCACCTGGCGCGCCACGGTGTAATGCTCCTCGCCGATGACCAGCGGCGAGAGGATGCGCGAGGTCGAGTCCAGCGGATCCACCGCCGGGTAGATGCCCTTCTCCGCGATGGAGCGCGACAGCACGGTGGTGGCGTCGAGATGCGCGAAGGAGGCGGCCGGCGCCGGGTCGGTCAGGTCGTCGGCCGGCACGTAAATGGCCTGCACCGAGGTGATCGAGCCCTTGGTGGTGGTGGTGATGCGCTCCTGCAGCGCGCCCATGTCGGTGGCGAGCGTCGGCTGATAGCCCACCGCCGAGGGGATGCGGCCGAGCAGCGCCGACACTTCCGAACCCGCCTGGGTGAAGCGGAAGATGTTATCGACGAAGAACAGCACGTCCTGGCCCTGGTCGCGGAAATGCTCGGCGACGGTGAGGCCGGTCAGCGCGACGCGGGAACGGGCGCCCGGCGGCTCGTTCATCTGGCCATAGACCAGCGCGCACTTGGAGCCGGCGGCCGAGCCGCCATGCTCGTGCGGGTCGACGTTCACCTTGGACTCGATCATCTCGTGGTAGAGATCGTTGCCCTCGCGGGTGCGCTCGCCGACGCCGGCGAACACCGAGTAGCCGCCATGCGCCTTGGCGATATTGTTGATCAGCTCCATGATCAGCACGGTCTTGCCGACGCCGGCGCCGCCGAACAGGCCGATCTTGCCGCCCTTGGAATAGGGCGCCAGCAGGTCCACCACCTTGATGCCGGTGACCAGGATTTCCGCTTCCGTGGACTGGTCGGCATAGGAGGGGGCGTCCTGGTGGATCGCGCGCTTCATCTCGCCGACCACCGGGCCCAGCTCGTCCACCGGCTCGCCGATGACGTTCATGATGCGGCCGAGCGTGGCTTCGCCCACCGGCACCATGATCGGCGACCCGGTGTCGGACACCGGCTGGCCGCGGACCAGACCTTCGGTGGAGTCCATGGCGATGGTGCGCACGGTGTTCTCACCGAGATGCTGCGCCACTTCCAGCACAAGGCGGTTGCCCTGGTTGGAGGCTTCCAGAGCGTTCAGAATCGCCGGCAGATGGCCGTCGAACTGCACGTCGACAACGGCGCCGATGACCTGGGTGATGCGTCCGTCCGTGTTCGCCATTTTCATGCGTCCTTTGTCCTTGACCGCGCTGCCGTCAGAGCGCTTCGGCGCCGGAAATGATTTCGATCAGTTCTTTGGTGATCTGGGCCTGACGTGTGCGGTTGTAGATCAGCGTCTGCTTCTTGATCATGTCGCCCGCATTGCGGGTCGCGTTGTCCATGGCGCTCATGCGGGCGCCCTGCTCGGAGGCTCCGTTCTCCAGGAGCGCCGTGAAAATCTGAACCGCCAGATTGCGCGGCAGCAGGTCGGCGAGAATCTCGTTCTCGTCCGGCTCGTATTCATAGGTGGCGGCGGCGCCGTCGGCGGCGGAAGCCGCGGCCGGGAAGGTCGCCGGGATCACCTGCTGGGCGGTCGGCACCTGCGAGATCACCGACTGGAAACGGCTGAAGAACAGCGTCGCCACGTCGAACTCGCCGGCCTGGTACATGCCGATCACCTTCTCGGCGATCGCCTGCGCGTCGGTGAAGGTGACGCCCTTGTTCGAGCGCAGCTCGACGAAGTCGACGATCTGCTTCTCGAACTGGCGGCGCAGCGGCTCGTAGCCCTTGCGGCCGACGCAGAAGATCTTGACCGTCTTGCCCTGCCCGAGCAGCGTATTGGCGCGCTCGCGGGCAAGGCGGACGATCGAGGAATTGAAGGCGCCGCACAGGCCGCGCTCGGCGGTGAGCACGAGCAGGAGATGCACGTCGTCCTTGCCGGTGCCGGTGAGCAGCAGCGGCACGTCCGGCCCGCCGGACACCGCGGCGGCGATGTTGCCGAGCACGCTCTCCATGCGCTTGGCATAGGGGCGCGCGGCCTCGGCGGCGGTCTGGGCGCGCCGCAGCTTGGCGGCGGCCACCATCTGCATCGCCTTGGTGATCTTCTGCGTCGCCTTCACCGAAGCGATGCGGTTACGCAGATCCTTGAGGCTGGCCATGTACCTTCGACTCCCGTGCCCCTTGAGGCTCCGCCCCTATGATCAGGCGAAAGTCTTCGCGAAGGCGTCAAGCGCCTTGACGAGGCTCGCGGTGGTCTCCTTGGAAAGTTCCTTGGAGGTGCGGATGGTGTCGAGAATGTCGGCATGCTTGGAGCGCAGGGCCAGCAGCAGGCCGTCCTCGAAGGCGCGCACCTTGCTCACCGGCAGGGCGTCGAGATAGCCGTTGGTGCCGGCATAGATCACCACCACCTGCTCCTCGACCTTCAGCGGCGCGAACTGCGACTGCTTCAGGAGCTCGGTGAGGCGGGCGCCGCGGTTCAGCAGCTTCTGCGTCGAGGCGTCGAGATCCGAGCCGAACTGGGCGAAGGCCGCCAGCTCGCGATACTGGGCGAGCTCGCCCTTGATCTTGCCGGCGACCTGCTTCATCGCCTTGATCTGCGCCGAGGATCCCACGCGCGAGACCGACAGACCCACGTTCACCGCCGGGCGGATGCCCTGGAAGAACAGGTCGGATTCGAGGAAGATCTGGCCGTCGGTGATCGAGATCACGTTGGTCGGGATATAGGCCGACACGTCGTTGGCCTGGGTCTCGATGACCGGCAGGGCGGTCAGCGAGCCGGCGCCGTTCTCGTCGTTCAGCTTCGCGGCGCGCTCCAGCAGGCGCGAGTGGAGATAGAACACGTCGCCGGGATAGGCCTCGCGGCCCGGCGGGCGGCGCAGCAGCAGCGACATCTGGCGGTACGCCACGGCCTGCTTGGACAGGTCGTCATGGATGATGAGGGCGTGCATGCCGTTGTCGCGGAAATACTCGCCCATGGCGGTGCCGGAGAACGGCGCCAGGAACTGCATCGGCGCGGCGTCGGAGGCGGTGGCGGCGACGACGATGGAATATTCCAGCGCGCCCTGCTCTTCCAGCACCTTCACGAACTGGGCGACGGTGGAACGCTTCTGGCCGATCGCGACATAGACGCAATACAGCTTGGCCTTCTCGTCGGTGCCGGCGTTGATCGACTTCTGGTTCAGGATGGCGTCGAGCGCGACGGCGGTCTTGCCGGTCTGGCGGTCGCCGATGATCAGCTCGCGCTGGCCGCGGCCGACCGGGATCAGCGCGTCGATCGCCTTGAGGCCGGTCTGCATCGGCTCGTGGACCGACTTGCGCGGAATGATGCCGGGCGCCTTCACGTCGACGCGCGAGCGCTTCTCGTAGAAGATCGGGCCCTTGCCGTCGATCGGGTTGCCGAGCGCGTCGACCACGCGGCCGAGCAGGCCCTTGCCGACCGGCACGTCGACGATGGCGCCGGTGCGCTTGACGGTCTGGCCTTCCTTGATCTCGCGGTCGGAGCCGAAGATCACGATGCCGACATTGTCGATTTCGAGGTTCAGCGCCATGCCGCGCGTGCCGTTCTCGAACTCGACCATCTCGCCGGCCTGGACATTGTCGAGGCCGTAGACGCGGGCGATGCCGTCACCGACGGACAGAACCTGACCCACCTCGGAGACTTCGGCTTCCTGGCCGAAATTCTTGATCTGCTCCTTGAGGATCGCGGAAATTTCAGCGGCGCGGATATCCATCAGCGAACCTCTTTCATCGCAGTGCGGATCGAATTGAGCTTGGTCTTCAGCGACGCGTCGACGAGGCGCGAGCCGATCTTGACCTTGAGGCCACCGAGCAGGGACGGATCGACGGTGACGGCGAGCTGCACGCTCTTGCCGGTCATCTGGTCGAGCGCCTCCCTGAGGGTGGCGGCGTGGGAATCGGAAAGCGTCTGGGCAACCGTGACCTCGGCCACGACTTCGCCCTTCTCGGCCGACGCCAGCTGGTCGAAGCCGCGGATGATGGCCTCCACCGCGAACAGCCGGCGATTGGCAGCCACCGTCTTGAAGAAATTGCCGGCGAGACCGCCGATGCCGACCCTGTCGAGCAGCGCGGCGACCGCGCGCTCCTGCTCCTCGGCAGAGAAGACGGGGCTGCGCACCAGGCGCTTCAACTCGTCGCTCTCGGCGATCATGGCGGCGAACCGATCGAGATCGGCCTTCACAGCGTCGATGGCGGCAGCCTCGCGCGCGAGCTCGAAAAGAGCCGTCGCGTAGCGCCCCGCCACACCGGATACGTAAGTCTCCGCCACCGTGCCTCTCTCGGGCTTCTCGGGTCGTCCGCCGCAGCCGTGCCGGCTGGGGTCCGAACCCGGATTTACAAGGGTTTTGAACTCGAACGGGGAGGCCGACCGAGCGGGCCCCCCAATCAGGTCGGGCGGTTCCCTAACACGGCTCACCGTGGGCTGCAACACGGCGAGCGGATCGATTCGGGTGGGCAAATGACGTAGCGGCCCGTTCGGCGGCGGCCGGGACGTTACCGGCGGCGTTTCAACGGTTTGCCGCACCTGCGGCGCATTGCTGCACCTGGTATGCCAGAGCCGGCGATTCGCTAGGGGATGTGCGTGGCTCACTCGCGCGTGGCGCGCAGCGCCGCTGCCGCCGCCACCGGGCCGAGCACCACCGCCGCCAGCGACAGGCCGGCGAGGATGCGAAACGGCGCGCCGAACGGCACGGTACCGCCCAGCGCCGCCCCGGTCGCCGCCACCGCGAAGATCAGCACCGGAATGGTGAGCGGCATCACCAGCACCGCGACCAGCAGCCCGCCGCGGCGGAACGCGGCCGCGAAGGCCGCCCCGACCAGGCCGAGGAAGGTGACGGCCGGGGTACCGACCAGCAGGGTCAGGCACAGCGCGCCGATCGCCGCCGGCTCCAGGTTGAGCAGCAGCGCCAGCACCGGCGCCGCCGCCACCAGCGGCAGGCCGGTCGCCAGCCAATGGGCGAGCCCCTTGGCGGCGGCGATCAGCTCGATCGGCAGCTCGGACAGGTACATCAGGTCGAGCGAGCCGTCCTCGGCATCGACGGCGAACAGCCGGTCCAGCCCGATCAGCGAGGCGAGCAGCGCGCCGATCCACAGGATCGCCGGCCCGATGCGGGCGAGCAGGGCGAGGTCCGGGCCGATGGCGAAGGGGGTGATGACCACCACGGCAAGGAAGAAGACGACGCCGAGCCCCGCCCCGCCGCCGGCGCTGAGGGCGAGCGCGAGGTCGCGCCGTACCAGGGCGAGGAAGGCGCGGGTCACGCGTCGCCCTCCCCGACCGGGACGGCCGGCCGGCCGAGATCGAGGCAATCGCCGGGCCCGAGATCCAGCGGCGCATGGGTGGCGGCGACGAGCAGGCCGCCCTTCTCGACATGCGCCCGCGCGAGGGAGGCGAACAAGGCCTGCGCGCGCGCGTCGAGGGCGGTGGTCGGCTCGTCGAGGATCCACAGCGGACGCTCGACGACCAGCAGCCGGGCCAGCGCCAGCCGGCGCTTCTGCCCGGCCGAGAGCACCGCCACCGGCAGCGCGCCGAGCCCGGCGAGCCCGACCTGCTCCATCGCCTCCTCCACGCCCGGCGCGGAACCCTGGGCGGGGCCGCGGCCGAGCAGGTCGCGCCAGAAGGCGAGATTCGCCGCGGCGCCGAGCGCCGGCTTGTGGGCATCGAGATGGCCGAGATAGTGCACCTGCTCGCGGTAATCGTCCGGCTCGGGAGCGCCCTCCAGCCGGACGGAACCCGATACCGGCGTGGCGAGCCCCGCCAAAAGTCTTAGCAGCGACGATTTGCCGGCACCGTTCGGTCCGGTGACCACGAGGGCGCGGCCGGATTCGACGGCAAGATCGAGGCCGCGGAACAGCTCGCGCGCGCCGCGCCGGCAGCCGAGTTCCCTAGAGACAAGCCGCATCGAGCCGCTCCCGCGCCGCACAAGGCCTCCTGCGACGCACAAATTTCCGATGCACCCCGTCAGCCCTCTAGGATCGTGGTTTGAAATCGCTCTATATAGAATTCTGAACGATGCGCCGTGGCCACAGGCGGGGCCGCGCGAGCTATAGCCCGCGCCACCGCTTCCTGTCCAAGGTCGAAAGAGCGTGTCGAGTCCACTCTCACCGAGGACCAGTCAACCGTGACGTCGCTCGACAGCTTCAAAAGCCGCAAGACCCTTTCCGTCGGAAACAACAGCTACACCTATTACAGCCTGCCGGACGCCGAGAAGAACGGCCTCGACGGGGTGTCGGCGCTGCCGTTCTCGATGAAGGTTCTCCTGGAAAACCTTCTGCGCTTCGAGGATGGGCGCTCGGTGACCAAGGACGACATCGTCGCCATCAAGGAATGGCTGGTGAACCGCGGCAAGGCGGAGCGCGAGATCGCCTATCGCCCGGCGCGGGTGCTGATGCAGGACTTCACCGGCGTGCCGGCGGTGGTCGACCTCGCCGCCATGCGCGACGCGATGGTGCATCTCGGCGGCCAGGCCAGCAAGATCAACCCGCTGGTGCCGGTCGACCTCGTCATCGACCATTCGGTGATCGTCAACTTCTTCGGCAATGCCGCCGCCTTCGGCAAGAATGTCGAGGAGGAGTACAAGCAGAACCAGGAGCGCTACCGCTTCCTGAAATGGGGCCAGTCGGCCTTCGACAATTTCCGCGTCGTGCCGCCCGGCACCGGCATCTGCCACCAGGTGAACCTCGAATATCTCGCCCAGGCGGTGTGGACCAAGACCGAGAACGGCGAGACCGTCGCCTATCCCGACACCTGCGTCGGCACCGATTCGCACACCACCATGGTGAACGGCCTCGGCGTGCTGGGCTGGGGCGTCGGCGGCATCGAGGCGGAGGCGGCCATGCTCGGCCAGCCGGTCTCCATGCTCATCCCCGAGGTGATCGGCTTCAAGCTGACCGGCCGCATGAACGAGGGCATCACCGCCACCGACCTCGTGCTCACCGTCACCCAGATGCTGCGCAAGAAGGGCGTGGTCGGCAAGTTCGTCGAGTTCTTCGGCCCCGGCCTCGAGCATCTCTCGCTCGCCGACCGCGCCACCATCGGCAACATGGCGCCGGAATACGGCGCCACCTGCGGCTTCTTCCCGGTCGACGACGAGACCATCGCCTATCTCGACGAGACCGGCCGCGACCCCGACCGCGTCGCGCTGGTGGCCGCCTATTCCAAGGCGCAGGGCATGTGGCGCCATGACGGCATTGCCGACCCGGTGTTCACCGACGTCCTCGAGCTCGACATCAGCGAGGTGCTGCCCTCGCTCGCCGGCCCGAAGCGCCCGCAGGACCGGGTGCTGCTCTCCGGCACCAAGGCCGGCTTCCTCGCCGCGCTGGAAGGCGAGTTCAAGAAGCCGGGCGAGGCGGGCAAGCGGGTACTGGTCGCCAATTCCGACTTCGATCTCGGCCATGGCGACGTCACCATCGCCGCCATCACCTCCTGCACCAACACCTCGAATCCGAGCGTACTGATCGCCGCCGGCCTGCTGGCCCGCAACGCGGTCGCCAAGGGCCTCAAGTCCAAGCCGTGGGTGAAGACCTCGCTGGCGCCGGGATCGCAGGTGGTGGAGGGCTATCTCAACGATGCCGGGCTGCAGCCCGACCTCGACGCGCTCGGCTTCAACCTGGTCGGCTTCGGCTGCACCACCTGCATCGGCAATTCCGGGCCGCTGCCGGAGGACATCTCCGAGGCGATCAACAAGAACGACCTCGTCGCCGGCGCAGTGATCTCCGGCAACCGCAACTTCGAGGGCCGCGTGAACCCCGACGTGAAGGCGAACTACCTCGCCTCCCCGCCGCTGGTGGTGGCCTATGCGCTGGCCGGCTCGCTGCAGATCGACCTCACCACCGAGCCGCTCGGGACGGGTTCGGACGGCCAGCCGGTCTATCTCAAGGACATCTGGCCCTCCAATCAGGAGATCGCCAAGTTCATCCGCGAGAACGTCACCAAGAAGATGTTCCTCGAAAAATACTCCGACGTGTTCAAGGGCGACGAGAACTGGCAGAAGATCGCCATCCCGCAGGGCGAGACCTATGCCTGGGACGACCGCTCGACCTATGTGCAGAACCCGCCCTATTTCGTCGGCATGACCCGCGAGCCGGAGCCGGTGACCGACATCATCAAGGCGCGGGTGATGGGCCTGTTCCTCGATTCGATCACCACCGACCACATCTCGCCCGCCGGGTCGATCAAGGAAGCCAGCCCGGCCGGCGTCTATCTGCGCGACCACCAGGTCCGCCCGGCCGACTTCAACCAGTACGGCACGCGGCGCGGCAACCACGAGGTGATGATGCGCGGCACCTTCGCCAATATCCGCATCAAGAACCAGATGCTGGGCGGCAAGGAAGGCGGCTTCACCCGGCACTGGCCGGACGGCACCGAAATGCCGATCTACGACGCCGCCATGCTCTACAAGGAAGAGGGCGTGCCGACCGTCGTCTTCGCCGGCAAGGAATATGGCACCGGCTCCTCGCGCGACTGGGCGGCCAAGGGCACCAAGCTGCTCGGCATCCGCGCCGTCATCGCCCAGAGCTTCGAGCGCATCCACCGCTCGAACCTGGTCGGCATGGGCATCGTGCCGCTGGTGTTCCAGAATGAGGATTCGTGGATCTCGCTCGGCCTGAAGGGCGACGAGATCGTCACCCTCAAGGGGATCGAGGGCGACCTGAAGCCGCGCCAGACGCTGGTGGCCGAGATCGTGTTCTCCGACGGCACGGTGAAGAACGTGCCGCTGACCTGCCGTATCGATACGCTGGACGAGCTGGATTATTTCCGCAACGGCGGCATCCTCCAGTACGTGCTGCGCAATCTCGCGGCTTGACCCTTCGCCATCCGGCGCGGACGGCTCCCCGCCGCCCACGCCGGTTCTCGGCCTGCCCGCGCGATCGTGCCGGGAGCCGCCGGCAAACCGCGAGGCCGGCAGGACCGGTGCCGACGCGTCCCCGCCTCGGCAAGCTGCGGCCGCCGAGCCCCGGCGTGCTGTCGCTGCCATCGGCGGCCGTCATGGCGGCAGCGCGAAAGCCTCGACCGAAGTCCCCGCGCCCCGGCCGCGTGGCGCGGCCGCCACTTCACCCTTCCGTGCGTCGGCGACACTCCAATGTGACTGGTATCGGCCGTCCGGGCGTCCTAAAGCCTAGCCGTTCCCGCCTCGTGGGATGCCGAAGGAATTTTCCGCGCCGATGCTCCTCCAGCCCCGATGCCCTGCCGAAGACGCTTGCCGCACCCGCCTTCCCAGGGTCGCCGGACGCCGGCTGCGCGTGCTGGCGCTGGGCGTTGCCGGGCTGATCGCCGCCGGGACCATCGCCACCGACGCCCGCGCCCAGGATGCCAGCCCGCCGGATGCCGCCTCGCCCTCGCCGATCCGCACCGTGACCAAGCCGCGGGCGGTGATCGAATTGTTCACCAGCCAGGGCTGCTCGTCCTGCCCGCCGGCCGACAAGCTGCTCGCCGAGATCGCCGAGCGGCCGGACGTGATCGCGCTGACGCTGGCGGTCGACTACTGGGACTATCTCGGCTGGAAGGACACGCTGGCCAAGCACGGCCATACCTCGCGCCAGAAGGCCTATGCCAAGCTGCGCGGCGACGCCAAGATGTTCACCCCGCAGGCGGTGGTGAACGGCACCGCCATGGCGGTGGGCAGCGACCGCTCGGCGCTGGAGCAGACCATCGCCACCGCCCGCGTGCCGGACGTGCCGGTGACGCTGGCGATGCATGACGGCAAGCTGCTGGTCTCGGTCGGCGAAGGTACCGGCTCGGGCGAGGTCTGGCTCTGCCCGGTGGCGAGCCGCGCCAAGGTCGACATCAGCCGCGGCGAGAACCAGGGCACGGAAGTCACCTACCACAACGTGGTGCGCGGCTGGGTGAAGCTCGGCGACTGGAACGGCAGCCCGGCGAATTTCGAGGCGCCGCTGCACCGGCCGGGCGACACCGATATCGACGCGCTGGCGGTGATGGTGCAGGCCGGCACGTCCGCCGCCCCCGGCCCGATCGTCGGCGCCGCGCTGCAGCCGATTCCCTGAACGATCCACGCATAAAAATCGGCAATCGCGCAAAAGCGGCGAGCCGGCCAAAAAAGAAGGCCGGCGCGAAGGCCGACCTGTATTCAGTGGATTTGGGGATTGAACCTAAGTAGCGCCAGGCGCGATCCGTTCGACGCCGCGGGGGGCTGGGGGGCTGGGAAACCGATGCGCTTCGCGAACCGGCCTGACGCTATGGTTAATATTTGCTCTCCGGGCTTGGCGGCGCAGAGGCCGAATCTTGGCGGCGCTGTGTCCGTCGTTAACGAGGCCGTGAGGACGCGGGCGCGTCGACCCGTGCGACCGGCGGCGCTCGGGCGCCGGGGTGCGGCGACCCTTGGGCGCCAAGCCGCCGTCGAGCGTGAACAGGGGCTTGTGGCGGCCGGCCGGCGGGGCGATCATGACGTTTCAATGATGCCGACGTCCACGATGCAGCCGGAGGGCCGCTTGGCCGATATCGATCCCATAGCCTTGCCCGCCGGGCTGCGCACCGAGCGGGGCGGCCTCGTCACCTTCCACCGCCATGAACTCGACCGCATCCTCGGCCTCTATGGCCGCATGGTGGCGCTGGGCGAATGGCGCGACTACGCCATCGACTTCACCCGCGAGCGGGCGGTGTTCTCGATCTTCCGCCGCTCCACCGAGCAGCCGATCTACCGGGTGGAAAAGGACCCGCGCCTCGCCCGGCGCCAGGGCGCCTACACCGTGGTGTCGCAGACCGGGCTCATCCTCAAGCGAGGGCACGAGCTTGCGCGCGTGCTCGCGGTGCTGGAAAAGCCGTTGCGCGCCGTCAACTGAGCGCCCCGACATTCGAGCGCCCACCCGTGCCGCCTCCCGGAGACCTTCATGCGCCTCGTTACCCTCGCCGCCACCCAGATGCGCTGCGACTGGGACATTCCCGGCAATATCGCCCGAGCCGAACGGCTGGTGCGCGAGGCGGCCGCGCAGGGCGCGCAGCTGATCCTGCTGCAGGAACTGTTCGAGACGCCGTATTTCTGCCAGGACCAGCTCCACGAATTCCTCGACCTCGCCGCCCCGTTCGCCGGCAACCGGCTGATCCAGCATTTCGCCGCGCTGGCCCGCGAGCTCGGCGTGGTGCTGCCGCTCAGCTTCTTCGAGCGCGCCGGGCCGGCCGCCTATAACAGCCTCGCCATGATCGACGCCGACGGCTCGGTGCTCGGCGTCTACCGCAAGAGCCATATCCCGGACGGGCCCGGCTACACCGAGAAGTTCTATTTCTCGCCCGGCGATACCGGCTTCAAGGTATGGGACACCGCGGTCGGGCGGATCGGGGTCGGCATCTGCTGGGACCAGTGGTTCCCGGAATGCGCGCGGGTGATGGCGCTCAAAGGCGCCGAGGTGCTGCTCTACCCCACCGCCATCGGTTCCGAGCCGCAGGACCCCGGCCTCGATTCGGCCGCCCACTGGCAGCGGGTGATGCAGGGCCATGCCGGCGCCAACCTGATGCCGCTGGTCGCCTCCAACCGCATCGGCCTCGAGCCCGGTCGTAACGGCACCGAAATCACCTTCTACGGCTCCTCCTTCATCGCCGACCCGACCGGCGCCAAGCTGGCGGAGGCGAGCCGCACCGACGAGGCGGTGCTGTTGGCGAGCGTCGACCTCGACGCCATCGCCCATCAACGCCGCAGCTGGGGCGTGTTCCGCGACCGCCGGCCGGAACTCTACGCCCCGCTGCTCACCCTCGACGGAAGCACCACCCGATCATGAGCGACACCCTGACCAGCCTGCCCACCGCCGACGGCTTCCGCATGCCGGCGGAATGGGAGACGCATGCAGGCACCTGGATGATCTGGCCGGAGCGGCCGGACAATTGGCGCGAAGGCGCGATCCCCGCCCAGACCGCCTTCGCCGCCGTGGCGGGCGCCATCGCCCGGTTCGAGCCGGTGAGCATGCTGGTCTCGGCCGCTCAATGGGCCAATGCCCGCGCCCGGCTTCCCGCCGGCGTGCGCCTCATCGAAGCCTCGAACGACGATTCCTGGTGCCGCGACAGCGGGCCGACCTTCGTCACCGACGCCGCCGGCCGGCTGCGCGGCGTCGACTGGGAGTTCAACGCCTGGGGCGGGCTCTATGCCCCGTGCGACCAGGACCGGCTGATCGCCGCCAAGGTGCTGGAGACCGAGCGCGCGCCGCGCTACGCGCCGCCGCTGGTGCTGGAGGGCGGCTCGATCCATGTCGACGGCGAGGGCACCCTGCTCACCACCGAGGAATGCCTGCTCAACCCCAACCGCAATCCCGATCTCACCCGCGAGGAGATCGAGACCCATCTGAAGGACCATCTCGGCGTCTCGCGCATCCTGTGGCTCGGCGCCGGGTTGGTCGACGACGAGACCTCCGGCCATATCGACAATATCGCCTGCTTCGTGAAGCCGGGCGTCGTCGCGCTGACCTGGTGCGACGACCCGGCCGACCCGCAACATGCCATCTCCCGCGACGCCTTCGATCGCCTCAGCAAGGCGCATGACGCGCGGGGGCGCAGCATCGAGGTGGTGAAGCTGCCGCTGCCGGGGCCGCTTTACCGCACCGGGGAAGAGGCGATCGACCTCGCTTCCGGCGGCACGATGAGCCGGCAGGTCGGCGAGCGGCTGGGCGGGTCCTATGTGAATTTCTATGTCGGCAACGGCTTCGTGCTGATGCCGCTTCTCGATCCCGTCCATGACGAGGCGGCGGCCACCATTCTCGGCGGGCTGTTCCCCGACCGGGAGATCGTCGGCCTGCCGACGCGCGAGATCCTGCTCGGCGGCGGCAACATCCATTGCATAACCCAGCAGCAGCCGGCCGGCATGCCGGGCTAATGTGCGGCAGCCGGCTTTCCACGGAGGCCCGGCGCGGCTAGCCTGAGACAGGTTCCGCAAGGGTTGAACGATGCTTGCGGTCAGAACATGCTCCAGACGGTCGCTCGGAGGCACTTTCCGTCGACCAGCCAGCGCATCTGATCGGCAACGGCACGAGGCCGCCCGGAGAATTCCATGAACCTGTCGACCAAGCCGCCGGAGGCGGCAGAGGCGGAAGAGGCCGCGCTGCTGCTGCAGCCGACCCTGAGCCCCGCCGAGCTCGCGGTGCTGCGCCGCCATGCCGAGGCGGCGCGCGGCATCGTCGAATATGGCTGCGGGCATTCGACCGGCGAATTCGTGCGGCTCGGCGCCGGGCGCATCCTCAGCGTCGATTCCGACCCGGCCTGGATCGCGCGGCTGCGCCTCGCCCCGGCGCTGGCCGAGGCGGAAGCGGCGGGGCGGCTCACGCTGCTGCATGCCGATATCGGCCCGGTGAAGAACTGGGGCAAGCCGCGCGACCCGAACCTGCGCGGGCGCTGGCCCGCCTATGCGCTGGCGCCCTGGCACCATGATCCGGCTTTCACGCCCGATCTCGTCTTTGTCGACGGCCGCTTCCGCGTCGCCTGCCTGCTCGCCGCCTTCCTGTTCGGCCCCGCCGGCCTGCCGGTGGTGGTGCACGATTTCTGGAACCGGCCGGAATATCACCGCGTGCTCGAATTCGCGCAGGTGATCGAGGAAGCGGAGACCCTCGCGGTGCTGCGCGTCGCCCCGGATCCCGACCTGTGCGCCCTGGCGAACGCGCTGCGCGCCGCCTTCGGCGAGCCGCGCTGAGGGCCAGCTGGAAATCGGGTGACAGGGCCGTGCGTCCTTCGAGGCCCGGCCATGCCGGGCACCTCAGGATGACGAGGATCTTAAAGCACCTTCGTCAGGCTGAGGAGCGGGGTGAAGCCCCGCGTCTCGAAGCACGCACATCTTGCCCACCAGACGAATGCCGACGGGAGCGGCGTCCCGCAGCCTTCACGTTCAGCGGAAGATCTCGTTGAACTCGTCCTTCACCTTGGCGGCGTTCTTCTCCAGCGCCGCATAGTCGACCGGGATGATCACGAGGTCGGTCACCTTCGGGCTGCCGGCCGGCGGGTCGACGTCGCTGCGCGCGGCATAGCCGCCATCGGCCGGGAACAGCTTCTGCGCGTCGGGGCCGATCATGAAGGTGGCGAAGGCCTTGGCGGCCTCGGGGTTCGGCCCGCCCTTCACCACCGCGGTCGGCGAGGGAATGACGAAGGTGCCGTCGGCGGGATAGACGGTGACGATATCGTGGCCGCTGGCGCGGTCTTCCGCCGCGTAGGAATCCAGCGCCCCGACCGCGATCAGCCGCTCGCCGCGCTTGAGATTGTCGGAGACCTGCTGGTTGCCCTGCACCACCATCACGTCATTGTCGGCGAGCTGCTTGTAGTAGTCCCAGCCGAGCTTCTGCGACAGCGTGCCGACCACCGACAATTGCAGCGAGGTGAAGGACGGATCGGTCATCACCAGCTTCTTGTCGAAGCCCTTGGCGGTGAGATCGGTCCATTTCTTCGGCCGCTCCGCCTCCGGGATCTTGTCGCCGCGCATATAGATGGTGATCAGGTTGAGCCGCTGGCCGATCCAGTTGCCGTCCTTGTCCTTGGCGGTGTCGGGGATCTTGTCGAAGTCGACCGGCTTGAACGGCACGAACAGGCCCTGCTCGGCCATGACGTTCGAGGCGGCGGGGTCCGAGGTGGTGAGCACGTCGGCGGCGATGCGGCCGGCCGACTGTTCCTGGTTGAACCGGCGCAGGATCGCCGAGCCGCCGGAGCGGAACAGCTCGACCTTGATGCCGGTCTTCTCCTCGAACATCCGGGCGAGCTTGTTGGCCTGCTCGATCGGGGTCGAGGTGTACCAGACGACCTTGCCCTCGACCTTCGCCTTGGTCATGTCGACGTCTTCAGCGTGACCCGGACCCGGCAGCGCGAGCACCCCGGCGATCAGGCCGAGCGCGAGGGTGAACCCGCGCCGGCCAATGAGCGTCCTCATGTGTTCCTCCTAGATGATGTTTTGTTTTATCTGGCGTTTCCGTTGATCCTCGCGATCTAGCCGCCGCGATAGACCGGCTCCGGCTGCGTGAAGAACGCGTGCAGGATGTGATAGACCAGCATGTAGTTCTTCTGCTGGAACGAGGCATGCGAGATGCCCGGCATCACCGCGAACTGCTTGTCGGAATTGGGCAGGCGTTTGAAGAACTCGATCAGGTCGTCGAAGCCGGCGATGCCGTCATACTCGCCGCGCATCACGAGGGTCGGCACGGCGATCCTGGCCGGGTCGATCAGCGGCAGGTTGGTGCACATGTCGATATAGGTGCCGTTCGGCATCGAATCGTCGAAGGACAGGATGGAGTCGGCGAAGGCCTCGATCACCTTGTCTTCGGCGGTGCCGGGATGGTCGCGGTTGAAGATCGAATGGACGAAGGCCTTGTCGATCGGCCGGCGCTCGCCGCGCCTGAAGTCCGGCAGCTTCTTGCGGCGGTTGTCCAGCGTGTGGCTGCCCTCGCCGGTCCACACGAAGGCATCGAGCGCCAGCCGCTTGACCCGCTCGGGATGAAGCTCGGTGAAGGCGGCGGCACGCAGCGCGCCCGACGAGATGCCGTAGACGAGGAAATCCGGCGTGCCGGTCTCCCTGATGATGTAGTCGGTGGCGGCGACGAGGTCTTCCGCCCCCTGCGCGATGGTCGCCTCGGTGCCGGGGCGCTTGTCGGAGCGGCCATAGCCGCGCAGGTCGAGCGTCCAGGTGTCGAAGCCCTTCTCGACGAAATGGTCCATCGCCGAGGAATGCGGGCGTCCGGGAACCTGCAGGTCGAAGGTCGGCTGCGAGGCCATGGAGGAGCCGTGCACGAACAGCACGGTGCCGGCGGCCGCACGGCCTTCCGGCGATTTATTCCAGAGGAACAGGTCGGAATCGCCGTTCCGGGTCCAGTGCTCCTGCCCGCGCGGCGCGGGCTTGAGGGCGGCGTTGGTCGACATGGGCTTCTCCTTGGGCGTCAATGGGCGAGCGCGGCGCCGCCGGCGCGCGGAAACACGGTGCAGTCGGCGGCATCGATCGACAGGGTCACGCGGTCACCGATGCCGAAGCGCTCGAGCGGATGGGTCTGGGCGCGCAGCACCGTGCCGGAATCCAGCCGCAGCCAGTATTCGACGAGATTGCCGAGATAGGTGGTCTCGGTGACGGTGGCGGCGAGCGCGCCGGCATCGCCCGCCACCGCGAGCCGCACGCTCTCCGGCCGCACCGCGAGATCGACCGGCTCGCCCGGCGACAGGGCGCCGTTGATCGGCGCCGGCACCGGCACCCCGTCCACCGACACGACGAGGCCCCGCTCGCCGGCCTGGACGATGCCGGGCAGGAAATTCACGATGCCCATGAAATCGGCGACGATCTTGTTGGCGGGGCGGCGATAGACATCGTCCGGCGTGCCGAACTGCTGAAGCTCGCCGCCATGCATCACCGCGATCTGATCGGACAGCGCCAGCGCCTCGGCCTGGTCGTGCGTCACATAGACGAAGGTGATACCGGTGCGCCGCTGCAGCTGCTTGAGCTCGACGCGCATCTTCTCGCGCAGCTTGGCGTCGAGATTGGACAGCGGTTCGTCGAGCAGCAGGATGCCGGGCTCGACGACGAGGCTGCGGGCGAGCGCCACCCGCTGCTGCTGGCCGCCGGAGAGCTCGTTGGGCAGGCGGTTCTCGAGGCCGGCCAGATTGACCATGGCGAGGGTGTCGAGCACCCTGCGCCGCGCCTCGGCCGCGGGGACCTTGCGCAGCTTGAGGCCGAAGACAACGTTCTCGAACACCGTCTTGTGCGGCCACACCGCGTAGTTCTGGAACACCATGCCCATGCCGCGACGGTCCGGCGGGGCGACGCCGTCGGCGGAGGAGACGACGCGGTCGCCGACGCGGATGGTGCCGACATCCGGCGTGATGTAGCCGGCTATCAGACGCAGCGTGGTGGTCTTGCCGCAGCCGCTGGGGCCGAGCAGGGTGACGAACTGGTTGTCCTTGATGTCGAGGTTGAGGCCGCTCACCGCGGCCATTCCCCCGCCACCCCTGCCGCCACCCTTGCCGCTGTCCCTGCCGCCGTAGAATTTCGACAGGCCCGTGATCTGGATTCCAGCCATGAGGCGTTGCTCCCGAAGCGTTTTCTAGTTGCCGGCCTTGAGGCCGATGCGGCTGCCGCCGAAATGGCGGGCGATGCCGATGGCGACGGCGATGATGACCATGTTGACCATGGCGAGCGCGGCGACGGGTTCGGTGTAGCCGGTCTCGTAGAGGTTGTAGACCGCCACCGCGAGGGTGATGGACTGCGAGGAGAACAGCAGGATCGAGGCGCTGAGTTCCTGGATCACCGGCACGAAGACCAGCAGCCAGCCGGCGAACAGGCCGGGCCGGATCAGCGGCAGGGTGATCTCCTTCATGGTCTGCCACCAGGAGGCGCCGAGGATCTGCGCGGCTTCCTCCAGCGACGGGTCGATCTGGCGCAGCGAGGAATTGGCGGCGCGCACCCCGAGCGGCACGTAGCGCCCGACATAGGCTAGCAGCAGGATGGCGAAGGTGCCGTAGAGCGCCACCGGCATCTTCAGCCAGAACTGCAGCAGGGCGACCGCCATGACGATTCCCGGCAGGCCGAGCGGGATCAGCGCGGCATAGTCGAGCAGCCGCCGGCCCGGCAGCCGGGTGCGCAGGTCGATCCACGAGATGACGGCGCCGAGCAGCACGCAGGCGGTGGCGGCGATGGTGGCGAGCATCAGGCTGTTGAGGATCGCCCGCCGCGTGACGTCATATTCGACGAGGACGAAATAGTAGTTGTCCAGCGTCAGGTTCTGCCAGAAGGCGAGGCCCCAGGACTTGGAGAACGACACCGCGATCAGCGTGCCATAGGGCAGCGCGATGGCGACGAGGAAGGCGACGACGCAGAGCGCGAACAGCGCCCAGCGCCACGGCCCGAGATCCATGAGCTGCGGGCGGGCACCCTTGCCGGCCAACGTCACATAGGAGCGCCGGGCGAGGAAGGCGCGCTGGAGATAAAGCGCGACCACGGTGATGGCGATGAACAGCAGCGACAATGCCGAGGCGACGCCATATTGCGGCGGGTAGTCGAACAGCGCGTAGATGCGGGTCGGCAGGGTGACGATGCGCCCCGGCAGGCCGATGATCGCCTGCGAGCCGAACAGCGCGATGGCGTTGACGAAGGCGAGCAGCGTGCCCGACAGCACCGCCGGCGCCACCAGCGGCAGGGTGATGGTGAGCGCGGTGCGCAGCTTGCCGGCGCCGAGGATCTGCGCCGCCTCCTCGTAGGAAGCGTCCACCGATTGCAGCGCGCTGGAGGCGAGCAGGTAGACGAAGGGGAAGGTGTGCAGCACCGTGACGAAGACGAGGCCGCTCATAGTGAAGATGTTGAAGCCGATATCGAGCCCCAGCACCTCGCGCAGGAACACGTTCGCCACCCCGGCATTGGGGCTGAACAGGTTGACGAAGGCGATGGCGGTGAGGAAGGGCGGCGACAGGTAGGACAGCGTCGCCGTGACCTGGATCAGCCCCTTGCCGGGGACGTTGGTGCGGCTGACCGCCCAGGCCAGCGGCACGCCGATGGCGATGCTGAGCAGGCCGGTCCAGGCGCCGAGGATCAGCGAATTGCCGAGCGCCCGGAGATAGGACGGGCCGGTGAGCGCGGCGACGAAGAATTCGCCGGTGAGCCCGCCGTTCCACACGCTCGCCGCCACCAGCGACAGGACGGGCAGCACGACGAGCACCACCAGCGCGGCGATGGCGCCGCCGATGACCAGGCCTTCGAGGCCGAGCCAGCGCGGCAGGGCGAGCGCCCGCGGGGGCGTCGCGAGAGTAAGCAGGGCCATTTTTCCTCCCGGAGCCGGCGCTTTTCTGGGTGCGCTTCGGCTTGTCTGTTGCACGCCGCGGCGCGCGGGATCAGGCACGCATCGTCAGGCGCAGGGATCAGGCAAACGGGTTGCTCAGGGTGCCGAGCCCGCTGATGGACATGGTGACGTTGTCGCCCGCCTTGAGGAATTTCGGCGGGTTGAAGCCGAGGCCGACGCCGGCCGGCGTGCCGGTGGCGATGAGGTCGCCCGGCTCCAGCGTGGTGCCGGCGGAAATGGTCTCGATCAGGCCGGGAATGTCGAAGATCAGGTCGCTGGTATTGGCGTCCTGGCGCAATTCGCCGTTCACCCAGGTGCGCACCTGCAGGTTCTGCGCATCCACCTCGTCGGCGGTGGTGATCCACGGCCCCATCGGGCAGAAGGTATCGAGCGCCTTGCCGAGGAACCATTGGCGGTGGTTCTTCTGCCGGTCGCGGGCGGTGACGTCGTTGATGATGGTGTAGCCGAAGATGTGGCTGGCGGCGTCGGTGCGGGAGATGTCGCGCCCGCCCTTGCCGATGACGATGGTGAGCTCGACCTCGTAGTCGACCGCGCTGGTGACCCTGGGATGGGTGTCGACCGATGCACCGGGCCCGACCACGCAGGTACCGGGCTTGGTGAACACCGCGGGATAGTCGTCGATCTCGGCGCCCTTCACCGCCCCGGCCTCGTAGCCGGAATTGGCGAATTCCCTCGCATGGTCGCGGTAGTTCTTGCCGACGCAGAAGATATTGCGGCGCGGGCGCGGGATCGGGGCGATGAGCGTCACCTCGTCAAGATCGGCACCATTGCCGTTCATGCGGATGGCCGGGGCGATCTCGGCGAAGCGGGCGATGAGGTCGACCATGCCGGCGGCCTCGACGCGATAGATGCGCCCGGCATCCTCATCGACCAGCCCGACCTGCTCCTGCCCCTGGTGGATATAGGTGGCGAATTTCATGTTCTGCCCTTGATTGGTTCACCAATTCTGTTATATTTGGCCATATTGGTTGACCAGATGTCAATCGGGTATCTCGGCAACTTGTCGATATCGCATTGAATTTCTTGTTATTGTAATTGAAGTCGGCACGGATATTGGTATACCAAATGCCGGATACACAGCGAGACCGCCGATGAACAGCATCGTCATCGACCGCAAGCCGGCGACATTGGTGCAGGACTTCCTGAACCAGGCCATCGGCTCCGGCCGCTATGCGCCCGGTGCCCGGCTGCCGACCGAGCGGGCGATCGCCGAGCAGCTCGGCGTGCCGCGCTCGGTGGTGCGCGACGTGCTGTCGGTGTTCGAGGCGCAGAACAGGGTGGTGCGGATCATCGGCTCCGGCACCTATGTCGCCAGGCCGGTGCCTGGGGCGAACGAGCCGGCGCGGCCGGCCAGCGACGCCAGCCCGGCCGAGATCATGGCGGCACGCCTCATCGTCGAGCCGCGCCTCGCCCAGCTGGTGGTGATGAACGCCAATGCCGCCGATTTCGAGCGGATGGAAGAGTGCAACCGCCGCGCCGAGGCCAGCGACGGCTTCGAGGAATTCGAGAAATGGGACGCCGCCTTGCACCAGGTGATCGCCGAGGCGACGCATAACCGGCTGATGGTGAGCCTCTACGCCACCATCACCGCCGCCCGCGACCATGCCGAGTGGGGCGAGCTGAAGCGGCGCTCCATCACCGCCGAGCGCCGCGACCTCTACCGGCAGGAGCATCGCGAGATCGTCGCCGCGCTGCGGGCGCGCGACGGGCGCGAGGCGGAAGCCGCCATCGCCCGCCACCTGATGCGGGTGAAAGCCAATCTGCTCGGCGAATGAAGGCTCTAGCCAACAATGCGCCGGCTAATCATCGCCCTCAGCCGATGATCCCGTCCTCGCGCAGGCTGGCGATCCGCTCCGGCGGATAGGCCAGCACGTCGGCCAGCACCTCGTCCGTATGCTCGCCCACCCCCGGCGGCACCGTGCGCACCGTCGGCGGAGCGTCCGACAGCCGCAGCGGGCTGCGCACCGAGCGGAAGGTGCCGATGGTGGGATGCGGCGTCTCGACGATGGTCTCGCGCAGCCGCGCGGTCTCGCCGGCGAAAGCCTCGGCCACCGAGCGCACCTCGCCGGCCGGAATGCCGAAGCGGTTGAGCCGCGCGATGATATCGGCGAGGGCGAAGGCGGCGATCGCCAGGGAAAGCTGCGGCAGCAGCTCGGCCCGGTTCTCCGTCCGGCCGCGATTGGTGAGGAAGCGCGGATCGGCGGCGAGCTCGGGCATCTCCAGCACGTTCACGCACAGCCGGCGATACTGCTCGTCATTGCCGACCGCCAGCGCGAGGCGCCCGTCGGCGCAGGCGAAGATCTGGTAGGGCACGATGCTGGGATGGGCGTTGCCGAAGCGCCGGGCGTCCTGCCCGGTATTGAGATGCGCGGAGGCGACATTGGCGAGCAGGAAGAACGCCCCGTCGACCAGCGCGATGTCGATCGCCTGCCCCCGGCCGGTGCGCTCGCGCATATAGAGCGCGGCAAGGATCGACTGCACCGCGTTCATGCCGGAAACCAGATCGACGAAAGCGACGCCGAGCTTCATCGGTTCGCCGTCCGGCTCGCCGGTGATCGCCATGAAGCCGCTCTCGGCCTGGATGACGAAATCATAGCCCGGCCGCTCCTCCATTGCGTTGCCGCGCCCGTAGCCGGAGATCGAGCAATAGATCAGCCGCGGATTGACCGCCTTCAGGTCGTCATAGGTCAGCCTGAACTTGCGCAGGCTGGCGGGGCGGAAATTCTCGATGACGATGTCGGCTTTCGCCGCGAGCCCGGTGACGATGGCGAGCCCCTCCGGCGTGCCGAGATCGACGGCGAGGCTCTTCTTGTTGCGGTTGGCGGCGAGATAATAGGTGGCGATGCCGCCGGCGGCCGGCGGCGCCCAGCCGCGCGTGTCGTCGCCGGCACCGGGCTGCTCGATCTTCCACACCTCGGCGCCGAGATCGCCGAGCGTCATCGTCGCCCAGGGGCCGGCGAGAATCCGCGACAGGTCGAGAACCTTGATGCCGTCGAGCGCGCCGGGCATGGCGAAAACCTCAGGTTTCGGGAAGGAAGGATGCCCGGCCGGGCGCCGGGACGAAGGGGCGCCAACATAGATCGCGGCCCGGCGCTTGGCCAAGCCGGCGGCGGCCGCGCCGGCACGGCCGCGACAGGCCGGTGGGGCAAGACGATCCGTCATGCGCCGGACGGTTTATTGACTTGGCCGGAGCGCTTCGGCTATTCCTTGTTAAGAGATTGTTGTTGAACAAGATATTTAGAATTTTATCGGGACGGGTGCTTTGACGCGAATTATACGTTCATGATGCTGTCGACAATCAATGGCGCGTCGACACCGTTCATCCGGGGCATCCTTATCGATGGGCGGTAATATACTGGTGACCGGTGGCGCGGGCTATATTGGCTCGCATGCCTGCAAGGCCCTGAAAACGGCCGGCTATACGCCGATCACCTACGACAACCTCGAAACCGGCTGGGAGCAGGCGGTCCGTTTCGGGCCGTTCGAACCAGGCGACCTGCGCGACCGCGCCCGCCTCGACGAGGTGTTCGCGCGCTGGCGGCCACAGGCGGTCATGCATTTCGCCGCCCTCAGCCAGGTGGACGAGGCGATCCGCGATCCGGGAAAATATTGGGGCGGCAACATCGCCACCTCGCTGAACCTGTTCGAGGCGGCCATCGCGGCCGGCTGCCTCGACGTCATCTTCTCGTCGACCTGCGCGATCTATGGCGACCATGACGGCGTCGGCCTGCAGGAGGACACGCCGCAGCACCCGATCAACGCCTATGGCGCGTCCAAGCGGGCCATCGAGGACATGCTGGGCAATTTCCGCCAGACCTTCGGCCTCAAGTCGGTCATCTTCCGCTATTTCAACGTCGCCGGCGCCGATCCCGAGTCCGAGATCGGCGAGTTCCACCTGCCGGAGACCCACCTCATCCCGATCACCCTCGACGTCGCGGCCGGCGCGCGCGACCGGCTCACCGTGTTCGGCGCCGACTATCCCACCCCGGACGGCACCTGCATCCGCGACTACGTGCATGTCGTCGATCTCGTCGAGGCGCATCTGCTCGGGCTGAAATGGCTGGAAGCCGGCAAGGACAGCCGGGTGTTCTGCCTCGGCAGCGGCCACGGCTATTCGGTGCACGACGTCGTGCGCGCGGCGCAGCAGGTGACCGGACGGCCGATCCCGGTGGAGATCGGCGACCGGCGGCCGGGCGACGCGGCACGCCTGGTCTCCGGCAGCGCGGCGGCCGAGGCGGAACTCGGCTGGACCTCCCCGCGCTCCTCGCTGGCGACCATGATCGAGGATGCGTGGCGTGCCCGCTGCACGCTCGTCCATCCGGCGGCGCGCGCGAAATCGGCGTAAGGCTGCGGCGACAAAACGACAGGGCAGGCCAGCCGACCTCGCCGCGACCTGAGACCGGGCCGGAACCACGCGCGGCGGCGCAGCGACGGCATCGCCGGTGGTGCCGGCTCTCGGATCGCCCGGACATGGGCGGCGAAAAACAGCGCGACGAACCCGCCCGGCGCCTCGGCCATCGCCTCGCGCGCCGCAGCCGGACGCGATGACGAACAACGTGGCTTGGTCACCGGCGGCATCCAGCCGGCGACCGCGGCGACCGCCTGCACCGCGAACCGTCGGATCCCTGCGGCAAGGCCCCGCCGCCTTTCTCCGATGCTGCCGGACCCGGCCCCCCGGTTTGCGGCCCCGTCGCCACACAACCCTTCCAGCCGGCTTCGCCGCGTTCGCCGAGAACGACGCGCGCGGATGGGCTAGCTATTGTATAGTTAATATGTAGACTTTAAAAACAACCTGAGCCGGCGGCGCTCCGACGCCGCGCGCCATCAACGACCGGGGATCGACATGAACAGGACCGAAGGTGCGCGCGCATATTGGCACAGGCGGGCGGTGCTGATCGCCGGGCTGGCCCTCGGGCTCGGCGGGGCCGGCATCGCCCGTGCGCAAGCGCCGGCCAAGATCAGGCTCGACTATGCCTATTACTCGCCGGAAAGCCTGGTGATCAAACGCTTCGGCTGGCTCGAGGAAGAGTTCAAGCCGGACGGCATCACGGTCAAATGGGTGCTCAGCCAGGGCAGCAACCGCGCGCTGGAATATCTCAACAGCGGCAGCAGCGATTTCGCCTCGACCTCCGGCATCTCCGCGCTGGTGAGCCGGGCCAACGGCCAGCCGGTGAAGACCGTCTACATCTTCAACACGCAGGAAGCCTCGACCCTTCTCGTCACCAAGGACTCGCCGATCACTTCCGTGCCGGAGCTCAAGGGCAAGAAGGTCGCCGCCACCAAGGGCACCGACCCGTTCTTCTTCCTGCTGCGCGCGCTCAACGCCCACGGGCTGAGCAAGAACGACGTCCAGATCGTCCACCTTCAGCATCCGGAAGGGCGTACCGCGCTGGAGCGCGGCGATGTCGACGCCTGGGCCGGGCTCGATCCCTTCATCGCCGCCACCGAGCTCGAGGCCGGCAGCAAGACCATCTACCGCAACCCGGATTTCTCCAGCTACGGCTTCCTCAACACCACCGACCAGTTCATCGAGAAATACCCGCAGCACCTGCAGCGGGTGCTGAACGTCTATGAGCGCGCCCGCCTGTGGATCCTCGCCAACAAGGACGAGGCCATCGCCATCGTCGCCGAGGAATCCAAGCAGTCCAAGGCGGTGATCGCGCGACAGTTCACCCGCGCCAACTTCACCAAGGCCGTCCCCGACGACCAGCATATCGGCACGTTGAAGGCCACCGCGCCGCTGCTGCTCCAGGAGGAGATCGTCCGCAAGGGCACCGATCTCGACAAATATATCGGCGAACTGGTCGACGACCGCTTCGCGCGCGTCGCCGTCGAGACGCAGGCGAAGGTCAAGGGTCAGTGACCGACATCTCCGACATTGCGCGCCCCCCGGCCACGCGCGCCGTGACGCCGCCGCCGGCGGCCACCTCCCGCGCGCACTGGACCCTGCCGCGGCCGAACCTGTGGGGCCTGCTCGTGCCGGCCCTGCTGCTCGCCGGGCTGGAGGCGGCGGTCTCCTTCGGCCTCGTGCCGGCCCGGCTGATGCCGCCGCCGAGCGCCATCCTGGAGACCGTGCGCGAACTCTACGGCCAGGGCCTCCTGACGCATCTCGGCGTCAGCACGGCGCGCGTGCTGGGCGGCTACGCCATCGGCGTCGCGCTCGCTTTGCCGATCGGCTCGATCGTCGGGCTGAACCGGCGGGCCGAATCCATCCTCGACCCCACCTTCCAGGCGCTGCGCGCCATTCCCGGCCTCGCCTGGGTGCCGTTGCTGCTGCTCTGGCTCGGCATCGACGAGGGGCCGAAAGTGACGCTGATCGCCATCGGCTCCTTCTTCCCGGTCTATCTCGGCCTCATCGCCGGCATCCGCAATGTCGACCGCAAGCTGGTCGAGGTGGGCGAGATGTACGGTCTCGGCCCGGTCGCGCTGGTGCGGCGCATCTTCCTGCCCGCCGCGCTGCCGAGCCTGTTCACCGGGCTGCGCCAGGGTCTCAGCCTCGCCTGGATGTGCCTTGTGGCCGCCGAGCTCATCGCCGCCACCCAGGGCCTCGGCTACCTGCTCACCGATGGGCGCGAGATCAGCCGGCCGGACATCGTCATCGCCGCGATCCTCATGCTGGCGCTGCTGGGAAAGCTGTCCGACACGCTGCTCAAGGCGCTGGAGCAGCGGGCGCTGTACTGGCGCGATTCCTATGAAACGCGGCTCGGCTGAGGAGGCTCGAATGACCGAACTTCTCAAGGTGCGGGTGGCGGCCAAGCGCTTCGGCGAAACCACGGTGTTGCGCCATGTCGAGCTCTCCGTCGCCGAGGGCGAGATCGTCGCGCTGGTGGGCCCGAGCGGCTGCGGCAAGAGCACGCTGCTGCGCATCATCGCCGGCCTCGACCAGGACTATGACGGCGACGTGGTGTTCGGCGGCCGGCCGCTACGCGGCCTCGACCGCGAGATCGGCTTCGTGTTTCAGGAGCCGCGCCTGTTTCCATGGCTCAACGTCGCCGACAATGTCGCCTTCGGCACCGGCGGCACCGGCATCGGCAATGAGCGGGTGTCGCGGATCCTGGCCGAGGTCGGCCTCGCCGGCCGCGAGGCGGCGCTGCCCAAGGAGCTCTCCGGCGGACAGGCGCAGCGCGCCTCGATCGCGCGCAGCCTCAACACCCAGCCGCAGCTGCTGCTGCTCGACGAGCCGTTCAGCGCGGTCGACGCCTTCACCCGGATGAAGCTGCAGGACCTGCTGGTCGGCGTCGCCCGCCAGCACGCCATCACCCTCATCCTGGTGACGCATGACGTCGACGAGGCGCTGTTCCTGGCCGACCGGGTCATCACCATGGGCGCGCATCCCGGCATGGTGCGCTTCGCGCTCGACGTCGAGCTGCCGCGCCCGCGCGACCGGCGGGACGCCCGCATCGCCGAGCTGAAATCCGACGTGCTGACCGCACTCTACGCCGCCCACGCCATCTGATCCCGCGCCTGATGCAACAGGAGTCCGCCATGTCGCTTGCCGAGCTCGACGCCCGGGTCGCCGCCACCGGGGAGCAGACCGTCAAGGCGCGGCGCCTGCGTCTCGCATCGCTGGAAGCCCGCATCGCCGGATGGGTTCTGCCGGTGCTGCTGGTCGCGGGCTGGGAGTACCTGTCGCAGGTCGGCTTCATCGCGCCGAACGTGCTGCCCGCGCCCTCCGCCGTCGCCGCCGCCGGCTGGCAGGCGCTGAAATCGGGCGAGCTCCTGCGCAACATGGGCGTGAGCACGCTGCGCGCGCTGAGCGGCCTGGTGGTCGGCGGCGGCATCGGGCTGGCGCTCGGCATCGCCAACGGATTGTCGGATCTCTCGCACCGCTACACCGACACCACGCTGCAGATGATCCGCAACGTGCCGCATTTGGCGCTGATCCCGCTCGTCATCCTGTGGTTCGGCATCGACGAGGAGGCCAAGCTGTTCCTGGTGGCGCTCGGCGTGTTCTTCCCGATCTACATCAACACGCTGCACGGGGTGCGCACCGTCGACCCGCAGTTCATCGAGATGGGCCGCGTCTACGGCATGACGCCCCTCACCCTGTTCCGGCGGGTCGTCCTGCCGGGCGCGCTGCCCTCCATCTTCGTCGGCCTGCGCTTCGCGCTCGGCATCATGTGGCTGACGCTGATCGTGGCGGAGACCATCGCCGCCTCCTCCGGCCTCGGCTACATGGCGATGCAGGCCCGCGAGTTCCTGCTGGTCGACATCGTGGTGCTGGCGATCCTCATCTATGCGCTGCTCGGCAAGCTCGCCGACGTGCTCACCCGCTGGCTGGAACGGGCGTGCCTGCAATGGCACCCGGCCTTCCAGTCGCCGCGGAGCTGAGCCGATGTCGGTCGCGCCCGCTCCCTCCAGCTTCGACAGGCCCGCGGGCGAGACGCGCGGGCTCGGCATCGCCTTCGAGCAGCTCGGCCATCGGTTCGGGCCGAAGCGCGTGCTGGAACGCATCGACCTCGCCGTTCCCGCCGGCCAGTTCGTCGCCGTCGTCGGCAAGAGCGGCTGCGGCAAGAGCACGCTGCTGCGCCTAATCGCCGGGCTCGACCAGCCGAGCCAGGGACGCATCGTGTTCGACGGCCCGCATGACGGCGAGGCCACGCGCATCATGTTCCAGGAGCCGCGCCTACTGCCCTGGGAGCGGGTGCTGGGAAATGTCGATGTCGGCCTGCCGGCCTCGGTGAAGGGCGATATCCGTCACCAGCGCGCCCGCGCCATCCTCGCCGAGGTCGGGCTGGCCGACCGCGCCGGCGAATGGCCGGCCGTCCTCTCGGGCGGCCAGAAGCAGCGCGTGGCGCTGGCGCGCGCGCTCGCCTCCGGCCCGCGCCTGCTGGCGCTCGACGAGCCGCTCGGCGCGCTCGACGCCCTGACCCGCATCGAGATGCAGCGTCTGGTCGAGCGAATCTGGCTGGAGCAGCGCTTCACCGCCATCCTGGTGACGCACGACGTCGCCGAAGCCCTCGCGCTCGCCGACCGCGTGATCCTCATCGATGCCGGCCGGGTCGCGCTCGATCTCGAGGTCGACCTGCCGCGTCCGCGCCAGCGCGGCTCGACGGAACTCGCCCAGCTCGAAGGCCGCATCCTCGACCAGCTCTTCGCCTCCTGAACGCCGACAGGGCGGCCAACCCCGCGCCGCCCACCATCCGAAAGGCTCACCCCATGACCAAGCTTTCGACCAAGCTTTCGACCACGCTTTCCCGCCGAACCCTGTTCGCCGGCGCCGCCGGCCTCGCCGCCTCGCTCTCCGCACCGGGCCTGCGCCCGGCCTTCGCCGCGGGAGGCGAGGTGCGCGTCGGCTTCCAGAAATACGGCACGCTGGTGCTGCTCAAGGGGCGCGGCATTCTGGAGAAGAAGCTGGAGCCGCTCGGCATCTCGGTGAAATGGGCCGAATTCGCCGCCGGGCCGCAGATGCTGGAGGCGCTGAATGCCGGTGCCATCGATATCGGCCAGACCGGCGAGGCGCCGCCGATCTTCGCCCAGGCGGCCAGCGACAATCTCGTCTATCTCGCCAACGAGCCGCCGGCGCCGAAGGGCGAGGCGATCCTGGTGCCGAAGGACAGCCCGATCCAGTCGGTGAAGGAGCTCAAGGGCAGGATTGTCGGCCTCAACAAGGGCTCCAACGTGCATTTTCTGCTGGTGAAGGCGCTGGAGAAGGAAGGCCTCGCCTATGCCGACATCACCACCAAGTTCCTGCCGCCGGCCGATGCCCGCGCCGCTTTCGAGAAGGGCGCCATCGACGCCTGGGCGATCTGGGACCCGTTCCAGGCCTCCGCCGAGGTGGCGATCAAGGCGCGCACCCTGACCACCGCCGAGGGCATCGTGCCCAATTACCAGTTCTACCTCGGCTCGCGGAAATTCGCCGAGGCCAACCCAAAGGTCGTCGGCCAGCTGATCGCCGCGATCCGCGAGACCGACGACTGGATCCAGAAGGACCCGCCCGCCGCCGTCGCCGAACTCGCGCCCTCCACCGGCATCCCGGCGCCGGTGCTCGCGGTTGCCGTCGCGCGGCAGAGCTTCGGCGTCGCCCCGCTCACCGACAAGGTGATCGCCGACCAGCAGCTGGTGGCCGACACGTTCTTCAACCTCGGCCTGCTGCCGAAGAAGATCGTCGTCGCCGACGCGGTGCTGCGCACCGGGCTCTGACATCCTTCACGGCGCCGGGGAAACACCTCGGCGCCGGTCTTCCGCGCCCCGCATCCCCCCGGCACCAGCCGCCGGACCGGCCGGACCCGGTCCGGCCCCGGTTCACCACGCCGGAAGCACGGCGCCCTTGAAGCGCTTGTCCAGGAAGTCCTTCACCTCGTCCGACTGGTACGCCTTCACCAGCTTCACGATCGCCGGCCTGGTCTCGTCGCCGGCCCGCACGGCGATGAAATTGCCATAGGGATTGTTGATCCGGCTCTCCTGCACCAGCGCGTCCTTGCGCGGGTCGAGATGGGCACCGAGCGCGTAATTGGTGTTGATCACCGCGCCGTCGAGGTCGGGAAGCTGCTTGGGCAGCAGCGCGGCGTCGAGCTCACGGAATGTCACCTTCCTGGGATTGTCGGTGACGTCGAGCACGGTCGGCAGCAGACCCTTGCCCGGTGCGAGCGTGACGAGGCCGTTGGCCGCCAGCAGGTTCAGCGCCCGCCCGCCATTCGACGGATCGTTCGGAATGCCGATCTGCGCGCCCTCCGGCAAGTCCTTGAAGTTCTTGAACTTCACCGAATAGAAGCCGATCGGCTCGACGATGGTGAAGCCGGCCGGCGCGATCCGATAGCCGCGCGAGGCGATCTGCGAATCGAGATAGGGCTTGTGCTGGAACGCATTGGCGTCGAGGTCGCCCCGCGAGAGCGCCTCGTTCGGCAGCGTGTAGTCGGAAAAGGCGACGATCTGGATGTCGAGGCCGTCCTTGGCGGCGACCTTCTTCGCCACTTCGGCGATCTCCTCCTCGTCGCCGCCGATGACGCCGATCTTGATCCTGTCGGCCGCATGGGCGGGCAGCACGGCCAAAGCGGCCAGGGCCGCGCCGAGGGTGGCGCCGAGCCAGCGGCCGGAAAGCGTTGTCATGGGTTCACTCCTGAATGGTCGGGAAGCGCGTGATGCGCCGGTGACATCAGGAAGGCCGGAGCCGAACCGGTAATCTAGTGATTTTATGGAATACTAGTTATGCATATTTATTATGCGATTGAGCACAAATCATGCAATCGCGGGTGAATCAAGTAGTCTACAAAATTAATTGACTTCTTCCCGCCAGCTGCTATCTAACATGTCGTCCGGCGGCAGGCGCTGCCGGATCGCGGGATTTGACACCCGGCAGCTTGCACCGCGTCACCAACGCTAAAGCGCCACGGAGCGACTTCGTGGTCGGGCAACGAGCTTCAGGAGCTGAGCCATGACAGCGTGTTGTCGACGTCCCTTCCGGGCCTAGCCCTCTCCGCCATAAGCCGAGACTGCCGGACCGCCCCGCATGACGGGCATCCGCGTATTGGGACAACAGCGATGAACTCCGTGATCTTTCCGGGTGCCGATGCGCCCGTTCCCGCCCATGAACCCACCATCGACGAGATCCTGGCCGATCCGATCGTCGACCTGATCCTGCGCCGCGACGGGCTGACGGCCGGCGCCGTGCGGGCGAAGCTCGACCGCGAGCGGCGGCGCCTGGCCGCCCGCGCGGGCGCGCCGGCGCTGCCGCGCGCCGCGTGAACCTTCTCGTTGCAGACCAACGGCACATGATGCTTCAGGACACCGCCGCTCCCGGATTCCCGCCGGCCTATTTCCGCGACCTCGCGCCGGGCGCCGCATTTCCCGGCCCTGCCGCGGCGGCGCCCGCGTCCGGCACCGGGCCGGATCGGGCCGGGGGCGGCGGCGGCGCTGCCATCGTGCTCGACGGCGTCTCGAAGTCGTTTCCGGCGCGGGGCAGCGATGCGGTCGTCGAGGCGCTGAAGGATGTCTCGCTCAGCATTCCGCGCGGCGAGATCTATGGCGTGATCGGCCGCTCCGGCGCCGGCAAGTCGACGCTCATCCGCACCATCAACGGGCTTGAGCGGCCGAGCCGGGGAGACGTCATCGTCGACGGCGTGACCGTCAACCGGCTGGAGGAGCGCGCGCTGCGGGCGGAGCGGCGCAAGATCGGCATGATCTTCCAGCACTTCAACCTGCTATCCTCGCGCACCGCCTTCGACAATGTGGCGCTGCCGCTGGAGCTCCTCGGCCTCTCCCGCGCGGCGATACGCGGGAAGGTGGAGCGGCTGCTGGAACTCGTCGGGCTCACCGACAAGCGCGACCGCTATCCGGTCGAGCTGTCGGGCGGGCAGAAGCAGCGCGTCGGCATCGCCCGCGCGCTGGCGACCGACCCGAAAGTGCTGCTCTCCGACGAAGCGACGAGCGCGCTCGACCCCGAAACCACCCGCTCCATCCTCGCCCTGCTCGCCCGCGTGAATGCCGAGCTCGGCGTCACCATCGTGCTGATCACGCATGAGATGACGGTGATCAAGGAGATCTGCCACCGCGTCGGCGTGATCGAAGCCGGCCGCATCATCGAGGAAGGGCCGGTGCACGAGGTGTTCGCGCATCCGCGCACCGCGACGGCCCGCTCGTTCATCGGCAGCCTGCCCGGCCGCGAGGTCCCGGCCTCGCTCGCGGGGCGGCTCGGAACCGACCCGACCCACGCGACGCAGACGGTCCTGCGCCTGGTGCTGACCGGGGAAGCCGCCGGCCGGCCGGTGCTCACCCGGCTGGCGCGCGAGCTCGGCATCGATGTCGCCCTGCTCGGCGGCCAGATCGACAGCATCGGCGAGCATCCCTTCGCGCTGCTCTATGTCGGCGTGCCGACGGCGGCCTGGACGGATGGAGCCCTGATCGCCGCCCTGGAGGCGCAGGGCGTTGCCGCGGAGGTGATCGGCCATGTCGCCTGAACTGCTGAACCTCATCCTCGATTCGACGTTCGAGACCCTCTACATGGTCGCGGTCGCCACGCTGGTCGGCACGCTGGCCGGGCTGCCGCTCGGCATTTTCCTCGCGACCAGCGGAAAGGGCGAGCTGTTCGAGGCCGTGGCGATCAACCGCGTGCTGGGCATCGTGGTGAATGCCACGCGCTCGACGCCCTTCATCATCCTCGTGGTCGCCATCATACCGTTCACGCGGTTCGTCGCCGGCACCTCGATCGGCACCACGGCGGCGATCGTGCCGCTCTCCATCGCGGCGACACCCTTCATCGCCCGCATCGTCGAGGCGGCCATCCGCGAGGTCGATTACGGGCTCGTCGAGGCTTCGCTCGCCATGGGCGCGACTCCGTTGCAGATCGTACGCAAGGTGCTGATACCCGAGGCGCTTCCCGGCCTCGTGCTCGGCCTGACGCTGACCATCGTCAGCCTGCTGTCGAACTCCGCCATGGTCGGCGCGGTCGGCGGCGGCGGGCTCGGCGACCTCGGCATCCGCTACGGCTACCAGCGCTTCATGCCCGAGGTGATGCTGGTCGTCGTCGTCGTCCTCATCATCCTCGTCCAGTCGGTCCAGACCCTCGGCGAGACGCTTGCGCGCCGGGTGAACCGGCGGCTGCGACGTTCCTGAACCCTCCCGACCCCACCGGAAGATCCACATGACTCTCCTGTGCTCCACTCTCCTGCGCTCCCCGTTTCTTGCCGCCGCGCTGCTTCTCGCGTCATTGCCGGCTTCTGCCGAGACGATCCGCATCGCCGCCACCCCCGGCCCGCACGCGCAGATCCTCGAGGCGGTGAAGCCCGTGGCGGCGGCCAGGGGGCTCGACATCAAGATCATCGAGTTCTCCGACTACGTGGTGCCGAACCAGGCGCTCGACGCCGGCGAGATCGAGGCCAATTCGTTCCAGAACCAGCCCTATCTCGACAACCAGAAGGCCGATCGCGGCTACGGGATCGAGCCGGTCGCGCTCACGGTGAACTTCCCGCTCGGCGTCTATTCCAGGAAGTGGAAGAGCTGGGCCGAGGTGCCGAACGGCGCCACCATCGCCATCCAGAACGACCCGACCAATGGCGGGCGCTCGCTGCTGCTGCTGCAGGACAAGGGCGTGATCAAGCTGCGCGACGGCGTCGGCTTCAAGCCGACGGTGATCGACATCATCGAGAACCCGAAGAAGCTGCGCTTCATCGAGCTTGAGGCGGCACAGACCCCGCGCGCGCTGGAGGATGTCGACGCCGCCGCGATCAATACCAATTATGCCACGTCCGCCGGCCTCGATCCCGTCAACGATCCGATCCTCAGGGAAGATGCCAAGGGGCCCTACGTGAACCTCATAGCCGTGCGCGCCGGCGACAAGGACAAACCCTGGGTGAAGACCCTCGTCGAATCCTACCATTCGCCGGAGGTGAAGGCGTTCATCATCGAGAAGTTCAAGGGCTCGGTGCTGCCCTCCTGGTGAACCGCCGCGTCTCCCATGCCGGGGGAGATCCGCCTCGCGGCCTTTCGGTGGATGGCTGGAGGCGGCGAGCCGGAATCCACCGATGGCCGCGCAAGGGCGATGGCGGCGGCTGAAGCCGTCGCCTCCCGGCCTCGCTCAGAAGAAGCCCTTGTCGGGCAGCGGCGCGCCGGAGATGACATAGGCGCCGATCGCCATCGCCTTGTATGAATCCGGGTTGTGCGAGGCGAGCGTGCGCGCATTGCGCCAGTGCCGGTCGAGATTGAGCGTGCGCTTGGAGGCCGAGGCGCCGCCGACATCGAAGATGAGGCCGCCGCTGCGGATGGCGAGCTCGTCCACCACCACCTTGGCCTGGGCGGCCGCCAGCGAGGCGGCAAGTGCCAGTTCGCGATCGTCGCGCCCGGCGTCGCGGGCGCGGCTGACGGCTTCGAAGACGTCGGCGGCGGCAAGCACCGCCGCTTCCGCCGCGAAAGCATTCGCCGCGATCTGGCCGACCACCTGTTGCAGTATGACGTCGTCGGCCGGCCGCTCGGCCGGCGCATGGTAGAAGTTCCGGCCCCGGCTGTTGACCAGTGCCGCCGCGTCGTCGCGGATGGCGCGGACGATGCCGGCCACGATCGCCGTCAGGAAAAGCTGCGGCTGGGTATTGGCATAGGCGAGCGCATAACCGACGCCCTCGCGGTCGAACACGGCTTCCTCCCGCTCCACCCACACATTGCGGAAATGGGTGGTGCCCGAAGCGGTGAGGCGCTGCCCGGCGCCGTCCCAATCGTCGACGATCTCCACGCCCTCACGATCCGTCGGCACGATCACCGCGGCGACGGCGCCCGAGGGATCGGCCGCGCGCACCAGCACGAGGTCCGAATAAAGGGTTCCGGTCGTATAGTATTTGGTGCCGTCCAGCCGATAGCCGCCGGCCTCCGGGGTGAGGGTGGTGTCGGGCGGCGTGGCGCCGGCGCGCGGCGTGCCGAGCTCGGTATTGCCCAGCCCGACGATCGCCCCGTCCAGCACCGCCTTCTGCCAGCGCCGTTCCTGCTCGGTGCGCGGCCGGCGGGCATATTGCTCCACCACCGTGAAGTGATTGCGCAGGATATGCGCCACGTTGGAATCCGCCGCGCCGAGCCGGATCACCAGGGAGAACAGCTCGCGGAAGCCGGCGCCTCCGCCGCCATCCTCGCGGCGCAGGCGCAACGCGCCGAACCGGGCCTGCCGCAGCCATTCGATCGGCGCGAAGGGGAGGACCCGGTCGCGCTCCCGCTCGGAGGCCCCCTCGGCGATACGGGCGAACAGGGCGTCGTAATCGACGTCCCGAGCGAGAGCCGGACGGTCGATCTCGACGACGGAAAGCGGCCGGTTCATCGCGCGCCCCTCAAACCGGCGCCAGGTGATCGGCGATGTTCACCGGCTCGGGCAGGACCTTGCGCTCAACCAGCCATTCCGAGGCCTTCTGGAGCTGGGACACGAAGGCTTCGTCATTCACCGGATAGAGCTTGTACTGCTTCTTGAGGCTGATGAAATGGTCGCGCACCTGGTCGCTGTAGCCGGCCTTGGCCTGGGTGAGGCGCTCGGCCTCCTCGGTATGGCTGGACGCCCAGTCGGCCTCGGTCTTCAGCGCCGCGTTGAAGGCCCGGACGAGATCGGGGTTGTTCTCGACGAATTCGCGACGGGTCAGATAAGACGTGAAGTCGATCTGGAAATCGAGGTCGCGCTCCTCGAGGAACACGTCATGCGCCTTGTACTCGAAGCGGGCGATATCGACGCCGGGGCTCCACATCGACCAGGCGTCGACCTTGCCGGAGGCGAGCGCCGGGGCGGCGTCCGGCGGGTTGAGATAGACGAAATTGACCTTGGAACGGTCGACGCCGTGCTTCTCCAGCGCCGCGACCAGCAGGAACTCGCCGAGGCCGGACCGGTTCACCGCCACCGACTTGCCGACCAGGTCCTCGACCTTGTCGATGCCGGAACCGTCCTTGGCGATGATCGCGGTGGTGCGCGGGTTGTAGATGAGGAACTGGGTGAAGACCAGCGGCGAGCCGGCGATGATGGCGGCCAGCGCCGGCGTGGTGCTGCCGCCGAAGCTGAAATCGGCCGTGCCGCCGGTCACCGCCTGCAGGGTCGGCGCGTGGTTGGGGAACGGGCCGACCCACTCCACCTTGATGCCGTCCTTGGCGAGCGTCTTCTCCAGCTCGCCGCGCTCCTTCACGATGAAGGTGAGGCCGGTATAGCCCCAGGTGAGACGCAGCGTGTCGGTGGTGCGCCCGGTGGCGGCAGCGCTGGCGGGAAGGACCGGCAGCGCAAGGCCGCCCGCGAGCGCGCCGGCGCCGAGCAGCGACGTCTCCAGGAAACGGCGGCGGGACAGGCTGGAGAAAAATGAATCCGACGACTGGGTCATGATGGTCTCTGGAGAATACGGGACAAGTGGGAAGGGTTCAGTCCGCGGTCTGTCCGGCCTCGACCCCGAGTTCGGCGAGGAGCCGGAGGCGCAGGGCCGCCGGATTGTCGTGGCTGGCGAGTCGGTGCTCGGCGGCGATGGCGCCGGCGCGCATCACCAGCACGCGGTCGGCGAGCGCGATGGCCTCATCCACGTCGTGGGTGACGAGCAGGACGCCCGGCTGGTGACGGGCGACGAGCTCCTTGACCAGTCCGTGCATGCGGATGCGGGTCAGCGCATCGAGCGCGGCGAAGGGCTCGTCGAGCAGCAGCAGTTCCGGCTCCTGCACCAGCGCGCGGGCCAGCGCCACCCGCTGGGCCTGGCCGCCGGAGAGATTGCGCGGCCAGTCGTCGAGCCGGTTGCCGAGGCCGACCTCGGCAAGCGCCGCGGCGGCCTTCTCGCGGGCGCCCTGCTCCGGCAGGCCGAGCGCGACGTTGCGCCAGAGGCAATCCCACGGCAGCAGCCGGTGTTCCTGGAAGACGACGGCGGGCCGTCCCGGCGCCTCGATGCGCCCGCGCTCGATCGGGTCGAGCCCGGCCAGCGCCCGCAGCAGCGTGGTCTTGCCGCAGCCGCTCTCGCCCAGCAGGGCGACGAATTCGCCGCGCTCGATGGTGAGGTTCAGCCGGTCGATCACCACCCGCGCTCCATAGGCGCGGCGCAGATCGGTGACGATGACGGCCGCGCGGGCCGGAGCGTGCGGGGCGGTGGCGCTTTCGGCGAAGGCGACGCTCATCGGCCGCCTCCATAGTTCGGATGCCAGGCGAGCAGCGAGCGCTCCAGCTGCCGGGCGATCGAATCGGCGGCGATGCCGATCAGCGCGTAGAGCACGATGGCGAGCACGATGACGTCGGTTCGCAGGAATTCGCGCGCATCCATGGCGAGGAAGCCGAGGCCGGACTGGGCGCCGATGGTCTCCGCCACGACGAGGGCCAGCCATGCGGTCGCCAGCGCGTAGCGCACGCCGGTGAGGATCGAGGGCAGCGCGCCCGGCAGGATGATGCGGCGGATCAGCTGAAGCGTGCCGAGGCCCCGCACGCGGCCGAGCTCGATCAGCTTCGGATCGACCTGCCGGATGCCGAGCACGGTGTTGATGTAGATCGGAAAGGCGACGCCGAGCGCGACGAGGAAGATCTTCTGGCTCTCGCCGACTCCGAACCAGACGATGACCAGCGGCAGCAGGGCGAGGAAGGGAATCGCACGGATCATCTGCACGCTGCGGTCGATGGCCGCCTCGGCGAGACGGGAGAACCCGACCAGCGTGCCGAGCACGAAGCCGATGCCGCCGCCGATGGCGAAGCCGACCGCCGCACGCAGCAGGCTGGTGCCGAGGTCGCGCGGCAGCGAACCGTTCAGCGTCAGCTTCCAGGCCGTCGCCAGCACCTTGCTCGGCGCCGGCAGCACATGCGGCGAGATCCAGCCGGCGCGGGCGAGGGCCTCCCAGACGATGACCAGCGCCACCGGCGCAAGCCAGGAAATGACCGTCAGGCTGTGCGGGCCCAGCCTCGCATGGGCCGGGCGGCGGACGTTCGAGGCTGGGGCGGCTTCGGCCTGCGTCCGCCGGCGCGCGGCTTTTATCGCCGGCACGGACAGACTGGAGACGGGCTCGATGGTGCTCACGGGCGTCGGGCTCCGGTTTTGGGACGCGGGATCAGCCGGCGGCGGAAAGTGCGCGTGCCGACACGGGGGCCGTACGCCCGACGCGCGGAAAGATCTCCGCAGCGAAACGGCGCATTTCGGCGCGCAGCGGCTGGAATTGCAGCATGAACAGCTCGATGCCCGCGGCATGAAAGGCGCCGATCCGCTCCGCCACCTGGTCGTAGCTGCCGACGAGGCCGGCGGCCGTGCCGCCATTGCTGCCGATCCGCACCGACTTCGCCATGGTCTGGAGCATGACCACCTTGGCGTCGGCATGGCTGCGCTGGGCCGTGCGCACCTCGGCATCCTTCTCGGCGAGCCGCAGCAGGTGCTCGTAATCGGCCCGTGCCTCGGCCTCGGTCTCGCGGGCGATGACGAAGGCGGAGAGGCCGAAGCGCAAGGGCGCACCGCTGCGCGGACGGCGGGCGAGATCGGCGATCAGGCCGGCGACGTCGGCAAGCGGCTGGCCGTTGATGAACCAGACGTCGCCATGCTCGGCGACGAGCGCGCGGGCCGGTTCGGATTCGCCGCCGACATAGATCGCGGGCCGGCGGCGATAATGGTCCGCCGGGGTCAGCTTGTAGTCCGTCACCGTGAAGTTCGCGCCGCGATGATCCACGCGCTCGCCGGCGGTGAGCCGCGACACGATGGAGATCCACTCCTGCCCATAGGCATAGCGGTCGTCATGCTCGCCGAAAGGAATGCCCGCCTTCTCGAATTCGATGCGGTTCCAGGCATTGACCAGATTGATGGCGAAGCGGCCGCGGCTGATGTTCTCGATCTGCAGCGCCATCTTCGCCAGAAACACCGGATGGTAGATATAGGGCTTGATCGCCGCGATCAGCTCGATGCGGCTGGTCAGCGCCGCCAGCGCGGCGGCCGCCGTCCAGGTTTCGAGCTGATCCTTTTCCGGCAGGTGCGGATTGACCGTGTGCTGGGCGATCAGGGTGGAATCGAAGCCCAGCGCCTCGGCCTCCAGCACCACGGCGCGATTATGCTCCCACGAGGCGTCGAAGGGTTCGGCAGGGTCCTGCAGCGCGGCGCGGGGCCCGTGCACCGGAGCCCAGACCCCGAAACGGAGAGCGGAGGCAGTCATCGCATTCCCTTTGCGCAGAAAGTCGCCGCCGCCCCGAAGGACGGCACATGATCGTCAGGAGTGATAACTCATATTATCTATCTAATTTATGTACTATCATGTCATATCCGTTGCCCGCAAGCGCCTTGGCAGGCCGGACATGCCTGGGGGCCTGCCTGTCGGAGACTGGACGATGGCGCGATGGACCGTCCGCAACGGCAGGCCGGGGCCGCAGGCGGACCCGGCCACGAGACGGCCTGCCCCGCGTTGCCTTCCCCGAATCGGGCCCTTGAGCCTTATGGGATGCCCGAATGTGCGGAAGGGAACGGCCGGAAGGCGAAATCGGCTACGCCAATGCCGCCGCCCTGGCCTGGAGCGCCTGGAAGCCGAAGGCCGCGATCGGCAGTTCCGAGTGCCCCGTCTCGGCAAGATCGGCGAGAATCTCCCCCACGACGCTGGCAAACTTGTAGCCATGGCCCGAGCAGGGCGAGGCGACGATGACGTTCGGCTCGCCCGGAAGCCGATCCAGAAGGAAATCTTCGCCGGGCAGCATGGTGTAGCGGCAGGTGGTGGCGGCCAGCCGGGGTCCCGCGCCGAGCGGCAGGCGCCGCGCGATGAATTCGTCGAGCAGCGCCGTATCGGCCTCGCTCACCGGCGCGTTCGGAGCATCCGGGTCGCCGATCGGCTCGCGGAAATGGGCGTGCTTGCCGACCTTCACGCCGGCACCGTCGAGCGCGGGAAAGCCGAAGAAGGAGCCGGCGGCGCCGGCGTCGCGCAGGAAGACCGGCATGGCGCCAAGGGCGGTCGCCGCGACGTCCCGTGGCTCGTACCAGGCGACGACCTGCCGGATCGGGGTCGCGAGCGGCGCCAGCGCCGGAACCAGCTGGCCGATCCACGGCCCGGTCGCCACCACGGCGCGACGCGCCCTCACCCGCTCCGGCCCGAGGACGACGGTCACGCCCGCGTCGTCCGGCTCGATGGCGGTCACGCGCGCTCCCATGCGCCGCTCGGCTCCATGGCGCCGGGCATGGCCGAGATGCGCCGTCACCGCGGCTTCCGGGCGCACGAAACCGCCCTGCCGCTCGAACACCGCAATCTCGTCCGCATCGAGATCGAAAGCCGGATAACGTTTTGCCATGGCCGCGGGATCGAGCACCTCATGGTCGAGATCATAGGCCCGGCAGGACGCGAGCGTGCCGGAGACGATGGAACTGTCCGGCCGGCCGATCTGGAGCACGCCGGTGACGGTGAGGACGCGGGTGCCGGTATCCCGCTCCAGGGCCCACCAATTCTCGTAGGCGCGGCGCAGCAGCGGCACGTAGCTGGGGTCCTCGAAATAGCCGAGCCGGATGATGCGGCTGTCCCCGTGCGAGGAGCTGAGGCCATGCGCCGGGGAGAATGCCTCGAAACCGATCACCTTCTGTCCGCGCGCCGCCAAATGCGCCAGCGCGGCGCTGCCCATGGCCCCGAGGCCGATCACCGCAACGTCAAAA
Organism: Ancylobacter sp. GW821-FHT10E12; assembly: GCF_058809335.1. NCBI lineage: Bacteria > Pseudomonadati > Pseudomonadota > Alphaproteobacteria > Hyphomicrobiales > Xanthobacteraceae > Ancylobacter > Ancylobacter sp. GW821-FHT10E12. The sequence goes on along the minus strand of NZ_JBXASN010000011.1, from coordinate 84,330 downwards.
TCGAAAGGGGGCATGCATGCCTCGTTTGCGCCGTCGCTGTTTATCGCGGTTTCAATGAACGGGGTTGCGCAGGGGACCGCTCGCGGATGTAGAATAATTGCATCCTGCATGAGTGGCATGCGATTTGTATATACCTAAGCCATAAACTTTCCCGAGGAACGTTGATCAGGAGCCGTGCCATGCCGAGTTTCGTCCGTTCTCTGAATCATTGGCGGCAGGGCAGGACGGCCCTGGAAAATCAGGTCATCGACGAACTTCTCCTGGGCAGACTCGACCGCCGCGCCTTTCTTCGGCATGGCAGCCGCATCGGCCTGTCCGCCGCCGTGATGGCCGGCGTGCTCCAGGGCGCCGGCTTCGCCCCGATCGGCCGCGCGCTGGCGCAGGGCAAGCCCGGCGGCACGGTCCGCGTCGCGCAGATCACCCCCTCGGGCGCCATCGAGCCGGTCTCCGTCGCCGACCAGGGCGGGCTGCTGCCGCTGCAGATGGCGGGCGATTTCCTTGTCATGGACGGCCCCGACCTGATGCTGCGTCCGATGCTCGCGACCTCGTGGAAGCCGAACGCTGACGGAAGCGTCTGGACCTTCACCCTGCGCGAGGGCGTCAAATTCCATGACGGCCGCACCATGAAGGCCGATGACGTGGTGGCGTCGATCGACCGGCTGGCGGATCCCGCCAACGGCTCCAACGCGCTTTCGGCCTTCAAGGGCGTGCTGTCCAAGGGCGGAACCACCAAGGTCGACGACCTGACGGTGCGCTTCACCCTCGACGCGCCGAACGGCAATTTCCCCTATTACGTCTCGACCGACAATTACAACGCGATCATCCTGCCCGCCGACTACAAGGGCGACTTCGAGCAGACCTTCAACGCGACCGGCCCGTTCAAGCTGGAGAAATACACGCCGAAGGTCTCCGCGAGCTTCGTGCGCAACCCGGACTATTGGGGCGGCCCGGTCGGCCCCGAGCGCGTCGAGCTGAACTTCTACAACGATCTGCAGCCCCAGGTGCTGGCGCTGCTCGGCGGGCAGATCGACCTCATCCAGCAGGTCTCCGTCCAGGGCGGCCAGAGCCTCTTCGACAATCCGGCCGTGAGCATCCTGCGGCTGAAGTCGAACGCCCACCGCCAGATCCACATGAAGAACAAGGGCGTCTTCGCCGACAAGCGGGTGCGCCAGGCCATGGCGCTGACGCTCGACCGGCCGACGCTCGTCAAGGGCCTGTTTCGCGGCATGGCCGATCTCGGAAATGACAGCCCGTTCGCGCCGGTCTTTCCCTCGACGGACACCTCGGTGCCACAGCGCGTCAAGGATATCGCCAAGGCCAAGCAGCTCATGGCCGAGGCGGGCGTTCCCGGTGGTTTCGAGGTGACGTTCACCACCATGCAGATGCAGGAATTGCCGACGCTCGCGACGCTCATCCGCAACGCCGGCGCCGAAATCGGCATCAAGATCACCCTGAAGATCGAGGATGTCGGCGCCTATTACGGCGATGCCGTTCCCGGCAAGTCGGACTGGCTGGATTCGGAATTCGGCATGACCGATTACGGCCATCGTGGCACGCCGAACATCTTCCTCGCCGCCCCGCTGCTGAGCACCGGCACCTGGAACTCGGCCGAGTTCAAGAATCCCGCCTATGACAAGCTGGTCGCCACCTATATCGCGGCGCTCGACCCCGCCGAGCAGAAGAAGCAGGCCGGCGCCATCCAGACATTGCTGCTCGACGAGACGCCGATCATCTTCCCGTATTTCTACGATTACCTGACCGCCACCTCGGCCAAGCTGAAAGGCGTGGAGGCGACGGCCATGGGGCAGATATTCCTGAACAAGGCCGGCTTCGCCTGAGAGCGGCAACGATGGCCGGGGTACTCGGGCGGTTCCTTCTGAGGAGGCTGGCGCTGAGCCTGCTCACGCTGTGGCTGCTCAGCATCGTCGTGTTCTTCGGCTGCCAGGTTCTCCCGGGCGATCCCGCCCGGGCGATCCTCGGGCCGCTCGCGGATCCGCGGGCGGTGGCCGCGCTGAACGAACGGCTCGGCGCCGATCGGCCGCCGGTCGAGATCTATCTCTCCTGGATCGGCGGCCTCGTGACCGGCGACATGGGCCAGTCCTATGCCTACCGCGCGCCGGTTGCGCCCTTTATCGGCAATGCGCTGGTGAATTCGCTGAAGCTCGCGGCCACGGTCTTCGCCATCGTGGTTCCGCTCGGGATCGGCGCCGGCGTGCTCGCCGCGCTGCGGGCCGGGCGCCCGCTCGACCGCATCATCAGCGTCGCCGGCCTGTCGCTGACGGTGATTCCCGAGTTCGTCTCCTCGATCGCGCTGATCCTGGTCTTCGCCGTGCTGCTGCGCTGGCTGCCGCTTTCGGCATCCTGGCCGCCGGGGAGCGGCCCGCTGGTCCAGCTGCAGCACCTGATCCTGCCCGCGCTGCCGCTGGTGATCGTGCTGTTCGGCTATATCGCCCGCATGACGCGCGCCGGAACGGTGGAGGCCCTGTCGGCCGACTATACCCGCACGGCGATTCTCAAGGGCCTGCCCTGGCGCACCGTGCTGACGCGCCATGTGCTGCGAAACGCGCTGCTGCCGACGATCACGGTGATCGCCGCACAGATGGGCTATGCGCTCGGCGGGCTCGTGGTGGTGGAATCGCTGTTCCGCTATCAGGGCATCGGCGGGCTGGTGCTGGGCGCCGCCCGCGCCAAGGATTTCGCCATGCTGCAGGCCGGCATACTGGTCATCGGCGGCTTCTTCGTCGCCACGACCCTCGCCGCCGACACGGTGACGGCGCTACTCGATCCCCGGCTTCGAACCGGCGGGCGCCGATGACGGACACCGTCGCCGCCATCCCCCCCTCCCCGCCGGCCGAGCTCCGAAATGGCGCGCGCGGGCTTATCGCCACGCTGCTGCGCCGGCCGAGCTTCGTGGTCGGCGCGGTGATCCTGCTGTTCTGGGCCGTCTGCGCCCTGTTCGCACCGCTTTTCGTCCCCTACGATCCCTATGCGGACGATCTGCTCAACACGCTGCAACCGCCATCCGCCGAGCACTGGTTCGGCACCGACCAGATCGGGCGCGACGTCTTCTCGCGCGTCCTTGTCGGGGCGCGCGACATCCTCACCATCGCGCCGCTCGCCACCATCGTCGGCACCCTCGCCGGCACCGCCATCGGCCTCGTGACCGGCTATTTCGGCGGATGGGTGGACGCTATCGTCGGGCGGCTGCTGGAGGTCATGCTGTCGCTGCCGCTGATCATCGTCGCCCTGCTGGTGCTGGTCGCGCTCGGCCCCTCCACGCCCACGGTGGTGGTCGTCGTCGGCCTCGTCTTCGCGCCGCTGGTCGCCCGCACGGTGCGCGCCGCCGTCCTGACCGAACGCAATCTCGACTATGTGGCGGCCGCCACCGTGCGCGGCGAAGGCGCCCCCTACATCATGGCCGCGGAAATCCTGCCGAACATCCTGCCGCCGATCATCGTCGAGGGCACCGTGCGGCTCGGCTACGCCATTTTCACCATCGCGTCGCTGAGCTTCCTCGGCTTCGGCGTCCAGCCGCCATCGCCCGACTGGGGCCTGTCGATCGCCGAGAATTACGGCGTCCTCGTCGGCGGCTTCTGGTGGACGGTGATGTTCGACACCATCGCCACGGCCTCGCTGATCGTCGGGGTCAATCTCGTCGCCGAATCCCTGCAGAGGGCGCTGGCCGAATGAAAGCTGACGTCGCGACACCTCCCCCCGTCCTTCAGCTCGAAGACTTGAGCGTCTCCTACCAGGTCCGCGGCCGTGCGGTTCCGGTGCTGAGCGGGGTGAGCCTCTCCATCGCCAAGGGCGAGGTCTATGGGTTGGTCGGCGAATCCGGCTCGGGAAAGTCCACCGTGGCGCTGGCGGTGCAGCGCGTGCTGCCGCCCAGCGGGCGCATCTCGGGCGGCCATGCCCTGATCAACGGGCGCGACGTCTCGACCCTCGATCGCTCCGCCCTGCGCCAGATGCGCGCCCGCGAGGTCGCCATGGTGTTCCAGGATCCCGGCCGGGCGCTGAACCCGTCCCTGACCATCGGCCGCCAGCTGGCCGAGGTGTTCGAGCTTCTGGGCTTCGCGCGCGCCGAGGCGTGGCAGCGCGCCGAATCGATGCTGGGCCGGGTGCGCATCTCCTCCCCCGGCCGCGTCATGGAGCGCTACCCGCATCAGCTGTCCGGCGGCATGCAGCAGCGCGTGGTGATCGCCATGGCGCTCGCCAAGGATCCGTCGCTGCTCATTCTCGACGAACCGACGACCGGGCTCGATGCCACCATCGAGGCAGAGATACTCGATCTGGTCGACGCGCTGCGGCGCGAGTTCGGCGCCTCGATCCTGTTCATCAGCCACAATCTCGGCGCCATAGCCGGGCTTTGCGACCGGGTGGGCGTTCTCTATGCTGGACGCCTCGTGGAAGAAGGGCCGGTGCGGGCACTGTTCAGCGACCCGCGCCATCCCTACACGGCCGGGCTCCTGCGCTGCCTGCCGCGGGCCGGCCTGCGCAAGGGCGTCACCCCGCTCGACACCATTCCCGGCTTCCCGCCGGCGCCCGGCTCGATCACGCGAGGCTGCGTCTTCGCGCCCCGCTGCGGCCTTGCCGATGCGCATTGCCGCGAGGTCGACCCGCCCCTTATTCCGACCGGCGAGACGCGGTTCAGCCGCTGCCACTATCACGACCGGGTCGACACGCTGCCGCCGGCGGAGACCCGGTCGGCGGCACCGCCGGCACCGGTCGCGAGCGCATCCACGGTCGAGACGCCGGTGCTGGAGCTCGCGGCGCTGTCGAAAACCTATGGCGCCGGCGCCTACGCCGTCCATGCGCTGCGCGATGTGTCGCTGCGGCTGATGCCGGGCGAGACGCTGGGCCTCGTCGGGGAATCCGGCAGCGGCAAGAGCACGCTCGCCCATGCGCTGCTCGGCCTCATCGCTCATGACGAGGGCGGGCGCATGGCGCTCGACGGCGCCGTGCTGGCTCCCGATGTGCACCGGCGCTCGGCCGAGCAGATCAAGGCGCTGCAGATCGTCTTCCAGAACCCGGATTCCGCCCTCAACCGCTCGCACACGGTGCGCCGTCTCGTCGGCCGCGCGGTGAAGCGCCTCGGCGGACTGACGGGCGCCGCGGTCGTGGCACAGGTAACCCGGCTGCTGGAGGCGGTGCGTCTCACCTCGCGCCAGCTCGACGCACGTCCCCGCCAGCTCTCCGGCGGCATGAAGCAGCGGGTCGCCGTCGCTCGCGCCTTTGCCGGCAATCCGCGCCTCGTCGTCTGCGACGAGCCGACTTCCGCCCTCGATGTTTCGGTGCAGTCGGCGATCCTCAACCTGCTCGCCGAATTGCAGGCGGAGCGGCAGGTCAGCTACCTGCTGATCTCCCATGATCTCGGCGTCGTGCGCTATCTCTCGGACTGGATCAGCGTGCTCTATCTCGGGCGGCTGCTGGAGATCGGACCGGCGGCGAAGGTGCTGGAAGGGCCGCACCATCCCTATACCGAGGCGCTGCTCTCCGCCGCGCCTTCGGTGACCGGCGAGCGCAGCACGCGCATCCGCCTCACCGGCGCCATTCCGAGCGGGATGAACCCGCCCGGCGGCTGCCTGTTCCACACACGCTGCCCGCGCCGCTTCGGCCCGATATGCGAAACCGAGGAACCGCCCTTCACAGCCGATGCGGACGGCCACGCGATCCGCTGCCATCTGCCGCGCGAACAGCTCGGGCGCAGCCCGGCTTTGCAGGCCGGCTGAGACGGACGCCCTGTTGCTGCCTGATCGGAAAAGCCCCTAGGCGAGCACCGGATAGTCCGCGGCGACCGCCTCCGCCTGATAGCGCAGCAGGATCGCGTAATCCTCAAAGCTCGCCGACGCAACATGCCGCAGCCCCAGCGCGCCTATGGGCGATCCGGGTTCGGCCTCGGCAAGCGCCGCGTTCAGCGCCTCCCGCAACATCTCCACCTCTTCGGGCGTGGCTCCGGCGCGGGTGACGAAGGGCAGCGCGGGGCCGGACGCCGTGCGGGCGATGACGCGGACGCCCGAGGTGAGGTCGGGCCGGTGCCGGTGCGCGAGGCCGAAGGTGACGCAGTCGATGGCGGCGACATCCGCGCCGCCGCGCCGGACGCTCTCCAGGCTCGCCAGATGCGCGCCGGTTTCCACCACCTCGCCGAAGAACCGGCCGCCCGACGCCAGCGGGGCGACGGCATGGCGCAGCAGGTTCATCCCGCTATTGCTGTCCGGGCCGTTCATGGCCGCGCGGCGCCCCCGGAGCTCGGCAAGCGTCGTGAAGGGGGACCCGTCCGCGACGATGACGAAGCTGCAATGGTGCGCCCCCTCGCAACCCGGAAGATCGTAGACCGGCGTGCCGATCACCGTCAGAACGTCGCTGAACCCGGTGACCAGCGGATAGCCGCAGGTCTGCCCCAGCACCAGCTCCGTATCGCGCCAGATCGACGCCAGCGGACGCACGCGGTCGAGCGCATCCGGCAGGTCGGCATAGCCGGCCGCGAGGAGCCGGATGCGGATGGCGGCCCACAGCGCGTCGTTCGACGCCTGCAGCCAGGGCGCGTCGTACATGCCGAGATTGGCGATCCGTGTCATGCCGAGACGCTCCGGCCCGCCGCGGGCAGCTGCTCCTCGCCGCGCCGCGCGCCCAGGACGACGAGCACGGCGGAGGCGGCGATGAGGCCGGCGCCGATCAGTGCCGGCGCGGCCGGCCATTCCGCGTAGAGGACGGCGCCGAACACCAGCGCCCATACGAGGCGCGATATGTCGAGCGGGATCACCACGGCGGCCGCCGTCCGGCGCATCGCTTCGAGGAAGAACACCTGGCCGAGCACGTTGCAGAGCGCGAACAGGCAAAGCCAGCCGAAATCCGCCGGGCTCGGCCATGCCCAGACCGGGGCGGCGAGCACGCCGGCCAGCGCGCCCATGCCGAGCGCCAGCAGAAGCGCGCTGACCGCGCTGCCGTCGCCGCGCATTTGCAGCTTGGCGACCAGCATGGAGGCGGCGAAGAGCATGGCCGAGCCGAGGGCGGCGACGACGCCGAACATCGTCCCGGCGCCGGGGGCCATTCGCGGCCCGACGATGAGGGCCGCGCCGCCGAGGCCGGCGGCGATGGCGGCCCACTGGAGCGGGGAGACCCGTTCGCCGAGCACGATGCGGCTCCCCAGGGCCGCGAACAGGATGGCGGTGAAGCCGAGCGCCGTCGCCTCGGCGAGCGGCAGACTGCGCAAGGCCAGATACCAGACGAGGATGGCGAAGCCGTTGAGCAGCGAGCGCAGGAGATGGAGCGGCAATCTTTGCCGCTGCACCAGCGGCCGGCCGGCCATGGTCCAGAACGGCAGCAGCAGCGCGACGCTGAACATCTCGCGCCAGAACACGATGACGAAGGGATGCAGCGTCTGGCTGAGACCGCGCACCGCGGCCTCCATCAGGGCGACGACGGCGCCGGAGGCGAGCATGAAGCCGGCGCCCGCAAGCGTTCCACGCGAGACCTTGATACCGCTAAAGACCCTGTCCCGCCTCATTGGTCGAGCGGGGCGCGGCCGAGCGGGTGTTCCGGCTGGTCATGCGGAGCCACGAGGAACCGGCGGAACACGTCGGCATAGCCCTTGTAGAGAAGCCCGCCATTGCCTTCCAGGATCGCCGCGCGATTGGCGCGGTAATAGTCCGGCAGCCGGTACCAGGGCAGCGTCGGATGCGCATGGTGCACGGCGTGGAGATTGTTGTTGAGGAACAGCAGGCCGAGCACCGGCGAATTCTCCACGATGGCGGTGCGCTTGGAGACGGCGCTCTCCGCCTTGTGCTCGGCGAAGGAGCGGATCATCTGCAACGCCGTTCCAGGATAGAGGAACAGCGCGGCATAGGCGAGCAGATCCAGCCCGCAGACCGCATAGAGCCACAGGACGATTCCGGCGCAGCCGGCGAGGTGGTGCGCCCAGATCCGCCGCAGAAGCCGGTCACCGGCGAGCATCGCCCGCGCCTCCGAAACGAGGAAGCGGCCGACCGACCAGAACGGGCCGATCACCAGCCGCCCGACGAGCCGCGTCTGCGCCTTCACCAGCCAGCGGCCGGCGGGCCCGAGGCGCGCCCAGTCCTCCTCCGTCCAGTAATAGGATTCCGGATCGTCGAGCGGATCGGTCAGCCGCTCGTCGCGGTGATGGCAGAGATGCAGCATCCGGTAGCGCGCGAAGGGCAGCCAGAGCGTGAGAGGGATCGACCCGAGGGCCCGGTTGAAAGTCCGCCAGCGCGTCGGATGGCCGTGGATGATCTCGTGCTGGAGCGAGCCCTGCCAGGCGATCACCCAGGCCCCGAGCGGGACGAGCAGAAGGATCGGCAGGCTGGCGTGGAAGAATGTCAACAGCCCCCAGCCGCCGTAGATCGCTATGGCGAGGCACATGGTCGGCCACTCGACGGCGGCGCGGCGACGGGAAACACGGTGAGAATCGGTAAAGGGCGATGCGAGCGACATGGGACGAGCATCCGGCGTGCGGCCACACCGTGCAATGCGGGATAGTAAATTCGTAGGGGTGAATTATCGCACAAAATGCCCGTTTGGTGATAAAATGAAACAAATGGGAGTTTATGAGGAGGTTGCCGGGTGAGACGGCAGGTGGTCCAGGTTTTCCACGAGCGCCTGGCCCTGGTGATCAAGCGGTCGGGCCTGACGCCGGCCGCCTTCGCCGGTTCGCTCGGCATCGACCGCTCGACGCTGTCGCAAGTCCTGTCGCCGGCCAGCGACCGGCTGCTGCGCGCCGAGACGCTGGCGGTGCTGGCGACGCGCTATGGCGTTTCCGTCGACTGGCTGCTCGGATTGACCAGCCAGGAGAGGCAGGGCGCCGACGTGGTCGAGCAGGTGCGCGTCGAGGGACAGGCGGGCTCACCGACCGACGACCGCTTCCTGCGCTGGTATGCCGAGGCCGAGAATGCCGGCTATTCGATCCGCACCGTGCCCCGCAGCTTCCCGGACTTCCTCAAGCTCGCCGACGTCATCGCCTATGAATATGCCGGCTGGCCGGAGATCGATATCGGCGCCAGCGTCCATTGGGCCGAGGAACGGCTCGCCAGCATGCGCAGCTCCGACCTCTCGCAGGAGGCCTGCCTGTCGCTCCAGGGACTGCAGGCCTTCGCGCGGGGCGAGGCGCAGTGGGACCGATTGCCGGCGGCGCTGCGGCGCGAGCAGCTTCACGCCATGAGCAAGGCCTGCCGCGACATCTATCCCAGCCTGCGCGTCCACCTGTTCGATCTCAGGAACACCTATTCCGCGCCGTTCACGGTATTCGGCCCGCAGCGCGCCATTCTCTATACCGGGGGGCTGTTCTTCGTCTTCACCGCGACCAAGCATGTCCGGCTGCTGAACCAGCGCTTCGACGACCTCATCCGCGCGAGCACGGTACAGCCCACCGGCGTGCCAGAGATTCTCTCCGCGCTCGCGCGGGAGGTGGCCTAGTGCATTTTCGAGCGAAGTGGGTACCGGTTCGCGTGAAGAAAATGCGTATCGACAAAGACTTAGAGCGATTCCGGTAAACTGGAATTCACCGGAATCGCTCTAAGCGGCGGGCTCGGACACCGACGGCGCCCGCGTCTCCCCGAGGCCGAGCAGGCCGGCCGCCCAGCGCGTCGTCTCCTCGGGCGAGCGATCGCCGGCGATCGCCGCCGCGACACCGTCGCCGATCAGCGGCCCGAGCTTGAAGCCGTGGCCCGAGCAGGCGCTGACCACCCATGTCCGCGTGCCCCACGGCCGTACCGCGAAGCGCTCGGAATCGTCGCGGGTGACGGTGTAGAAGCAGATCTTGCGCTCCAGCACCTGGTAGCGGTCGAAATCGCGATAGGCGAGGCGCGCCGCGCTCTCCAGCCGGGCGACATCCGCGTCGGCGGCGATGCGGTCGCCGTCGGCATCGCCGGAACGGGTGAACACATGGTCGCCGACCTTGAGGCGGGTGCCGCGGCGCGGCGGCAGCGTGTAGGTGCCGCTCTGCAGGCCCATGTCGATCAGCACCGGCGCCTCGGCCCAGCGCTGCGCCAGTTCCGGCGGCGGCGCGAGATACATCACCGCCTGGCGCGAGGGCACCATCGTCTCCCCGAGCAGCGGCGTCAGCTTGTTCACCCAGGCGCCGGCCGCGACCACGACATGGTCGGCGCGGTATTCGCGCCCGCCGGCGACGACCATGCCGGCATCGGGATCGATCTCCGAGACGCGGCTGTCGGCATGGAAGCGCACGCCGCGATTGCCGAGCGCGACGGTGAGATCGGTGAGGATGCGGATGGGGAACAGCATGCCGCCCTCGTCGGTCTCGACGACGCGGGTCAGCCCCTCGGTCTCGACCATGGGGAAGCGTTCATGCATCTCGGCGAGCGGGATGTCGCGAAATCCCGAGCCGAGGCGGGTGAGGGTACGGACGGTCGGCTCGTACCAGCCGACCTCCTCGCGCAGGAAATAGACCACCTTCGAACGGGCGAAATGGTCGGCGCCGATGTCCTGGAACATCCGCTCGTACATGGCGAAGGCATCGGGCATCAGAAGGCCGTATCCTTCCAGCGTCCCATAGGCGTGGCGGGTGATCCGATGCTCGTCATAGGAGGTCGCGCGCGGATTCGGGATAGGCCCCTGCTCGAACAGCTCGACGCGGAAGCCCCGCCGCTGCAGCGCCCAGGCGGTGGAGAGGCCGGCAATGCCGGCGCCGATCACGATCACAGTGCCGCGGGAATTCGACATCAGAGGATAACGCCTTCGGTCTTGGCGGAGGGTTCCGGCGGCAGCCAGTTGAGCTCTCGCCGCCAGTCGGGCGACAGGCCCTTGAAGCGGCCGAGCGACAGCTTGCCGAGATCGGTGAAGGAACAGGCCCCGTCGAGGACGAGGTCGCGGATGGCGTGGCCGCTCGCGGGCGACAGGCCGAAGCCGACGCTCGACATGGTGGCGAGCGTCACATTGTCGGGCGAGGACAGGCGTTCGATCACCGGCCTTCCGTCCGGGGTGTTCTCGATCACCCCCGCCCAGCTGCGGATGACGCGCGCATGCGCCGCGCGCGGCAGCAATTCGGCGACACGCTTGGCAAGGCTGCGCAGGACGCTGCCCGACGGGCGGGGTGGCGGACCGTCCAGAGGCACCTCGTCGTACCATTCATGCGGGCCGCCGCCATAGGCGAGGTTGCCGCGCAGGGTCTGCCTTCCATAGAGCCCGTGCCCGTCGACGCCCCCCATCGGCATCAGCGGCAGCGGCTCGGTGACGATCATCTCGGCCCGCGCCGGCGCCATCGGCAGGTCGTGCCCGAGCATGGCGGCCAGCGCCCCGGTCTGCGGACCGGCGGCGATCACCAGCGCATCGCAGCCGAAGCTCCCCTCGGAGGTCTCGACGGCGGCGACGCGACCGCCTTCCATCGCGAAGCCGCGCACCGCCACATGCTGGCGGATCCGCGCGCCATGGTCCTGCGCCGCCCAGGCATAGGCCTGCGACGTGCGCTGCGGGTTGGCATGGCCGCCGAAATGCAAGAGCACGCCCGAGACGGCATTGTCGCCCGCCAGCGGCACCCGTTCGCGCACCTGCCTTCCGTCCAGCACCTCCCACGCGTAGCCGGCGGGAATGCGCATCGCGAGGCCTTCGTGGAAATTCGCCTTGCGCTCGTCGACCTGGAACACCAGCCGCCCGCGCTGGTATTCGGTGGGATAGCCGAGCAGTTCGTCCATGTGAGGCCACAGCCGCTGTTCCTCATGGAAGAGCGGGCTCTGGTAATGCGTGCAGCCGCCGCCATTGCGTCCCGAGGCCTCGAAACCGACGATGCCCTTTTCCAGCACCGTCACATCGACGCCGGAGCGCGCCAGCCACCAGGCGGCGGACAGACCGGTGACGCCGCCGCCGACCACAACGACGGAACTGCCCGTTTTCGACATTGCCGGCATCCTCAATAGGGCATGCCGGCGCGAAGCTGCTCGGCTTCGCGCTCGGTGCCGATGTCGTCGTAGGAAATCCACTGGGTGACGATGCCGAACCAGACGTTCCAGTCCTCCGCCATGCCGGGGCTCTCGTTCAGATCGGCCAGAACCGAGAGCGGCAGCGGCCGTACCGGCGCGCGGTAGCCGGCGAGCGGGATCGATTCCGCCGGCACGTTGCCGCCGAGCGCCATCATCAGCGCCACCTGCTCGCGGCAGCGCCGCGCCTGGCAGGCGCCCATGCAGGCGCGGGTCAACCGCTTGATCTGGTCCTGGTCGAGCGGCCCGTCCTGCGCCAGCGTGCCGAGGTCGCGCTGCGCGATGGCGTTGGAGCTCCAGCCGAGATAGCGGGGCGGCTGCACGGCGAGAAGCTCGCCGCGCGTCACGTCCTCGCAGATGCAGGCCAGCACGTCCGGTCCGCCGGTGGCGAGCAGCGCGCGCGCCCAGTCGAGCTGGTAGGCGAGCGCGTCCGGGCCGGGCGGCGGCGGGGCCAAGCCTGAATCGGCGCCGTCGACCGGCCTGCCGAGCGAGACCAGCGCCGCCCGGGCGGCGGCGCGGCCGGCCGACACGGCGTCGCCGTTGAGGCCGGTGCAATCGCCCGCCGCGAACACCTCCCCGAGCGAGGTCGCGCCCGCCGCGTCGACGACGGGAACATGGCCGCCGCGCTCGGGCACCATCATCCGCCTGGCGCCGAGCACGTCGAAAAGCTCGATGACCGGCACCGCACCCACCGCCAGGCACACCGTGTCGCAGGCGATGCTGCGCCGATGCTCGGGCGTCGCCGCATCGACGAGCACCAGGGCGGTCACGCCATCCGGCCCGCCCTCGGCGGCGAGCGGCACATGCCCGGTGATGATCTCGATGCCCTGCGCCGCGAGAGCGGCGAGCCGAGCCGCATCGCCCACGCCCGCGTCGCGCACCTCGACCAACGCCGCCACTTCCAGTCCCCGCGCCAGCGCCAGTTCGGCGGTGCCGATGGCGAGGTCGCCGGTGCCGAGGATGACCAGCCGGCGCCCGGCAAAGGCGTCATAGACCGAGAGCAACGCATGAAGCGCCTGCGCGCCCATCACCCCCGGCTGGTCGGAGCCGGCAAAGGACAGGTTGAGGTCCCGCGCGCCGGTGGCGAGGATCAGCCGGTCGAAACCGAGCAGCCAGCTCCGGGTCTCGTCCGCGAGGCCGAGAAGGCCGGTGGACAGCGACCGCAACCCCGGTCCGTTCACCCAGGCGCCCCAGGCATAGGTGGACAGGCGCACATCGACACCCAGTTCCCAGGCTTCGCCGAGCGCCGGATTGGCTTCCAGCACACGCTCGACGAGGCGCTCCGGCGCCTGCACGGCGGCGCTCGCCCGGCCGCCGAACTGCAGGGGCACGTCCATGCCGATAAGGCCGGGCGCGACCGGGTTCTCGTCGATCAGCACCACTTTCGCCCCGGCCCTGGCGGCTTCGCTCGCCGCCGCGCAGCCGGCGGGGCCGGCACCGACCACCACCAGCTCCGCACGCTCGTCCGGCGCTCCGGTCTTGCCGGCGATCGAGTAGCGGTCGGGAGCGGGCAGGATCAGGCGGGTCATGGAATGGCGTCCGGAGCTATCGCGTCAAGGGCTGCGGCGAGGTCGGCCACGAGGTCGTCGGGATGTTCGATGCCGACCGAGATGCGCAGGGTGGCGTCGTCCACCCCGACCTCCCGGCGCAACGCTTCCGGCACCGAATAATGCGTCGTGGTAGCGGAATGGCAGATCAGGCTTTCCGTGCCGCCGAGGCTGACCGCCATGCGGAACACCCTCAGGCGGTCGAGCATGGCGAAGGCTTCCGCCTCGCCGCCGCGAATGCGGAAGGAAAAGGTCGAGCCGGCGCCGGCGCATTGGCGGTCGAACACCGCACGGGCCGGCGACCCGGCATCGAGAAAGCCGAGGAAGCTGACGCTCTCGACCTTCGGATGGTCGCGCAGGAAGGCCGCGACAAGGACGGCATTGGCATTGGCGCGGCGATTGCGCAGCGGGAAGGTCTCAAGCGAGCGCAGCGTCAGCCAGCTGGTGAACGGGTCGAGATGGGTGCCGAGCAGTGTGCGCAGCCGCCGCAGCGGGCCGACCGTCCCGGCACGGCCGGCAATGGCGCCGCCGACGAGGTCGCTGTGCCCGCCGGCATATTTGGTGAGCGAGGTGACGGTGAGATCGGCCCCGTGCCGCAGCGGCGCCTGCAGCAGCGCGCCGAGAAACGTGTTGTCGACCACCACGACCGGCCGCCGACCGCCCTGCCGCCCCGCCAGATCGTCGGCGGCGTGGGCGATCATCGCGATATCGGCGATGCCATTGGTGGGGTTGGCGGGCGATTCGATGAAGATGACGCCGACCGGCCCATGCCGCCCGGCGGTCTCGACGGCGCGGCGGACGCTGTCCGCGTCGAGGCCGTCCTCGATGGCGACCGGCGTGACGCCGATACCGGCGATCGGCCCCTGCAGCAGGCCGTGGGTGCCGCCATAGAGCGGCCGCGTGTGCAGCACGCTGTCGCCCGGCTTGAGATACGCCAGAAAGATCGCCGAGATCGCCGCCATGCCGGAGGCGAAGGCGGCCGCCTCCTCGGCACCGTCGAGCGCGGCGAGCCGCTTTTCCAGCAGCGCGAGGCCGGGATGATCGAGCCGCGCATAGATGAAGGGCGCCTCGCGTCCAGGCACCGCCCCATCGAAATAATCACGGTGCGCCTGCTTGGCCGCCGCGGCGGAGGGATAGGCGAAGGTCGAGGTCAGGACGATCGGCGGCTTCACGGCGCCGTACGCCGTTTGCGGATCGTAGCCGAAACCGACGACGAGCGTGTCGGGATGCAGGGGGTCCGGCGGCGCGTCGGTACTCAACGGCGCGTCGCCTCGGGCTCGCCGGTCTCCAGCGCCGGCAGGACGGGCGGCATGTCGACCGGGGCCGGCGCGGCATCGTCCGGGGCGGCGCGCAGCGCGATCGGCCGCTTGTCGATGCCCGTGCGCGCGGCGACGAAGTCCAGCGCCTTGTCGCAGTACCAGTCGATGAAACGCAGCACGTAGGACTCGTCGCTCTGGCTATAGGGTCCGGGCGTGTAGCCGACGGAATTGACGCCCCGCTGGTTGTTCTCGACCAGATCGCGGTCCTGGATGTTGGTGACGTTCCACAGGGCGGTGAGATGCTCGACATCATAGTCGACGCCTTCCACCGCATCCTTGTGGACCAGCCACTTGCAGGTCACCAGCGTCTCGCCGGTGGCGGTCGGCATGGCGCTGAAATAGACGGTGGTGTCGGCGGTCGAATGGCAGAAGCTGTGCGGCTCGATCGCCCAGCGGAGCGAGCCGATATCCACCTCGTCGCCGTCGACCATCAGCTTGTTGCAGGCGAGCGCGCCGTCGATGGTCAGCGACAGCTGCCCCTCGTTGAGCGGGAAACGCTCGACCTGCCACCAGGGCCCGTCGAACGGTCCCTTTCCGATCCCGGCGGCTTCCAGCCGAGCGGTGAAGGCCGCATGGCGCGGATCGTCCTCGCTGGCGAAATGCTCTCCGACCGCCTCGGCGACGGGAAAGGTGAGGCACAGCTCCGGGTGGCCGACCGCGCAATGGTAGCACTCGCGCGCATTCTCCATCACCAGCTTCCAGTTGCCCTTCTCGACGAGCGTGTTCTGGTGCGCGAGCTTGGCCTCCTCCAGCCGATGCGGCCCCAGCAGGGGCTCCAGATGCGAGCGGAAGCGGGCGAAGGCCGGCGGGGTCTCGGCGAGGCACACGAAGAGCGCGCCCGCGACATTCTCGACATGGACCGGCTTCAGGCCGTGTTCCGCCGGGTCGAAGCTTTCCTGCATGTGACGGGCATGCACGAGCGTGCCGTCGAGATCGTAGACCCATTGATGGTAGGGACAGGTCAGGCGCCCGCGCGCGCCGGCACCCTCGGCGCAGATCTGCGCGCCGCGGTGGCGGCAGGAATTGTGGAAGGCGCGCAACGTGCCGTCGCGGTCGCGGGTGATCACCACCGGCGAGCGGCCGACGGTAACGGCGAGGTAGCCGCGCGGCTGCGGGATCTCGCAGGAAAAGCCGACCAGAATCCAGGATTGTCCGAAGATCGCGTCGATGTCGAACTCGAACACGTCCGGGCTGTTGTAAAGTGCCTGGGGCAACGAGTATCCCGGCCGGCGGCCGGCGACGAGCGCCCGGATTCTCTCAAGATCAAGCATGGCTGTTTCCCTTTGAGAGAAATCTTGGCAGAGTCCCTGGAACGGTTCAAATGACCTTTCTCGATGACCCTATCGCATGGAGGCAAGGCGTGCCGGTTCCCCGCCCCGAGGTCGCACCTGCCGCCGACGCCGACCTGCCGGACGCCGGGCGGGTCTGGCTGCCGCTGAATGCGCTCAGGGCCTTCGAGGCGGTCGGCGGCCGCCTCAGCTTCACCGGCGCGGCGGCCGCCCTTCATATCTCGCAGAGCGCGTTGAGCCGCCATGTCAGCCGCCTGGAGGAGCATCTGGGCTGCCGGCTGCTGGAACGCCGCCCGCAGGGCATGCTGCTGACCGCCGCCGGCGCGGCGCTGCTGCCGGTCGTGGCGGAATCCTTCGATCGCATCGAGGAAATGCTGAAGGTGCTGCGGCGCGAGCCCGGCCAGAGCGCGCGCGTGCTCAGGGTGCACATGCCGCCGACCTTCCTTCACGTCGTCGGATTGTCGCTTCTCGCCGAATTCCGTCGCACCTTTCCCGGCGTGCCGATCGATGTGTCGAGCAGCAACGGCATCGGCCTGCCGCCGGGACGCAGCGTCGACCTCGCGGTGGTGTTCGACCGGCCGCATCTGGGCGACGCCATCCGCGATCCGCTCTGGATGGTGAGCCTGACGCCGGCCTGCGCGCCCGATGTGGCCGCGCGGGCGGCCGGCCTCGACCTTCCCGCGTTCCTGCGGACCAACGAGCTCCTGCACGTCAAGCTGGAGGGCGAGCCCTTCGGCGTGTTCTGGTCGGCCTATACCCGCCTGCGCGGCATCGATGTCGGCGTGGTGCGCGGACTGGCCTTCGATACCGAAGCCATGGCGGTGCAATGCGCGGTCGCCGGGGGCGGCGTCACGCTGGTCGACGTCGACATGTTCACATCCGAACTCGCCGACGGGCGCCTGGTGACGCCGTTCAAGGATGCGGCCTGCCCGAGCGGCTTCGGCTATTATCTCACCGTCCATCCCGACGACATGGCCGATCCCGCGATCGCGCTTTTCCGCTCCTGGGTCGTCCAGCGCTACGCGCAAGTATCCCCCGCCCAAGTGTCCCCCGCCCCGGCATAGCCGCAGACGGCGGCCGCGCGCCGACCGGTCGATGCAAGCCGACTAAGCAACAGCGCCGTTCAAGCAGTGCCGCTGGTTTCTCCCGGCATCGCCCCGGCCCATCCCCGAAGCCGGCGCTCGCCGATTGCCCGGCGGCGCGCATCCCGGCTCATGTCACATGGACGGCGAATGCCGGACGGTTGCAAGCTCGGCGGACGGCTCCCGGCCGCTCACGATGCATCTTCATCGCCTTGCCGATGGTGACTGCAGGGGGTGCCTGCAAGCCATTGCCCGCCGCCGGCCTGACCGGCCGCCGGATCGGCGGCGCCGAAGCCCGCATTTGCGGAGAGCCTGGGAAATTGGGAGGTGGTGCGGGCGGTCGGACTCGAACCGACACTCTGTCACCAGAAACGAATTTTGAGTCCGTCGCGTCTACCGGTTCCGCCACGCCCGCTCGACGTGCTGTCTATAACGGATGGCCGCCGGCGCCAAGAAAAAAGCAACCTCCATCCCCACGGCACGCTTTACTGACAGATCGACGCCGTAGCCTTCGCCTCATCTGGTTCTTCACTTGGCGCACGCAGGTTAAAACGCCGCGCCGCCGGCCTGTTGCTGCGAAAAACGGAATGGTCGCCCCCGCTCCCCATTGCCTCCGCAACACGCTCCGCTGCCGGCCGAACCGGCGAAGAGCGCGTAGCGCCATCAGCCGCCGCCCGCTTACGGCGCCGGCTTGCAGGTGCCGAAGCCGGTCAGCACCACTTCGTGCGACACGGTGGTCAGGCTGATCCCATCCTCGGAACGTGACATCTGCAATATCCAGCCGACCGGGCCATCGACGCCCTGCGCGGTGAGATTATCGCTGCCGGACGCGAAGGAATGGATGACCGACAGATGCGGCAGCCCCTCGCCATTGGTGCCGGCGAGAATGCGCTTCTCGAAATCGACCAGCACGCGCGCCGGCAGCTTGATGGTGCCCAGCGTGCCGACCTTCTCGCAGGTCTTGCCGGCCTCGCAGCGATACGCCTCGGTCAGCAGGCAGGCCGCCGGAGCCGGCAGCACCTCCTCTTCGGCGCCTGCCGGCGGCGCCCCGGCGGCCGGTGGCGGTGCGCCCTGCGCCAGCGCGGCGCCACCCATCAGCACAGCGCCCACGAGCAGGCTCAACGGAAGAGATGCGGCTTTCAACATCGGCAGACCTCGAGGCAGCTCAGTAGGGCACCGGCGTGCGGCAGGGCGGATAGGGCGGCGCGCCGCAATAGCCCGGCCCATAGACCGGCCCGCGTGGCGGGGCGTAATAGGCCGGCGGCGGCGGCGCGTAGTAAACCGGGGGCGGCGGCGGGTAATAGTAGCGCGGGCGGGCGGCGGCGGTTACCGCCGAGCCCACCAGCGCGCCGGCAACCAGGCCGCCGATCAGCGCGCCGGTGTCGTTGGCGCGGGCCGACGGCGCACCGACCACCAGGGCAGGTAGCAGGGCGGCGGCGAGCAGGCGGGATCTCCCCACCGGACCAGGACGCATCATATGAGTTCGCCTCGATGGAAATCGACGGCCCGGCATATCGGACCGCGACGAATCGCTGTCGGCCCTTTCTGGGCCGGCGAGGAACTATTCCCCGGCATTCGGTCGACGACAAGTCACCTGTTCGACCTAGCGGCCGGCAGGCGTCGATGCCCGCGGGGCCGCATTTCCCGACATGACCATGCGGAAGGCGCGCTGCCGTGTTCAGGCACGATCGGCGGCGCGAGCCCGGCAAAGGATTTCCTTCGGGCCGGCGAAACCCTCATCACCTTCGCGCGTTAAGGCTCTGTGTGAGTAGCTTGGCGTCGCGGCGGCGACGTCCAGCCCTAGCGGGAGGATAAAGTGGACAGACGTGGATTTCTGCTCGGCCTTGCCGGCCTTGTCGGCGCTGGAGCCACTGCCGGCTTTGCCATCGGTTCGACGGCGGAAGCGACGCCGCTCGACCAGCTGAAGAACCTTGCCCCGCCCGACGCGGCCCCCGAATCCGCGGGCGCGAGCGCGATGACGCCGGACGGCACGCCGATCGAGCAGGTATGGCACGAGCCCTGGCACCGCCCGGTTCCGCCGCCGCCCGTGCGCCGTCGTCGTCGGGTACGGGTGTGCCGCACCGTGCGTGACCGCTGGGGCCGCCGGGTGCGTCGCTGCTGGTACGAGTGGCGCTGACAAAAGGCACATAGCCGCATCGACCGGGCGCGATCCCTGGGGACCGCGCCTTTTTCGTGACCCGACCGACCCTTGCCGCCGGAATGCCGGCGGATCTCGCCAGAAGCGATGATCGCCGCGCACGCCACGACACAGGTCGCCCAGGCGCGGGGCGATAGCGGCTCCGGTTGCCCACCTCCTCCCCGCACCGGCGGCCGATGTCTTACTTTCGGTCGATTGACGCTCCAGCCCGCCCTGCTCACCCTTGCGTCCGAAATTTAGGCATGCACAGGTTAGAGGCGGCAATGAGCAATTCGCTGGATCGCGCGTTGCGGGAACGGGCACTGCGCGTGGTGCCGGGCGGCATGTGGGGGCACATGCACGCCAATGGTCTTCCGGAAAACTACCCGCAATATTTCGCGCGCGCCGAGGGCACCCGGCTCTGGGACGTCGACGGCAACGAATATCTCGACTTCATGTGCAGCTGGGGACCGATCATCCTCGGCCACCACCACCCGGAGGTCGACGCGGCCGCCTTCGCTCAATACCAGCGCGGCGATGCCATGAACGGCCCGGCCGAGGCCATGGTCGAGCTCGCCGAGCTGATGGTCGAGCTGATCCCCCATGCCGACTGGGCCCAGTTCGAGAAGAACGGCACCGACGCCACCACCACCGCCGCCACCGTCGCGCGCGCCGGCACCGGCCGCCGCAAGATCCTGGTGGCCAAGGGGGCCTATCACGGCGCGGTTCCGTGGTGCTCGCCCTCCCTCGTCGGCGTGACCGCCGAGGATCGGGCGCACATACTCACCTACGAGTACAACGATGTCACAAGCCTGCTCCAGGCGGCACAGCAGGCCGAGGGCGACCTCGCCGGCATCATCGTGAGCGCCTTCAAGCACGATTACGGCTTCGACCAGCAGCTGCCGACGGTCGAATTCGCCAAAGCCGCCCGCGCCGCCGCCGATGCCGGCGATGCCGCGCTGATCGTCGACGACGTCCGTGCCGGCTTCCGCCTGCATCAGGGCGGCAGCTGGGAGCGCGTCGGCGTGCGGCCGGACCTGTCGGCCTGGTCGAAGTCGATCGCCAATGGCTTCGCGCTGTCGGCCGTCACCGGCAATGACCGCTTCCGCGCGGCGACCCAGTCGATCTTCACCACCGGCTCGTTCTGGTGCGGCGCCCAGTCCATGGCGGCGGCGGTGGCGACGCTGAACATCCTGCGCCGCGACAACGCGATCGCGCATATGGAGGCGATGGGCACGGCGCTGCGCGCGGGCCTCGCCGCGCTGAGCACGACCTATGGAATCCCGATCCGCCAGACCGGTCCGGTGCAGATGCCGCTCGTGCTGTTCGACGACGACCCCGGCACACGCAAAGGCTTCGCCTTCTGCGCCGCCGCCCTGGAGGCGGGCGTCTATTTCCACCCGCTGCACAACATGTTCCTGAGCGCCGCGCACACGCCCGAGGATATCGCCCGGGCGCTCGATGCCGCCGAGCAGGGTTTCCGCGCCGTGCGCGCCCTCGCGCCGGTTGCCGCCTAGCGTTCAGCCCCGCCCATTCGCCCGGAGACTTTGCCCATGGCCCGATATGTTCGCCTTGCTCCGTCCACCAGCGCAGCGGCTTGCCTGCTCGCCTCGGTGTTCCTCCTGCCGATGGCCGCGCCGAGCGCGAAGGCCGCCGACGGCCCGCTCGTGGTGGCGCGGGCGATGGACATCAACTCGCTCGATCCGGCGCGCGCCTATTGCGACACCTGCCAGATCTACCTCTCGGCGGTCTATGCGACGCTGCTGACGCTGGCACCCGACAATACGACCATCATCCCGAGCCTCGCCAAGAGCTGGGAGGTGAGCCCGGACGTGACCACCTTCACCTTCCATCTCGACCCCGCCGCCACCTTCTCCGACGGCACCCCGGTAACCGCCACCGACGTGAAATGGTCGCTGGAGCGGCTGAAGAACATCAAGGGCGGCCCGGCCTATCTGATGGACAGCCTGAAGTCGGTCGAGGCGAAGGACCCCCGGACGGTGGTCATCACCACCCAGACGCCGAACTCGGAATTCCTCGGCATCCTGGCGGCTCCCTATACCGGCGTCGTCAACAGCAAGCTCGCCGCGGCGAACGGCGCCAATGCCAATGCCGATGCCGCGACCTCGGACACCTCCGACACCTGGTTCCTCGCCCATTCGGCCGGCGCCGGCCCGTTCGTGCTGGAGAAATACACGGCGGACGATTCGCTGCGCCTCGCCCGCAACGACAAGTTCACCGGCAAGAAGCCCGGCGTTGCCGGCGTCGTGCTCAAGCAGACCGCCGACGCGGTGACGCAGGCGCAGATGCTCCAGTCCGGCACCGCCGACATCGCCATGCAGATCGACCCCGACACCGCCAAGACGGTGTCGGCGCCCGACAGCACCTTCAAGTCGGTGCCCTCGTTCAACTTCGTCTACGCCGCCGTCAGCCCGGCGGCGAAGGGCGCGCCGGTGCCGCTGACCCACGAGGTCCGCGAGGCGATCGCCCTCGCCCTCGACTACAAGGGCATCATCGACTTCACCGTCGGCGGCGACGGCAAGGAGCAGCCGGCGGCGATCCCCAACGGCTATCCGGGAACGTCGAACCTTCCCGCGCTGGTCACCAATGTCGAGAAGGCCAAGGAACTGCTCGCCAAGGCCGGCCATCCCGACGGCTTCGAGATGGAGCTCGAATTCCCGGCGATGAACGTCTACGGCGTCGACCTGTCGCTGCTTGCCCAGAAGGTGCAGCAGGATCTCGGCCGCGTCGGCATCAAGCTGTCGCTGAAGCCGGTGCCGTTCACCGTCTGGGTGAGCGATATAGACAGCCCCGGCGTGCCCTTCACCATCGGCTTCTTCGCGCCGGATTATTACGGCACCGCCCAGTACATCCAGTATTTCGGCATGCTGCCCGACATGCCCTGGGCCCGGCGCGCCGGCGTCGGCGGCCAGCCCGGCCTCGACGGCAAGGAGCAGCTCGCCATGTACCAGAAGGCGCTCGCCGCCACCGGCGCCGCGCAGGAGACCGCCTATCGCGACCTGGCGCTCAAGATGATCGACGACAAGATCATCCTGCCGCTGGTCAGCCCGAACCTGGTCCTCGCCTATCGCAACGACGTTAGCGGCGTGCGCTACAGCGCCTGCTGCAACCTGCCGCTCGGCGAAATCGAGAAGAAGTGAGAGGGCTCACCCCGCCATGCTGAAGGTCGTCCTCCGGCGATTGCTCGTGATGCCGCTGCTGCTGCTCGGCATCGTCACGGCGACCTTCCTGCTGGCGCAGTTCACCAAGGGCAATCCCCTCGTCTCGATCATCGGCGCGCGGGCGCTGGACAACCCGGAAATCGCCGCCGCCGCCAAGGCGCGCTGGGGCCTCGACCGTTCGGTACCCGAGCGCTACGCGATCTATGTGTGGAACCTCGCCCATGGCGATCTCGGCACCTCGTTCCGCACCAAGCAGCCGGTGCTGAAGGACCTCGCCCAGCGGCTGCCGGCGACGCTGGAGCTGGTCATCTGCGCCATGATCGTCGGCGCCGTCGGCGGCATCGTGCTCGCCATCGTCGCCGCGGAATTCAAGGACACGCCCGCCGATCATGGCGCGAGGCTGATCGCGCTCATGGGCTCCTGCCTGCCGGTATTCTGGCTGGGGCTGATCGCGCTGTTCCTGTTCTCGGTGCAGACCAAGCTCCTGCCCGGTCCCGGCCGGCTCGACATCCGCTCGGTCGCGCCGCCGAGCGCGACCGGATTCCTGCTGGTCGACACGCTGCTCGCCGGCGACTGGAACGGCTTCGTCGATGCGCTGCGCCATCTCGTCCTGCCGTCGCTGGTGCTCGGCTGGTCGGTGATCGGCATCGTCACCCGCATGGTGCGCGCCAGCATGCTCGACGTGCTCGGCCAAGACTACATCACCATGGCGCGGGCCAAGGGCGCCGGCCGCCTGCGCGTGCTGGTGCATCACGCGCTCGCCAACGCGCTGATCCCGGCGCTGACCATTCTCGGCTTCACCTTCGCCTACCTGATCACCGGCTCGGTGCTGGTGGAGACCATCTTCTCCTGGCCCGGCATCGGCTCCTATGCGGTCGATGCCGCGCGCAGCCTCGACTACCCGGCCATCACCGGCGTGACCATCATCGGCGGGCTCGGCTTCCTCCTCGCCAACCTGCTGACCGACATCGCCTATGCGGCGGCCGATCCGCGCATGCGGGAGGCGGGCTGAACCATGCTGTTCAATCCCGCGACCCGGACGCAGGAGCGCTCCCGCCCCCGCATCTCGAACGGCCTCGGCCGCCTGTTCCGCCGCATCGGCTGGCGGCATGTCCCGGTGGTCTTCGCCGGGGTCGTGCTGGTTTCCCTGGTCGTCATCGCCGCCACCATTCCATGGTGGACGCCCTATGACCCGATCGGCCTTGCCGGCCGGAGGCTGCAGCCGCCGAGTGCGCAGCACTGGCTCGGCACCGATGCGCTCGGGCGCGACGTGCTGGTGCGCACGCTCTATGGCGCGCGCTATTCGCTGCCCATCGCCGCCGCGGTGCTCGCGGTGGCGGTGGGAATCGGCGTCGCCATCGGGGCGCTGTCCGGCTTTCTCGGCGGCGTGGTCGACAACCTGCTGATGCGGCTCGCCGACATCACGCTGGCCTTCCCGCCGGTGCTGCTCGCCATGGCGATCGCCGCGTCGCTGGGGCCCGGCCTCGTCAACACCGCGCTCGCGCTCATCATCGTCTGGTGGCCGATCTATGCGCGGCTGATGCGGGCGCAGGTGCTCAACGTTAAGAAGCTCGACCATGTCGACGCCGCCATCGTCGGCGGGGTGAGGCCGGCGCGCCTGCTGCTCCGGCACATCATGCCGCTGTGCTGGAGCCCCATCTTCGTCAATGCGACCATGGATGTCGGCCAGGTGATCCTGCTCGCCGCCGGCCTCAGCTTCATCGGGCTCGGCGCCCAGCCGCCGACGCCGGAATGGGGGCAGATGATCGCCGAGGGGGCGTCCAACTTCTATTGCTGGTGGATCGCACTCGGGCCGGGCATCGCCATCTTCCTCGTCTCGCTCAGCGCCAATTTCCTCGGCGACGCCCTGCGCGACATGGCCGATCCGCGCACGCGGCAGGGAGCGTGACGCCGATGGCGATTCCGCTTCTCGACATACGCGGCCTCGCCGTCACCATCCCGACCCGGTCGGGGGAGCGCGAGGCGGTCTCCAATGTCGATTTCACCGTCGAGCGGGGAGAGGTCGTCGGGCTGGTCGGCGAATCCGGCTCCGGCAAGAGCCTGTCCATGCTGGCGGTGATGGGGCTGCTGCCGCGCGGCCTTGCCGTCTCCGGGTCGATCCGCTTCGACGGCGAGGAGATCTGCGGCGCCCCCGAGCGGCGGCTGCGGGCGCTGCGCGGCCGGCGCATCGCCATGGTGTTCCAGGACCCGATGACCGCCCTCAACCCGGTCAAGACCATCGGCGCGCAGATCGTCGAGATGATCCGCCTGCACAATCCGGCGCTGTCGCGGGCCCAGTTGCGGGCACGGGCGCTGGAACTGCTCGATGCGGTGGCGATTCCGGCGCCGGAGCGGCGATACGACCAATATCCGCACGAATTCTCCGGCGGCATGCGCCAGCGGGTGGTGATCGCCATCGCCATCGCCAACGACCCCGATCTTCTCATCGCCGACGAGCCGACCACCGCGCTCGACGTCACCATCCAGGCGCAGATCATGGAGATCTTCGCCCGGCTGCGGAAGGAGCGCGGCATGGCGATCGTGCTCATCACCCACGATCTCGGCCTGGTGGCCGGCCTCGCCGACCGCATGAGCGTGCTCTATGCCGGACGGGTCGCCGAGCGCGGGCCGGTGGAGCCGCTATTCGCCACGCCGCGCCATCCCTACACGGCGAGCCTGCTGGCCGCCGTTCCCTCCATCGACGACGTGGCGGAGCGCCTCCACGCCATTCCGGGAGCGCCGCCCTCCCTCGCCGACCGCGCGCCGGGATGTCCGTTCGAGCCGCGCTGCGCCTTCGCGGTGCCGCCCTGCCGGGTGGGCGAGCCGGCGCTGCAGCGCATCGGTGCGTCCGTCGTCGCCTGCCACCGCGCGGACGAACTGTCTCTCACGACGCTGCTGGGGGAGCCGGCATGACGATATCCGCAGCCGAGCCGATGGAGGCCGGTCCGCTGCTCGACGTGCAGGAATTGCGCGTCGAGTTTCCGGTGCGCAAGGGCGTCCTGTTCTCCCGCAAGGCAGGGACGATCGGCGCCGTCGCCGGGGTGTCGCTGCATGTGCGCCGGGGCGAGACCCTGAGCATTGTCGGGGAATCCGGCTGCGGCAAGACCACCCTCGCGCGCGCCATGATGGGCCTCGTCGCTCCGACCTCCGGCCGCATCCTGTTCCGCGGCACCGATCTCACCGGCCTGTCGGCCACGCAGATGCGCCCCTATCGCCGCGACATCCAGCTGGTGTTCCAGAACCCCTATGCCTGCCTCAATCCCCGCATGACCGCCTATGAGAACATCGCCGAACCGCTGCGCATGCTGGACCTGACCCGCGACGCGCGCCGCGAGCGGGTGCTGCGGGCAATGGACCAGGTGCAGCTGCTGCCGGAACAGGCCGACCGCTATCCGTTCGCCTTCTCCGGCGGCCAGCGCCAGCGCATCGGCATCGCCCGCGCTTTAGCCGTGGAGCCGGACGTGATCCTTCTCGACGAGCCGGTCTCCGCGCTCGACGTCTCGGTGCAGGCCGGTGTGCTCAATCTCCTGAAGGACATCCAGGCCCGCACCGGCATTGCCTATATCCTCATCGCCCACAACCTCGCCGTGGTCCGCCACATGTCGGACCGCGTGGCGGTGATGTATCTCGGGCGCATCGTCGAGAGCGCGCCGCGCGAGCTTCTGTACAAGGCACCCGGCCATCCCTATACGCAGGCGCTGCTGTCGGCCGCCCCGATCCCCGATCCGGTCCGCGAGCGCGCGAGGCAGCGGATCGTGCTTCGCGGCGACGTTCCCAGTCCGGCACAGCGGCCTTCGGGGTGCGGGTTCCGCACCCGCTGCCCGAAAGCGCAGGCGATCTGCGCGCAGACCGACCCGCCGCCGCGACTTCTGGCATCGGGCCATTCGGTATGCTGCCATTTTCCATCCTGAAACACGCAATCGTGCGCGCTCGCTTCAGGGTCTGGCAGTCTTCTTGCTTGGAATGACGGGTTTCCCTTGGATGCGGAGGAAGACAATGTCCCAGAATTCGGGATATGTGCCCCCGTGCGGTGCCGACGAGCAGATCGCCCATATCCGCCATCTGGCGCTGGGCACGTTCCAGGCATCGTCCGCCGTTCTCTACTGGATCGACGATCGCCGCCAGATGGTGGTCGCCGATATCGTCGGCCCCGGCTGCCGCCACATGGACCGCTATATCCGCGACATGAAGCCGTTCGACCCGCTGAACATCGAGCGGCTGGTATCGTCCGGCAAGCGCATCGCCACCATGGGCCATGACCGCCATCTCGCGCCCGCCAGCGAGTTCGAGCATTACTGCGGCTACATGCGCGACAGCGATGTCAGCGATGTGCTTGACTTCGTGTTCTGGCGCGACGAGGAACCGTTCGCCGGCCTCGGCATCCTCAAGTCCTCGCGCGATCCGTCCATCACCGAGGAGACGCTGCGGATCGCCTCGACGCTGCAGCCCTATATCGAGTTCAACCTCGGCAACCACCCGCGGCGGCGCGAGTATCGACGCCATCGGCAATTGCGCAGCGTCTACGGGCTGACCAGCCGCGAGATCGAGATCGCGGAGCTGATCGGCAACGGGCTGACCAATCACGACATCGCGGAAACGCTGAATATCGGGCTGGGAACCGTGAAGACGCACCTGCTGCACGTCTTCCAGAAACTCGAGGTCAGCAACCGGACCATGCTGTCGACCCGGCTCGCCGGCCTGAGCAACGAGCCGGCAATGGCCGCTTGAGTCTCCCCGAGGCAGTGCCCCCAAGCGCTCTGCCTCCCATCCTCTCCGGGAAAAACGGCGCCGCCGAACCGCCCGAGGTCAGAGCAGCGATTTCGGCAGCAGCATGTGGATGCCCTTGTTGCCGTCGACGAGCTGGGTGACGCGCAGGTTTCCCGCCAGCGAGCACAGCATGTAGGCCTGGTTGCGGGAGAGATTGGTCCGCTCGCAGACGTGCTTCACCATCTCGCGCGTCGCCTGCTTGGCCGCGTCGTCGAGATCCTCGTCGAGGCCGATCGACATGAGATGCGTCGCGCTCTCGGCGAAGGGCCAGCTCAGCTCCATGTCCTTGCGCACGGTGAGGCGGAACGTGCCGGTCACGCCGGTCTCCAGCGCGGTGATGCACACCTCGCCATCGCCCTGCACCCCATGCCCGTCGCCGGCGAAGAACAGCGCGCCGTCGTTGAAGACCGGCAGGTAGAGCGTGGTGCCGGCGCGCAGTTCCTTGTTGTCCATGTTGCCGCCGAAGGCGCGCGGCACCGGCGAGCCGCAACGGCCCCAGGCCGGCGGCGGTGCGGTGGCGATGATGCCGAAGAACGGGTCGAGCGGGATCTCGGTGCCCCAGGGCATGACGCAGACATTCTTCGCGTGATCCACCACTGGATGGATGGTCTCGTATTCGGTGAACTCGTCCGGCAGCGTGCCGAGCAGCGGCAGGATGGAGACGAAGCCCCAGTCCTGGCGGACCTTCACGTCCATGATGTCGACCTGCAGCACGTCGCCGGGCCGGGCGTCCTTCACATAGACCGGGCCGGTGATGAAATGCGGGCCGGCGCCCTGCGGCAGCGTGTCCAGCGCCAGCTTGTAGTCCTCCGGCACCGGCAGGTTGTCCGGCAGGGTCTCCTTGCCGCCGGCCGGGAACGAGTGAAGCGTGACCACATCGCCCGAGGAGACTTCCAGCACGGGCGGCGTCGAGCTGTCGAGATAGCCCCACACCATGTTCTCCGGCGTGGAGGGGATTTCAAAGCGGCGCGACATGCGTAACTCCTCGAGATGATGCGTAGGGTCGGGATGCGATGGCGGGGTCAGACGGCGATGAAGCGGGTGAGATGCTCCCGGCTCATCGCCTCGGCGCGGCCGGTCTCGACGATGGAGCCGCGCGAGAGGATGACGAAGGCGTCGGCGGTCTCGATGGCGAAGTCGAGATATTGCTCCACCAGCAGGATCGACATCCGCCCCTTCAGCGAGCGCAGCACCTCGCCGATGGCGGCGACGATGTTGGGCTGGATGCCCTCGGTCGGCTCGTCGAGGATGAGCAGGCGCGGCCGTGTGACCAGTGCGCGGGCGATGGCGAGCTGCTGCTGCTGCCCGCCGGACAGCGCGCCGCCCGAGCGCTTCCACATCTCGCGCAGGATCGGGAACAGGGCGATGGCCTCCTCCACGACCGCGGTGCCGTAGGTGCCGTGCGCGCGGGCGGCCGCCTCGATGTTCTCGCCCACCGTCAGCTCGGAGAAGATCTCGCGGCCCTGCGGCACATAGGCGAGCCCGGCGCGCGAGCGGCGGTTCGGCGACCACGCCGTGGCGTCGGCATCGTCCAGCAGCACCCGGCCGGCGCTCGGCGCCAGCACGCCCATGATGCATTTCAGCAGCGTGCTCTTGCCGGCGCCGTTGCGCCCGAGCACCGCCAGGCACTCGCCGGGCGCGATCTCGAAGCCGACATGGCGCAATACCTGCGCCGAGCCGTAATGCTGATCCAGCGTCTCGACCCGGAACCTCATGATCAGCGCCCCAGATAGACGTCGACGACGCCTTCATCGGCGCGGACCTTGTCCATCGATCCCTCGAACAGCGTGCGACCCTCGTGCAGCACGGTGACGCGGTCGGCGATGCGTTCGACGAAATCCATGTCGTGCTCCACCACCACGATGGCGCGGTCCGGCCGCTTGAGCGAGCGCACCAGCGCGGCGGTGCGCTCCGTCTCCTCGTCGGTCAGCCCGGCGACCGGCTCGTCGAGCATCAGCACCTTCGGATCGGAGGCGAGCACCATGCCGATCTCCAGCCACTGCTTCTGGCCATGGCCGAGCTCGCCGGCGAGCCGATGCGCCTGATCGGCGAGGCCGACCGTCTCCAGAACCTCGCCGATGCGATCATCCAGCGCCGGGCCGTCGAGGTTCGAGCGGAAGCCGACATCGGCACCGATGCCGATATGCTGGCGCACTGTCAGCCCCTCGAACACGCTCGGCTTCTGGAACTTGCGGCGGATGCCGGCGCGGGCGATGGCGGAGTCGCTCTGGCGGGTGACGTCGAGCGCACCGTCGAGCAGCACGCGGCCCTGTTTCGGCCGGGTGATGCCGGAAATCACGTCCAGCAGCGTGGTCTTACCGGCGCCGTTCGGGCCGATGACGGCGCGCACCTCGCCATAGTCGATGGCGAGCGAAAGGTCGTCGATCGCCCGGAAGCTGCCGAAGCGCACGGTGATCCCGTCGACGAGCAGTGCGGTGATGCTCATGGGCGCGCCTCCCCGATCTCCGTGGCGAGCCGCTTCGCTCCCATGGGGCGGACCAGCCGCAGCCTGGCAAGGTCGATCAGCCCGTTCGGGAATACCAGCACCACCAGCACGATGAGGCCGGACAGGATGAAGGGCCAGACATCGGGCGCCGCCGAGGAGAGCCAGAACTTCACCGCGTTCACCAGCAGCGCGCCGATCACCGCGCCGACGAGATGGCCGCGCCCGCCGATGGCGACCCACACCGCGATCTCCAGCGACAGTTCCGGCGACAGCACGCGCGGATTGATGATGCCGACCTGCGGCACATAGAGCATGCCGGCGATCATCGCGATCAGGGCGGAGAGGCACCAGACCACGAGCTTGAGCCGCAACGTCTCGTAGCCGAGCGTGCGCAGCCGCGTCTCGTCGTCCCGCGTCGCCAGCATCAGCGCGCCGAAGCGGCTGCCGACCAGCCAGCGGCAGCCGATCAGCACCAGCACCAGCACCGCCAGCGAGGCGACGGCAAGCGCGGTGTTCATCGAGCCGGTGCCTATCGGCCAGCCGAACATGACGGAAAATCCCGTCATGCCGTTATTGCCGCCGAAGCCGGTATCGTTGCGGAACATCAGCAGCATGGCGACATAGACCAGCGCCTGGGTGATGATGGCGAAATACACGCCGCCCACCCGCGAGCGGAACGACACATAGCCGAACACGCCCGATATCAGCGTCGTCACCGCGACGGCGACCACGAGGGCGTAGGGAAAGGCATCGAAACCCGCCCAGTAGAAGGGAAACTCCTTCCAGCCCATGAACTGGAGGAAGTCCGGCACCGTGCCCGTCACCTCGAAGGAATGCTTCAGCAGGTACATGGCGACGACATAGCCGCCGATGGCGAAGAACAGGCCGTGGCCGAGCGACAGGATGCCGAGATAGCCCCAGATGAGATCCAGCGACAGCGCCAGCACGGCAAAGGCGGCAAGCTGGCCGATGGCATTGGTGAGATAGCGCGACATCTCCAGCGAGGTGCCGGCCAATACCGGCATCGCCGCGGCGACGGCGGCGAGCAGCACGACCAGCGCGAGGAAGGGACGGTCGGCGGTCCAGCGTTTCATTTGCGGCGCCCCTTCACGGCGAACAGCCCCTCGGGGCGCCATTGCAGGAAGGCGATGATCATCAGCAGCACGATCACCTTGGCGGCCACCGCGCCCCAGAGCGGCTCGATCAGCACGTTGATCTGGCCAATGCCGAGCGCGGCGACCACCGTGCCGGCAATGGTACCGACGCCGCCGAGCACCACCACCATGAAGCTGTCGATGATGAAGTTCTGGCCCATCTGCGGATTGACGCTGTAGATCGGCGACAGCGCCAATCCCGCCAGCCCGGCGAGGCCGGAGCCGAGGCCGAAGGCCATCATGTCGACGCGCCGGGTCGGGATGCCGATGCAGGCGGCCATGTCGCGGTTCTGCGTCACCGCGCGGATGTTGAGGCCGAGCGGCGTCTTGCGCACCACGGCCCAGGTCAGCGCCAGCGTCGCCGCGGCGAAGGCGATGGCGAACATGCGGTTCCAGGTGAAGATGAAATCGCCGATTACCGGCACGCCGCCCGAGACATAGAACGGCGTCTCGAACTGCAGGTTCTGGGTGCCGAACATCACCCGCACCAGGTTGACCAGGAACAGGCTCACCGCCCAGGTCGCCAGGAGGCTCATCAGCGGGCGCTTGTAGAGATGCCGCAGCAGCGTCGCCTCCAGCACGATGCCGATGGCGGCGGTCACGAGGAAGGCCACGGGAATGGCGAGGACCAGATACCAGTCCAGCAGCGAGGGCGCCGCGTAGCGTAGGCCCTGCTGCACCAGCCAGGTGACATAAGCGCCGATCATGATGAGCTCGCCCTGGGCGAGATTGATCACCCCCATCAGGCCGAAGATGATGGCAAGGCCGATGGCGGCCATGAACAGGATGCTGGCGAAGCTCAGCCCGTTATAGAGCGCGGCCAGCGTGTCGCCGACGGCGATGCCGCGCTCGATCCGCGACGTCGCCGCGTTCACCGCCGTGCGGAAGGTCGGGTCGGCCGTGTACGCCGCGTCGTCCCTGAGTGCCGCGATCTGGGCGAGGGCGCGCCGGCTGGGATTGTCGGCAACGCGGCCGATGGCCCGTAGCCGGACCGCGGGATCCGGGGCATTGAGAGCGGCGGTCTGCGCGAGTATCTCGATCTGCGCCCTGAGGCCGGCATCGGCCTCGGCCTGTGCGGCGGCGTCGAGCAACCCTTCCGGTATGGTGGCGGGACGCCGCTCCAGCGCGCGCAGCGCCGCCACGCGCTGGCCGATCCCAGGGGCGGAGCGCAGCGCGGACGCCGCATCGGCGAGCTCGAACACCGCCCGGTTCTTCAGGCTGAGAACCGGCAGGCGCGCCGTGCCCGCCGCCGCGCGCGGCAGGCGGGCGACGGCGTCGAGCCCGTCCTCCGTCAGCACCGCCCCGTCATCGTCGCAGGCGAGCTTGCGGTCGATCGCCGCGCGGGCGAGCGGCGTCGCCCAGATCCGGTCCTCGCCGGTCCCGGAGGCCGCCGTCGCGGTCAGCGCCGCCGCCGCCTCGCCCATCTGCCCCGCATTGCCGCACAGATTCCGCACCAGGCCGGCGCGGTCGAGCGGCGCCGCCTTCGCCGGCAGCGCGACCAGGAGGGCGGCCATGAGGATGGGCAGGAACCAGCGCTTCATCGGGCACTCAAGACGGCCGCCATCGGGCGAGGACGGCCGTCGCTGCAGGGATCGGGGAAAGAGGCGACGACGATCAGCCGTAGGGGCTGAACGGCACCGGCTTCGGCGTGTCCTTGGACTGCCAGAGGATGTCGAAGCCCTGCTTGTCGTTGACCGAGCCGATGAACACTCCGCGAGAAACGTAGTTGTTCTCGCCGGTCATCGCGATCTTGTAGCCCGACGGGCAGTCGAAGCTGAGACCGTTGAAGGCCTTGGTCACTTCCGGCACGTCGAAGGAGCCGGCCTTCGCCGCCGCCATGGCCCACAGGTGCACCGAGTCGTAGGCCGACACCATCGGGTCGATGGAGACGTCGCCCTTGAACGGCACGTTCTTGGCCTTCACATAGGCCGCCCAGTTCTTCAGGAAGGTCTCGTTGGCCGGGCCCTTGGCATTCTGCAGATAGGCCCAGCAATTGAGGTGGCCCACCAGCTTGGTGGTGTCGAGGCCCTCGAGGTCGGCCTCCACCATGTCGAGGCCGAGCACCGGGATGTCGGTGGCGAGAATGCCCTGGTTGGCGAATTCGCGCATGAAGTCCGGGATCGAGTTGCCGACCACCGTCAGCACCACGATCGGCTGCCCGCCGCCCTGGTCGGCGAAGGCACGGATCTGGTTCACCAGCGTCTGGAAGTTGGAGAAGCCGAAGGGGACGTATTCCTCCTTCCAGGCGGTCTCCGGGATGCCCTTGGACTTCCAGTAGCCCTTGAGCTGCTTGTTGATGGTGCGCGGCCACACATAGTCGGAGCCGAGCATGAAGAAGCGCTTGGCGGAGACGCCCTCGTCGCCCATCAGATAATCGACCGCCGGCAGCACCGAGCTCGCCGGCGGCGAGTTCACATAGACGACGTTCTTGGAATTCTCGTCGCCTTCGAAATGCAGCGGGTAATAGAGCAGGCCGTTCTCCTGCTCGACGACGGGGAGCACCGTCTTGCGCGACACCGAGGTCCAGCAGCCGAACAGCGCGGAGACCTTCTCCTGCTGCAGCATCTGCTTGGCGGACTGGGCATAGAGCGGCCAGTCGGAGGCGGGGTCGGAGACCAGCACGTCGATGGTGCGTCCGTTCACGCCGCCCTTGGCGTTGATCTCGTCGGCGGCCATCTTCACCACGTAGTTCAGGCGGCCCTCGAGATTGGCCATGGTGCCAGACGAGGAGAACAGGCAGCCCAGCTTGACCGGACCGGCGGCCTGCGCAGTGCGGAGGATGGCCGGCATTCCGATGGGGGAAGCCAGCCCGGCGGCGGCGAGGCCGCTTGCCTGCAGGAATGAACGCCGCGAAAACTTGAGCATGGACGACACCTCATGTTCGGAGATGTCCTGAATTCTGTTGAGCGAGGCCTCGCGCGCAACTTCATATAATGTTCAGCCCTGCCCAAAGGCGCGCCAACCGGCGGCCTCGCCGGGGCATTCTGGCAGGATTGCCATCGGCGCACGTGCCGCCACCGCGGTCGCCGCCGGACCAGGGGGCGACCTGTCCCGTCGCAGCGGGTGCAAACGCTGCCTTCCCGGCGAGGTAACCGCATCGAAATTAACTCATTCCTCGCGAAGAGGGATGGTCTATGGTACTGCTCATATTAATCGCACGCTTAAACGATGTGCGGCTGGCGGCCGCCGCATGTCGGCCGAGCGCCAGCGGGGATCATCCCCATAACGGAACGCGACCGTCGACGATCCCGGAGCACGATCCGATGCGGCATTCGCAGTTCACCGACAGCGAGATCATCCACCTCATCCGCGAAGCCGATGCCGGGGTGCCGGTCGGCGAGATCTGTCGCACCGCGCAGGTGTCGCTGCGCACCTTCTACCGCTGGCGGCGGCGCTTCGGCGGGCTGAGCGCGCCGGCCGTCATGCAGATGAAGGAGCTGGAAGCCGAGAATCGCCGGTTGCGGGCGCTGGTCAGCAACCTGTCCGAGCGCCTGCACACGCCGCCGGGCGAGCTGCCGCATCTGCCCGACCGCACGGCGGCGCGTGGCGGCGTTCCCCTGCCGCCCGGACGCGCCTCGGCGCTGGCCGCCGAGCGCTGCGGCGGCTCGGTCGTCGGCCGCTTCGCCTCGGTGCGCGTCTCCCGCTGAACCGGCACGGCAGCGGCGGCGGATCGCGCCGCCGACTATCCGCCATGAAGACCGGCGCCGCGCGGCATGGGCCGACGCCTGCCGAAACGACGGCAAATCAATACATCGGAAATTGATGATTAGCCGGCACATAAACGGGCTTCCGCCGTCCTCCGCGCGCCGACGCCGTCCGCTCCCGCTCTCACCGCTTTTTGAGCGCATCCATCAGGGCGGCGCCGAGCGCGCCCTGGGGCTCCCGCGGCGCAGGCTTGGACGGGGCGCCGCGGCCAGTCGCGGCCTTGTCGGCGAGGCCGCGACTGTCACGCTCCGGCGGGTCCTTGTCCTTCGAAGCGCTGGCCCCGGCATCGCGCCGCATCGAAAGCCCGATGCGCTTGCGCTTGAGGTCGACCTCCAGCACCCGCACCTTCACCACGTCGCCGACCTTCACCACCTCATGCGCGTCCTTCACGAAGCGGTCGGCCAGCTGCGACACGTGCACGAGCCCGTCCTGGTGGACGCCGATATCGACGAAGGCGCCGAAGGCGGCGACGTTCGTCACCGTGCCCTCCAGCTCCATGCCGGGCTTGAGATGCTTGATGTCGTCTATGTCCTCGGCAAAGGTCGCGGTGCGGAAGGCCGGACGCGGATCGCGGCCGGGCTTGTCCAGCTCGGCGATGATGTCCCGCACCGTCGGCAGGCCGAAGCGTTCGTCGACGAACGCGCGGGGGTCCAGCGCACCGAGGACCGAGCTGTCGCCCATCAGCACCCGCAGGTCCCGCCCGCAGGCGGCGACGATCTTGCGGGCGATGCCATAAGCCTCCGGGTGCACCGCGGAAGCGTCGAGCGGCTCGCTTCCGTCGCGAATGCGCAGGAAGCCGGCGCATTGCTCGAAGGTGCGCGGGCCGAGCCGGGCGACGTCGAGCAGCTGGCGCCGATTGGCAAAACGGCCATTGGCGTCGCGATGCGCGACGATGGCTTCGGCGAGCGAGGTGCCGAGGCCCGACACCCGCGCCAGCAGCGAGGCGGAGGCGGTGTTGAGGTCGACGCCGACCGCGTTCACCGCATCCTCGACCACGGCGTCGAGCGCGCGCGCCAGGTAATACTGGTCGACATCGTGCTGGTACTGGCCGACGCCGATCGATTTCGGCTCGATCTTCACCAGCTCGGCAAGCGGGTCCTGCAGGCGGCGGGCGATGGAGACCGCGCCGCGCAGCGACACGTCGAGGCCCGGAAATTCCAGGGCCGCCGCCTCGGAGGCCGAATAGACCGAGGCGCCCGCCTCGGAGACGACGACCTTGAGCGGCCGGGGCGGCGGCATGTCGGCCAGCATCTCGGCGACCAGCTTCTCCGTCTCGCGCCCGCCGGTGCCGTTGCCGATGGCGACCAGCTCGACGCCGTGCTTGCGGATCAGATCGGCAAGCTCGGCCTGCGTGCCGCGAACGTCGTTGCGGGGCGGAAACGGATAGACGGTCGTGGTCGCCGCCAGCTTGCCGGTGCCGTCGACCACCGCCACCTTGACGCCGGTACGGATGCCGGGATCGAGCCCCATGGTCGGCCGGGAGCCGGCCGGCGCGGCAAGCAGCAGGTCCTTGAGGTTGCGGGCGAAAACGTTGATCGCCTCGGTATCCGCCTTCAGCCGCAGCTCGGTCATCAGGTCGAGCGACAAATGGAGCGACAGCTTCACCCGCCAGGTCCAGCCGGCGACCTCCATCAGCCAGACGTCGCCCGGCAGCCGTTCGCCGATCGCATAGGCCTCGGCGATCAGGCGTATCACCGGCTTCACCGGCCGCGGATCGTCCGCGTCGACCTCGATCTCCAGCGTCAGCACGTCCTCATTGCGCCCGCGCAGCATGGCCAGCGCCCGGTGGCTCGGCACGTTCGCCCACCGCTCCACATGGTCGAAATAGTCGGAGAACTTGGCGCCCGCCTCCTCCTTCCCCGCGACCGCGCGCGAGCGCAGATTGGCCCGCCCCTGGAGATAGGCGCGCAGCCGGCCGAGCAGGTCGGCATTCTGCGCGAACTGCTCGGAGAGGATGTCGCGCGCGCCTTCGAGGGCGCTCTTCACGTCGGGCACGTCGTCGGAGATGAAGGCCCGCGCGCGCTCGGCCGGCGCCAGGACGCGATCCGCCAGGATCGCCTCGGCGAGCGCACCGAGGCCGCGCTCGCGGGCAATGTCGGCCTTGTTGCGGCGCTTGGGCTTGTAGGGGAGGTAGATGTCCTCCAGCTCGGCCTTGGTCGCGGCGCCAAGGATCGCCGCGTCCAGCTCCGGCGTGAGCTTGTCCTGCTGGCGGATGGATTCGAGGATCGTGCTCCGCCTCGCCTCCAGCTCGCGCAGATAGACCAGCCGGTCGCCGAGCAGCCGCAGCTGTGTATCGTCGAGACCGCCGGTGGCCTCCTTGCGATAGCGCGCGATGAAGGGAACCGTCGCGCCCTCGTCGAGCAGGGCGATGGCCGCGACGGCCTGCCGGGGCTGCGCGCCGATCTCGACGGCAATGCGCGCGGCGATGGAGGAGATGTCGGCTGTCATGCGGCACACGGAATCGCTTGAGGAGGGGCGACCATAGTCACCTGCGCCGGCGAACGCCACGCACAAGCCGCCGGTGAGCGGATGGCGGCGCCTCGATTGCCGGCCGGCGACCGGCCCGCCTCCGTCAAGGCAGGGTTGCGCGGCGCGCCGGGCAACGGGTTCCCCGTCTAGACGACAGCCGCAAAAGGGATAAGTTCCCGCCCGCCCGAGGATCGACCCCAAGGGCGGATGATCCGCTGCGCCAAGCCGAACCCTGCTTCCCGCCACGGTCTTCCACGCTTCGCTCATTCATCGCCGAAGGACGCCGGGATCGTGCACGATCGTCATTCTCACTCGCCGCAACTCTCGCTGGCCAAGGACAAGATCCGGGTGCTGCTTCTCGAAGGCGTCAATGACAGCGCCGTGGAAATGATGACCGCCGCGGGCTATTCCAACGTGACGCGCCTGCCCAAGGCCCTCGACGGCGAAGCGCTGAAGGACGCCATCAAGGGGGTGCACCTTCTCGGCATCCGCTCGCGCACGCATATCACCGCGGATGTCCTCGAGGCGGCGGACCGGCTGATCGCCATCGGCTGCTTCAGCGTCGGCACCAACCAGGTGGATATCGATGCCTGCCGCGTCCACGGCATTCCCGTCTTCAACGCGCCGTTCTCCAACACGCGAAGCGTGGCGGAGCTGGTGATCGGCGAGATCGTCGTGCTGCTGCGGCGCATCCTGACGCGGTCCAATGCGGCGCATGAAGGCCGCTGGGACAAGTCGGCGAGCAACAGCCACGAGGTCCGCGGCAAGACCCTCGGCATCATCGGCTACGGCAATATCGGCTCGCAGCTGTCGAACCTTGCCGAAGCCATGGGCATGCGGGTCATCTTCTACGACCACACCGACAAGCTGCGGCACGGCAATACCGAATCGACCGCAAGTCTGCACGAGCTGCTGGCGCTGAGCGACGTCGTGACCCTGCACGTGCCGGAAACCGCGGCCACGCACGGGATGATCGGCCGCGAGGAAATCGCGGCGATGAAGCACGGCGCCTATTTCATCAATAACAGCCGCGGCACGGTGGTCGACCTGGACGCGCTTGCCGACGCCCTGCGCGAGGGCAGGCTTCGGGGCGCGGCGATCGACGTCTTTCCGGTCGAGCCCGGCTCCAACAATGACCGCTTCGTCTCGCCGCTGCAGGGGCTGGAGAACGTCATCCTGACCCCGCATATCGGCGGGTCGACCGAAGAGGCGCAGGAGCGCATCGGCGCCGAGGTGGCGCGCAAGCTGGTAGATTACAGCGATAACGGCTCCACCATGGGCGCGGTCAATTTCCCGCAGGTGCAATTGCCGGCGCGCCCGCTGGGCACGCGGTTCATCCAGGTTCAGCGCAACCTGCCGGGCATGCTCGGCCGGCTGAACGAAGTGCTGGCGCGCCACCACGTCAACATTGCCGCGCAATATTACGAGACCCATGCCGATATCGGCTATGTGGTGCTCGACGCCGACGCGTCGGCGGCCGACAGCCAGCGCGTCCTCGCCGACATACGCGCGCTGGAGGGAACGATCCGCGCCCGCCTGCTCTACGAATACAAGATCTGAGCCGGCACCGACCTCTCGCCGCTAGGAAGCCGCCTGCAGCGGCGAGGGTCCTTTCAGCGTCTCCATCATGTGCTCGATGAAAGCGCGGACCCGGTGCGGCACCGGGCCGCCGCCGACATAGATCGCGTGGATCATTTCAAGGTCGCCGGGATTGCACTCCTCCAGCAGGGGCACGAGCCTTCCGGCGGCGATATCGGCCGCGACGTGAAACAGCCCCAGCCGCGCGATGCCGGCGCCGGCGAGCACCATCTGCTTCATCGTCTCGCCATTGTTCACCACAAGGCTTCCCGTGACCGGCTGTTCGACCTCCCGACCGTTCCGGCGGAAGGGCCATGACGGTCGTGCACGGCGAAAGTTGAAGGTCACGCAATCGTGACGTTCGAGGTCGGCCGGCGTTTCGGGCCTCCCCTTGCGTTCCAGATAGAGGGGGGAGGCGCAGACGACGCGCCGGCTCTGTCCAAGCTTGCGGGCGATGAGGCCGCTGTCGGGCAGGTTTCCCATGCGAATGGCGACATCGGTCTTTTGCGCCACCAGATCGACAATGCCGTCGGTAAAGCTCAGATCGACGACGAGATGCGGATTGCGCGCGATGAAGGCCGGCATGGCCGGCGCGACGAACATGGTTCCGAACGGGATGGTGGCGCTGACGCGCAGCCGTCCGCGTACCGCGCCGCCGGCGACTTCCTGATCGGCGTCGTTCAGATCCTGCAGGATCCGAAGGGCGGCATGGTGATAGGCCTCGCCTTCCTCGGTCAGCGTCAACGCCCGCGTCGTGCGCACCAGAAGACGTGCACCAAGCCTGGTTTCCAGGCGCGCGATCAGCTTGCTGACGGCTGACGGCGTGAGGTCGAGGCTGCGCGCCGCGGCGGAAAAGCCGCCTTCCTGCACGACCCGCGCGAACACCTCCATCTCCCCCGACCGTTCCATCGGAATGCGTGGCACTGATGAACTCCATTCACAGCTGCATGTACCAATATGGAAATAGTTCTTCGCGTCCTCAAGCCATAGCCTGTGTCCAGCTTCAATCTGGATCTGCGCCATGGACCTGCAACTGAACGACAAGACGGCACTCGTCACCGGCGCCACCGCCGGCATCGGGCTCGAAATCGCCCGCACCCTCGCTTCCGAGGGGGCCGGCGTCATCATTACCGGCCGCGACCGGGCGAGGCTCGACCGCGCGATCGCCGACCTCGCCGCGTCCGGCGGCGCCGATATTCGCGGCATCCTGGCCGATGCCGCCACCGCCGAAGGCGCCGCCGCGATCACGGAAGCCGCGCCCGCGGTCGACATCCTCGTCAACAATCTCGGCATTTATGAAAGCAAGGCCTTCGGCGACATCTCCGATGCCGACTGGGCGCACCTCTTCGAGGTCAACGTGATGAGCGGCGTGCGCCTGTCCCGAGCCTATCTGCCCGGCATGCTGGAGCGGAACCGCGGCCGGATCATCTTCATCTCCAGCGAATCCGGCCTCGCCATTCCGCAGGACATGATCCACTACGCGACCACCAAGACGGCGCAGCTCTCGGTCTCGCGCGGCCTCGCGCAACTGACGCGCGGCACCGGCGTCACGGTCAATTCCGTGCTGCCGGGGCCGACGCGTTCGGAAGGCATCGAGGCGTTCCTGCGCAGCCAGGCGAGCGATCCGTCCGCTCCCATCAGTGAGATCGAGGCCGAATTCTTCGCCACGGCCCGTTCGGCGTCGATCCTGCAGCGCATGGTGGAAGCGGAAGAGGTCGCGAGCCTCGTCACCTATCTCGCCAGCCCGCGTTCATCCGCTACCAACGGCGCCGCCCTGCGCGCCGAGGGCGGCCTCGTCAACACCATTGCCTGAGAGAGACTGCCCGATGTCGAAGCCCCTTACCATCATCGCCATCACCACCGCCAAGCCCGGCAAGGAGGCCGCCCTCGGTGCCGCCCAGGAACAGCTGGTCGCCGAGACGCTCCAGGAGGACGGCTGCCTGCGCTACGAGCTGCACCAGTCGCTCGACGACGGCCGCGTCCGCATCTTCGTCGAAAGCTGGGAAAGCGAAGCCCAGTGGCGCGCCCACATGGAAGGCGCCGCCATGCAGCGGTTTCTGGCCAGCGGCGCCGGCGACTGTTTCGCCGATTTCGCCCTGCATCGCCTGACCAGGGTTGCGGGCTGAAACGGGCGCGTCGCTCGAGCAGACCGACGCGCGGTTCGGCCAGGCCGAGGCGCGGTTCTCCGAGCATCTCGTCACGGATCGGGAGCTGATCACCGGCCAGAATCCGGCCTCGGCACCCGCTGTCGCCCGGGCGCTGGTCAAGCGCCTGCAGTGAATCCTCGCCGCAGGTCTTGTTCTGTCCCATGAAAGGGCGGTACG
The DNA here is from genome assembly GCF_058809335.1 of Ancylobacter sp. GW821-FHT10E12. Classification (NCBI taxonomy): domain Bacteria; kingdom Pseudomonadati; phylum Pseudomonadota; class Alphaproteobacteria; order Hyphomicrobiales; family Xanthobacteraceae; genus Ancylobacter; species Ancylobacter sp. GW821-FHT10E12. Next base: position 43,389 of record NZ_JBXASN010000011.1, on the reverse strand, counting down.
CGACACGCATCGTCGCCCGATGGGTTGCCCCATGATTCCCTGGTCCCTGCTGGATACCGCGAAAGTGCCCGATGGGTTCGGCGACCTCCGCCTGATGAAGCGGGGCGACGAATTCTCCATCATGTCCGGCGCCACGGAGCTGATGAACAGCCGCCTCAGCGGATCCGAAAAGGCGCTGGCCACGCTCGTCTGCGAGCGGCTCGGCCAGCGCCCGAAGCCGCGGCTGCTCATCGGCGGACTTGGCATGGGCTTCACGCTGCGCGCGGCGCTGGCCGAACTCGGGACCGATGCGGAGATCGTGGTCGCGGAACTGGTGCCGGCGGTCATCGCCTGGGCGCGCGGGCCGATGGCGGGGATTTTCGGGACCAGCCTCACCGATCCGCGCGTCAGCCTGTTCGAGGGCGACGTCGGTCCCCTGATACGCGCCGACCGGAGCGGCTACGACGCGATCCTGCTGGATGTCGACAACGGTCCGGGAGGGCTGACCCGCGCCGCCAATGACGGCCTCTACGACACAAATGGCCTTGCCGCCGCCCGCGCGGCGCTGCGCCCCAGCGGCGTGCTGGCGGTATGGTCGTCGGCGCCGGACCGGGATTTCACCCTCCGCCTTCGCAGGGCGGGGTTTGCAGTGGATGAGGTCAGGGTGCGCGCGAACGGCAAAGGCGGCGGCGCGCGGCACGTCATCTGGATCGCCGTCAGGCCGACCGACGATGCCAGGCTCGCCGCGGCCCGCCCGCGGATGTGACGACCACCGCCGACCCTTGGAGAATCCATCCTGGAGACGTCGCTTTACCTGCCGGTCAAACGGTTCCTCGAAGGCCTCGGCTTCGCCGTCAAGGGAGAGATCGGCGGCTGTGACCTGCTTGCGCTCTCCGGGGACGGAACACCGCTCGTCGTCATCGGCGAGATGAAGCTCAGCTTCAATCTGGAGCTGGTCCTTCAAGCCGTCGATCGCGCGAGCGCCTGCGACGAGGTCTGGCTGGCGGCGCGCGCCTCGCTTCGCGGGAATGGCCGCGAAAGCGACGCGCGCTTTCGCAATCTCTGCCGCCGGCTGGGATTCGGCATGCTCTCGGTCTCGCAGTCCGGCGAGGTGACGATCATCGTCAGCCCGGCCTCGCAGATGCCGCGCAAGGACCCCCGCCGCCGGTCGCGGCTGGTGGAGGAGCACCGGCGCCGGCTGGGCGACCCGGCCGTGGGCGGCGGTTCGCGCGCGCCCATCATGACCGCCTACCGCCAGCAGGCACTGACCATCGCCGCGGCGATGGCGCTGGAGCCGAGGCGCCCGCGCGACCTGCGCGCGGGCGCGCCGGATGCCGGGAAAATCCTGCTGGACAACGTCTATGGCTGGTTCGCCCGTACCGAGCGCGGCGTCTACGCCCTTACGCCGGCCGGGCGGGAGGCATTGGCGCGCTGGCCGCAGCGGCCGCCGGAGCCCGAAGCCTCCGCCGGTCCCGATGATCCCCCGGCTTCGACCGCGTGAGCGCGCCGACGACCCGCTCCCGTCGTCTGCAAGCGGCGCCCCATGGCGGCGCCCGGACCGTATCGATGAACGATCGCCGCCGCCATCTCCCGGCGGGCTGGGCGCCTCGCGGCTCGATCTGTCCTGCCGCGCGCCCTTACTTCAGCACATCGAGATGCATGCGGATATGGGCGGCCTCCGCCGCCGTGGTGGCGAGGCCGATCGCGGTCATGAAGCCTTCGCGCGCCTCGCTCGTTCGCCCGAGCTGCATCAGCAGCGCGCCGCGCAGGCCGTGATAGTGGAAATAGCCGGAGAGCCGGTCGCCGAGCGGCTCCACCATGGCGAGCGCCGCCTCCGGCCCGCGCAGCTTCGAGATCGCCACCGCCCGGTTCAGCGTCACCACCGGCGAGGGCTGCATGATCTCCAGCGTGCCGTAGAGCAGGTCGATCTGCACCCAGTCGGTATCCTCGGGCGTTGCAGCCCGCGCATGCAGCGCCGCGATCGCCGCCTGCACCTGGTAGGGTCCCGGCCGGCGGTGGCGCATCGCCTTGTCGAGCAGGGCGAGTCCTTCGGCGATCATCGGCCCGTTCCAGAGCCCGCGGTCCTGGCGGTCGAGCAGGATCACCGCGCCGTCGCCGTCGAAGCGGGTGCCGGCGCGGGCATGCTGGAGCAGCATGAGCGCGGCAAGACCCATGATCTCGGGCTCGGCCGGGAACAGGCGCAGCAGCAGCCGCGCGAGGCGGATCGCCTCCTCGCACAGCGGCTCGCGCGCGGCGGAGGTGTCGCCGGCCGCGGAATAGCCCTCGTTGAAGAGGAGATAGATCATGGCGGCGACAATGCCGAGCCGCTCCGAGCGCTCCACCGCGCCGGGTGCCTCGAACGGCACGCCGGCGTCGCCTAGCTGGGCCTTCGCCACGCGCGCCTTCGCCCTCGTGATGCGCTGCTCCATCGCCGCCTCGGTCACGAGGAAGGCGCGCGCGATCTGTCTGACCGAGAGCCCGGAGACGATGCGCAGCGCGAGCGCGATCTGCTGCGTCGTCGGCAGGTCCGGGTGGCAGCAGATGAACAGCAGCCGCAGCACGTCGTCGCGATAATGCGATCCGTCCATGCGCTCGGCCATCTCGGCCTCGGCGTCTTCGATGTCGGAGAATGCCTCCTCGGGCGGCAGTTCGGTCTGCTTCGCGCGGCGTTTCACCGTATCCAGCGCGACATTGCGGCCGACGAAGACGAGCCAGGCGGCGGCATCACGCGGCGGGCCGTTCTGCGGCCAGGTCCTGAGCGCCCGGAGGCAGGCTTCCTGGAACGCCTCCTCGGCGAGATCGAGGTCGCGGAAATAGCGCAGCAGCGCGGCCAGCGCCTGGGGACGCGCGGCGGCGAGAGTGGTGCCGATCCAGCGCGCCTCCTCGTCCGTCATGGCGTGAGGCTGCCGGGCAGAAAGAGACGGATGGGACGCACCTCATAGGCCCCGCCGGGATTGGCGCGGGCGAGTTCGCGGGCGACGCCCAGCGCCTCGTCGAGATCGGCGCAATCGATGGTGTAGAAGCCGAGCAACTGTTCCTTGGTCTCGGCGAACGGACCGTCGAGCACCAAGGGCGGATCCTGGTCCTTGCGCAGCGTGGTGGCGGCTGTGGTCGGCAACAGGCGCGCCGCGGGGCCGAGCTTGCCGGCCTTGGCCAGCTTGTCGTGGACCACGGCGAGCCGTGCCATCACCGCGTCGTCCTCCTCCTTGGTCCAGGCGCAGACGACGTCTTCCTGATGGTAGCAGAGCAGGGCGTAGAACATGTGTGGCCTTTCGGAATCCTGGCAGGATCAGCCGCCGCTGATCGCGGTGAGCACAAAGACGTCCGCGCCCGGGGCGAGCGGCGTCGAGAGACCCGCGCGTCGCCCGTCGACGAACACGTTGATATGCCGCCGGATCGCCGGCGTCTCGTCGCAGATGCGCTCGCGCATGCCGGGCCAGAGCGCATCGAGCGCCCCCACCATCTCCTCGACGCTGCGGGCGACGAGCGAGACGCGCCGCTCGGCGCCGGGGAACAGCACGACGAGATGCGGCGGCAGCCGCACCAGCACGGGGGCTCGCCCCGGCATCCCCGCCTCGTCCGGCTTCTCCTGCAGCGCCTCCTCGCTCATCGCAGCCTCCTCGGCAGTCCCCTCACCGCTCGACGACCAGCGTCTCGACCGAGGTGATGGTCGGCAGATGCGGGGCGACGCATTCCCAGGTCTCGCCCTCGTCGATACTGGCATAGAGGCCGCCGGCATTGGTGCCGAAATACACCCCGGCCGGCTCCATCGTATCGGTGGCCATCGCCTGGCGCAGCACGTTGAAATAGGCGCCGCCCTGCGGCAGCCCCTCGCGCTTGGCCTGCCAGCTTTGCCCGGCATCGCGGGTGCGCCACACCGCGGTGTTGCCCTCCGGCATGAAGCGGCCCTTGATGTCGCCGTTCAGCGGGATGAGGTAGAGGCAATCCCGATCGCGCGGATGCGCCGCGGCGGGAAAGCCGAAGGAGGACGGCAGGCCGGCCTCGATGCTCTCCCACCGCCGGCCGCCATCGTCCGAGCGGTACATGCCGCAATGGTTCTGCTGGTAGAGCCGCTCGCCGCCGCCCGGCGCCATGACGAGGCAATGCACGCACTGGCCGAACTCGGGATAGTTCTGCCCCTCGGGCAGGTAGTCGGCGCGGGTGCCGCGATTGCGGGTCTCCCAGGTGACGCCGCCATCCTCGGTGGCGAACACACCGGCGGCCGAGATACCGACCCAGATCCTGTTCTCGTCGGCAGGGTCGAGCGCCAGCGAGTGCAGGATCAGCCCGGCGCCGCCGGGATTCCATTCCGGCCGCGTCGGATGCTTCTGCAGGCCCTCGACATGGGTCCAGCTTTCGCCGCCATCCTCGCTGCGGAACAGTCCGGCCGGCTCGACGCCGGCATAGAGACCGCCGTCCTCGGTGGCGGCGAGGCTCCAGACCGCCTTCACCGGCGCCTGACCGGCCTCATAGGCGATGCCCTGGCTCGAATGGGTCCAGCTAGCGCCGAAATCGGTCGATTTCCACACGGCCGGGCCGAACCATTCATTGCCGCCGCCGGCATAGATGGTGCCGCTCGCCGGATCGGCGACGACGTGGTTGGTCGGCCAGGTCTCGCAGAACGGGCCCCGCACCTCCCAGGAGCGGCGCGCGGCGTCGCTCTCGAGGATGAAGGCGCCCTTGCGGGTACCGACCAGGATGAAGACCTGCTTCGCCATGACACCCTCCCGTCACATGGTGGAGACGATGACCATCCAGGACACGCCGAAACGGTCGGTCAGCGTGCCGAAGCTCGGCGAGAAGAAGGTTCTGGCCAGCGGCATGGTCACCTGGCCGCCTTCGGAGAGGGCCGCGAACGTCGCCTCGGCCTCCTCCGGGGACTTGACCGAGAGCGCCAGCGAGATGCCGTTGAACCCGGCCTCGTCGGACTGGCAGCCATCGGAGGCCATCAGCTCGGCATCGCCGACCTTGAAGCTGGAATGCATGATCTTGTCGCCCCAGCCGTCCGGGATCATGCCGGGCGGCGGCGGCTCGGGCGCTTCCTTGAAGCGCATCAGCATGGTGACTTCGGCGCCGATCGCCTTCTTGTAGAAGTCGATGGCCTCTTCGGCGCGGCCGTTGAACATCAGATAAGCCTGCACGTTCATCGCTTTTCGCTCCCTTGGCCGAGCCCCTTGCCCCGGCGCCGCGGCCAAGTGAGCCGGCGCCGATGACACGAGGACGAACGGCGAAAGGCTAGACCGACATCGCGGCGGAAATTTTTCTTGAGGCCTCCTGCGATCTTCATCCGCGCCCATGCGCAAATCGCTTGGGCGACCCGGTTTTCATCATTCCGGCGCGGATCGACCGGACGATAATCGCAAACCGGCCCCATCCGAAGGATTTTCCGGGGGACGCGACTGCCGTCACGTCGCGGCAGGCCGCATCTGCAGGCGACAGGAATCTGCAGGTGGCAGGAATCTGCCGCACGTACCGGCGCCATCCCGGCCGCCACCGGACGAGCCAGGACACCAGACGATCGATCCAGCTTGATTATCGGACGCCGCCGGGCCCTTCGGGCGGGGGCATGGTGCGCGGAAGGGAGTCGAATTGAACGATCAAAGTGTTGATAGCGCTCAATTTCATGCCGCGTACCACGCAGCATTACTCAACAAAAATACCAACAAACGCAAGTTTTTGCGTTGGTTCGGTTCACCTTGACGGTTATCCACAGCCTTTTTCAAGCACGGAAATAGCAGCTCTTGAGTTTAAATTATAGCGCCTAGCGCGAGCATTGAGCCAGCTATCGACGGCTGCGCGCCAGAAGCGGAAATTGAAGCATTCACCGCGAGCGGACATTGAAGCAGGTCGCGATATGAAGATGTTTAACTAGCAGGAAAGGCAGGCGCTGGGCTCGAGCAACGTATCGGAACCAGCTTCTCGGGCTTGCCGTCTACCGTCCGGAGCTGCCCGTCCTGCACCACCATGTACGGCTCATACAGCATGACGCCGAACGCCGCATCGGAGCGGATGACCGTGGTCTCATAGCCGAGCCCCAGGCTCCATGAGCCGGCAAGGAACCGCGCATCCTCGACAAAGATCGTGTCGACCAGGCCGTCTCCCGCGACATCCACTGCATTGGCGAGCCCCTGGCGCAGCCGGGCTCCTTCGCGAAAGCGGATCCAGCCATCCGGCTTGTCGGCCGGCTGCATGGTATCGAGCGCGACCTCGCTGGCCAGCGATGCGAGAGGCCGGAAAGGATGGATGGCGTTGTGCAGCACCGCCACGACAGCACCGGCCTCGCGGGAGCCGGAAAGCGCCTCACCGGTATCGCTGCGCCGTCTCACATGGGCGGTGTTGGCCGCGAAGATATGGCCATCGGCCGAGAGAGCGATGATGCCGGCGTCGACCTGCGGGTTGGCCGCGACAACGCGCTTCACCGCCTCCTCGGGCGAGAGATCGCGCTGCATGAGGGCGAGCACTTCCTCATTCAGGCTGACACCGCTGGCGCCGATGGTGTTCGGCATGCGGTGCCCTGTCACCAGCCCTACCCCGCTGAGGATCGGCGTGAACTGCCGCAGCGGCTCGGGACGATCCGGTCCGCTCGACATCAGCCCTGCCATGGGAGCTTCGAGAAGAGCGGTTGGCGCGAAGGCGAGCCCTCCCGGAAAGAGCCGGCCGGTTCCGCCATCCTGCGTCTCCGCCCGGATCACCTCGCCGGAGGATGCGAGCGCGGCGACACTGACAAAACCGCCAATCGCCCCGCGCCCGACGGTCTCGACGGCCGCAAGCGCGCGCAAAACGGCGAGACCGGCATTCGGTCCATAGGCGGCAATTCCAATTGTCATGATGCAACCCAATGCGCTGCTGCGGCCTCGACGAGCGGTCCGGAAGGGTAGGCTCCCGGCGCGATGCGGATCCGCGGCCTGTCGCGCCGTTGCGGATCCGGCACGGGCACGGCCGAGAGCAGTGCGCGTGTATAGGGGTGCGCCGGCTGATGCAGCACGGCCTCGGTCGGCCCGAGTTCGAGAATCCGGCCGGCCCGCATCACCGCGACACGGTCCGCCATCCGCCGCACCACGGCGAGATCGTGCGAAATGAACAGGAAGGACAGCCCGTCCTGCTCGCGCAGCTCGGCAAGCAGGGCAAGGATCTGTGCCTGCACCGAGACGTCGAGCGCGGATGTCGGCTCGTCGGCGATGATGACGCGTGGCCCCGCCGCCAACGCCCGCGCGATGGCCACGCGCTGGCGCTGCCCGCCGGAGAGTTCATGCGGGTAGCGCTGCGCCATGTGCCGGTCGAGCTGGACGCGCTCCAAGAGGTCACCCGCCTTCTGACCTGCCTCGGCGCGGCTGGCGAGACCATGAATCAGCATCGGTTCGGCAACCGTCCGCCCGATGGTGAAGCGGGGGTCGAGCGAGGCATAGGGGTCCTGGAACACGGTCTGGATGCCGGCGCGCCTGCGGCGTAGCGCATCGCCGGAGAGCGTGGTCAGGCTCTCGCCATCCAACTCGATGATGCCGCCGTCAATATCCATCAGACAGGCCATGGCGCGGCCGAGCGTCGTCTTGCCGGACCCGCTCTCGCCAACCACAGCAACAATCTCACCCCTGCCAACCGACAGGCTGACGTCCTCCAGCGCCCGCGTCGTCCGGCGACGTGAGAACAGGCCGCGCGCGCCGAAGGTTTTCGAGACGCCGCGCGCGACGAGGACCGGCACGCTCTGCGTCGCGTTCGTGGGCGAGCCGGAAGATGGACCGTCGATGGTCGGCACGGCGGCGAGCAGTGCCTGCGTGTAGGGCTGGCGTGGCGAGGCGAACAGGCGGGAGACCTCGGCCTGCTCGACGACGGCGCCATGGCGCATCACCAGCACCCGGTCGGCCATCTCGGCCACCACGCCCATGTCGTGGGTGACGAGCATCAGCGCCGTTCCGGTCTCGCGCGTCAATCGGCGAAGCAGGTCGAGGATCTGCGCCTGAACGGTGACGTCGAGTGCCGTCGTGGGCTCGTCGGCGATCAGTAGCGCGGGCTGCATCATCATCGCCGCCGCGATCATCACGCGCTGGCGCATGCCGCCGGAAAGTTCGTGCGGATATTGGCGCAGGCATCCCTCTGGATCGGCGATGCCGACCCGCTCCAGAAAGGCGGCGGCCTGATCCCGCGCCGCGCGGGCATCGGCGCGGCCATGGGCAACCGGGCCTTCGGTCATCTGCCGGCCGATGGAAAGGACCGGGTTCAGCGACGTCATCGGCTCCTGAAAGATCATTGCCATGCGCTCGCCGCGCAGGCGGCGGATCGCACCCTGCGGCAGGCCGACGAGGTTCTGTCCCTCCAGCCGGATCGCACCGCCCGCGATCGCGCTGCCTCTCGGCAGCAGGCCCATGATCGCGAGCGAGGTGATCGATTTTCCCGAACCGGATTCACCGACGATCGCCAGCGTCTCCCCGCGTCCGACTTCGAACGAGATGCCGCGCACGACCTCCCGCGCCGGTGCGCCGGTGCCGAAGGCCACCTTCAGATCGGCAACGTCGAGAATGGGAGATATCGTCATTCGCCGTTCTCCCGGGGGTCGAGGGCGGAGCGCAGCGCATCGCCGAGCAGGTTGAAGCCGAGCACGGTGATGGCGATGGCGCAGCCGGGGATTGCCATCAGCCATGGCGCGCGGCCGAGATAATCGCGGGCGCCGGAGAGCATCGCGCCCCATTCCGGCTGCGGCGGCTGGGCGCCGAGGCCGAGGAAGCTCAGCCCCGCCGCCGCGAGGATGGCGGAGGAAATGCCGAGCGTGGCCACGACGATCATGGTCGGCAGCACATTGGGCAGGAGATGCAGGAAGACCAGCCGCGCATGCCCCGCGCCGGCGGCGAGGCTTGCCTCGAAATACGGCTTGGAACGCTCCACCAGTGCCGCCGAATGACAGGTGCGGGCATAGAAGGGAATGCCGGCGATGCCGACCGCGATCATCGCATTGGTCAGGCTCGGCCCGAGCACGGCGACGCAGGCGAGCGCGATCAGCGTCTCGGTGAAGGACAGCAGCACGTCGGTCAGCCGCATGAGAACCATCTCGACCCATCCGCCGCGATAGGCCGCGACGAGGCCGATCAGCATGCCGATGGTGAGCGAGATACCGACGGCGATGGCGCCGATGAGCAGGGTGAGCCGGCTGCCGAACAGCATGCGCGAGAACACGTCGCGTCCGAACTCATCGGTGCCGAGCAGATGGACGAGGCTCGGCGCCAGGAAGCGTTTGCCCACGCCCATCTTGATCGGCGAATAGGGCGCGAGAAGATCGGCGAAGCCAGCGGAACCGATCAGCAGGATCACCACGGCGAGCCCGATGAAACCGGCCGGCGTGCGGGCGATCCGGCCGAGAAAAGCCAGCACGCCCAGGCGACGTATCGGGGCGGCAAGGGGCGCGGCCAAAGGCGTAGCTTCCGGATTGGCGGCAAGGTCGCTCACCGCTGTCAGCTCCTGCGGATCCGCGGGTCGATCAGCGCGTAGAGCGTGTCGATCAACAGCGAGACCAGAACCACCACGGTGGCGAAGGTCAGGATGAAGCCCTGGATGACCGGGTAGTCGCGCTGGAAGATCGCCTCGATCGCCATGCGGCCGACGCCGTTCCACGCGAAGATGTTCTCCACCACGATGGCGCCGCCCATCATGAAGGAAAACTGCAGGCCCATCATGGTGACGATCGGGACAAGGCCGGCGCGCAGCACGTGCCGGTGCAGCACGATGGCCTTCGGCAACCCCTTCGCCTCGGCGGTGCGCACGAAATCCTGCCGCATCGTGTCGATCATGGACGAGCGCGTCATGCGCGCGATCACCGCTGCGTTCGACAGGCCGAGTGTGAGCGCGGGAAGCACCAGATTGGCGAGACCGGTGCCGCTGACCGGAAACCAGCCGAGATCGACCGAGAAGAACAGCAGAAACAGCAGGCCGAGCCAGAAATGCGGGATCGAGACGCCGGCGATGGCGCCCATCATCAGCCCTGTATCGAGCAGAGTTCCACACTTGTACGCGGCGAGGAAGCCGATCGGCAGGCCAATCGCGATGGCCACGGCCATCGCCGCCGCGGCCAGCATCAGCGTGTTGGGCAGGCGCTGCAGGATAACGTCGAGAACCGGCTGCTGGCCCCGGATAGTATAGCCGAGATCGCCGTGAAGCAGCTTTGAGACATAGCTGAAATACTGCATGTAGATCGGCTGATCGAGCCCCAAACCGTGCCTTATCTGCTCGATCTGCTCAGGCGTCGTTCCCTGGCTCTGCGCATACATGATCTGCACCGGATCGCCCGGCACCAGATGAATGAGCAGCGTCACCGCGACGGTGGTCGCGAAGATGGTGAGAAGCGCCATCGCGACGCGGCCGAAGATGAAACGCCACATGGTTGGTGAACTCTTTGGAGGGGGAGAGCCCGGCCATGCCGGGCCCTCCTTGCGCGATCAGGACGTGATCAGGACTTCTTGTCGGAGATCTTCACGTCATTGAAGATCGGATAAACGAAGGGCGCGACCTGGAACCCCTCCACGGCGGGACGCGCGGCGAACACCCATTCCCAGCCCGGCGTGTAGAGCGGGATGTGGATGCCCTTGGTCAGGAGGTATTTGAAGACTTCCTGCACCTTGGCCTTGCGCGCGGCCGGGTCGGTGAGCACGCGGGTCTCGTCAAGCATCTTGTCGAGTTCGGGCGAGGTATAGCCACGATAGGCGCCGGGCGAGTGCCACAGGGCATAGAGGATGTCGGGGTCGTACCAGGACCAGGTCATCATATCCATGCTGCCCTTGCCGGTCTTGGTCTCGTTCTCCTGACGGACGCGGGCATTCATGGTGCCGATGTCCATCATCTCGATGTTCGCCTTGATGCCGACCTCGGCGAGCTGAGCCTGGAACACTTCGGCGAGCTTCTGCCGATTGCCGCCGGTCCACACCAGCATCGCGGTTTCGAGCGGCTTTTCGGGGCTATAGCCGAGCTCCTTGAGCAGTGCCTTGGCCTTTGCCGGATCATAGTTGGTCCGGTACTTCAGGCAGGCCTCCTGATCATTGCCGAACACGCCGCGCGATACCGGGCAGGCTTCGGGAAGCGACAGGTCGCCATAGACGAGGTTGATCGCGGCAGCGGCATCGGTGGCATGGCCAACCGCCTGCCGGGCGCGCTCATCGTTGAAAGGCGCGCGGTGTGCGGCGAACTCCCAGAACACGTTCTGCCCGGTGTTCTCCGCAACCGTCACCTTCAGCGCACCGGAGCCCTTGAGCGCCTCGACGTCGTCGAGCGGCGGCTCGGCGATATCGACCTCGCCGGTCTTCAGCGCCGCGAGCCGGGCCTGCGGCTCCGGGACCACGCTGATGACAAGACCGTCCATGTAGGGCGCGCCCTTGTTGGCCGCGAGCTTGCCGAAGTTTTTATAGGCCTCGTTCTTCGCCAGGACGATCTTGTCGCCCTTGGTCCAGGAGGTGAGCTTCCACGGGCCGGAGCCGATCGCCGTCGTGGTGCCGAAGCCGTCCTTTCCCTTGTTGCTGTCGCAGATGATCGAGGAGAAGCTGTCGGCGAGGAACGGGACCAGCGCCACGAAGGGCTTGTCGAGCGTGAGCTTGACGGTGAGCGGATCGATGACTTCCGCCTTGCTGATCGGGCCCCAGCTCGCTTTTGTCACGCTGGGGTTGGTCGCGTCGAAAGCCCGATCGACCGTGTATTTCACGTCATTGGCGTCGAGCGGCGAGCCGTCGTGACACACGGCCCCCTCGTTCAGCGTAAAGGTGTACTGGGTGCCGGCATCGTTCACCTTCCACGACTTGGCGAGGTTCGGCACCGGATTGCCGTCCTTGTCGGTGGCGAGAAGCGTGTCGTAGATCAGGCTCCACACCTGCAGCGACAGCGTGCTCGTCGCCTTGTGCGGATCGAGCGTGTCGATGTCGCCATAGCGCGCCCAGACGATGTCCTTGGCCTGTGCGCCCGCACAGGAAAGACCGATCGCGCCGGCGACAGCGAGGGTCCGTGACAGACCGCGAAATGCACCCATCGTTTTGTGTCCCCGTTAAGACCCCATGATACGGCAGGCTCCAGACATGACGGGTCGGGCTCCCGGATGCAGCTCCGCGAGATCGATAGCGATAATACCCTTCGCATCATGTCCCGTGCCGGTTCCGGAAGGAGGATCAAAGCCTTCGGAGGAGCGGCGCGCGGAATGCCTTTCCGCTTGCCGACACGCTGCGGGAGCGCGGAAAGCAAGTCAATAAAATTTCAGAAATGAATCAAATATTTCCGAAAACGAAACAAAATGCGCCGTCTAGCCTGAAAACGCGTCAGAAACGTTCCGCGCTCAGAGGTCGCCGGGGACCAGATCGCCCCATTCCTCGTGGATGCTTTCGATGTAGTGCATCCGCTCGATCGCTCCCTGGCCGATCTTCAGCGCCAGTGCCGAGCAGAGATAGGTGATGAGCGACACTGGGGCGACCACAGATTCATAGACCGATACGCCGCGCGTGCGGCAGCGCAGCGTCACGCTCGCGACATCCGCCGAGCCGCGCCCGGCCTGGTCGGTGACGTAGATCACCTGCGCACCGGCGTGGATCGCCGAGCGCATGAGCGAGCGCAAGCTGCGGGTCTTGCGGCCGATGCCAAGAGCGATCATCGCGTCAGTCGGCTGGATCGAGGCGAACTCCTCCGGCACCGAGAATCCGCCGATGGGGATCATCCGTATATCGGCCTTGATCCGGATCAGCATGGCGCGGGCGAAATGCGCCAGCGGATAATTGTCGCCGAAGCCGACTACCCAGAGCTTGTCGGCACGGGCAAGGTGCTGGATCGCCATGTTGAGCTCGTCGGAACGCAGCGCCTCCATGGAACGGATGAGGTTCTGCACGTCGCTGGCAAGGTGATCCGCGAGTTGCCCGCGCCCGACCTTGCGCTCCAGCCCTTTCGGCAGGGGCGCCGATGTCGTGCCGGCACCCTCGCGCGCCTTCTTCTGCGCGGTCTTGAAGCTGGCATAACCGAGCCTGTGGAAGAAGCGGGCCGTGGTCGCCTTGGAAACATCGGCCTTGATCGAGATTTCCGTCGCCGAATGCAGCCCGAGCAGATCGGGGTTCTCCAGCAGAAGGTCGGCAAGCCGCCGCTCCTGACGCGTCAGGTCGTCATAGCTTTCGAGGATGCGCTGGGAGAGCGTGGCGTCGTTCACGATCAAATTTCATAAATGAAACGAATAGCGCCGTTCTACGCGAAGACGGATCGCGTGTGAAGCATTCAATATAGCGACTTGCGCATAACGGACATTGGCTCCACGACCGGAACCGGACTTTTGAACCTAAGGTATTTTGCCGATCGCAACAATTGGTAGAGCTTTGTCGAGGTAGCTGTCGGTGACCAAACCACTATGGGTCAAGTCTGGCGGTGCAGGGGCTTGGTCACGGGTACGTCTTCACAACCGGACTTCATAGCCGTCATTGGAGAAACCGGCCGAATTAGCGGCGCGGGGCTGACGGTGGAAGGGCCGGAAGGCCGATCCTGCTTTCCTATCCCCGATCGGGAAACAGCCGCTTGCTCAGAATGGCATGGACTCCCCAGTTTCCATCGACGACCTGGGTGATGCCGAAATCGACGGCCGCCGACATCAGCGCGATCGCCTCGTCCTCGCTCAATCCTTTCGTCGTCATGAGGAAGCGTCGTACCTTGCGGAAGGCATCGCGCATGGCGAGATCGAGCGAAGATTTGGCATAGACCTCGCTCTGGCCGTCGGCGCCGAACTCGGCGAGATAGTTGGGGTGGCTGAAGCCGGTCAGAATCCAGTCGTCCGGCGTTTCGATCAGCGGATAGGTCAGGTCGGCGAGTAGCGTGCCGGCGACGTCGGCCTTCTTGTGCAGCACGACGCGAAACGTGCCGGTCATCGAGCACTCGATCGCCGTGCCCGACAATTCGCCGTCGCCCTGCGCCGCATGCGGATCGCCCACCGACAGCAGCGCGCCGGGCACCGACACCGGCAGATACACCGTCGCGCCCTTGCCAAGCCGCCAATTATCGAGGTTCCCGCCGAAATAGGCGGGCGGCACGGAATCGACGAGCTCGGCCTCGCGCGGGGCCACCGCAATGACGCCGAAATGCGGCCGCAGCGGAATGCGGATGCCGTCGAGCACGCCCGTCTGCAGCGTCACCGTTCCGGGAAGGACGGGGACGCCGGGATAGTCGTAGAGCGCATGCCGGACGCCATAGGGGTCTGTCTGCGCCTCCCATCGATAGGCGTGCACCGCCTGCGCATAGGGCTGGTCGGTGTCGGTGATGATCTCGTAGATCGTCACCGTCTCGCGCGGGTGCGGCTCGCTGAGGAATTCCGAATAGTGGAACCCCCACCAGGCGGCGACGCTGCTGCCGAAGACCCGCCCGGCATGGTCGGGATGGCGCGAGGGGCGGGGCTCGATATCGAGGATATGCACCTCCAGCACGTCGCCGGGCTGGGCGCCGCGCACCGCGATGGGGCCGGTGCAGATGTGCACGCCGAACCCTTCCCCCGCGCCGCGCCCGAACACCGAGGCATCGAGCGGGCCGGCGCCGCGCCGGTCCACCGCCTTCGCCTTGGGTGTCCAGTGAAACACGCTCTCCGCCCCCGGATCGCCGTCGATCATGCGCTGGGGATCGTCGGAGGCGTGCTGGGTCAGCGTCTCGATGGTGACGATGTCGCCGGAGGCGATTTCCAGCAACGGCTTGAGCGAGCGGCTGAAATAACCCCAGTGCACATGCTGGGCATGCACCGGCAGATAGTGGCGCGCCGGTGTCTCCGGCGGGTCGTCGGGCTCGCCGATGTCGAGCAGGACGCTCCGGCGCGTGTCCGGTTCGGACTTGGTCTGGCGCGCGCGCAGTTGCACCAGCGCCTCCTGCGGCCAGCCGCGCTGGCCGTTCGACAACGCACTCTGGCTCTGACGGTCGGTCTCTCGCCGGCGCAGCTCGCGCGGGGGCAGGCCGAAGCGCTCGCGGAACAGGCGGCTGAAATGGGCGGAGTCGGCGAAGCCGTAGCGATAGGCGACCTCGGAGATCGGCACCGCCGCCTCGGCGGGATTGGCGAGGTCGTGCCAGGCGCGCTGCAGGCGTCGCTCCCGCACGTAATGGCTGAAGCTCTCCCCGGTGCTCTCGAACAGCTTCTGCAGATAGCGCTCGGATATGCCCTCGGCCTGCGCCACCTCGGCGATCGAGGTGTCCTCGTTGCCGACGCTCCGCTCGATGGTCGCATAGATGCGCTGGAGCAGGGCGGCGCGGCTCGACGAGGAGTCGGCCCTGTTCGCGGTCAGCTCCGCCGACAGCACGAGGAGAAGATCGGCCGCGCTCTGCGCCACCGCTTCCCATTCGGGCTCGGAGAGCCGGTCGAGCGCGGTGGCGGCCGCCTGCACGGTCCTGGCGAGGACATCGGGCAGCCCGTCGGCGTCGAAGACGCGCGGCCGGCAATCGGCGAGCGGGGGTGCCTTGCGCCCGCGAAACGCATCGGCCGGCACCGCGAGCATGACGGCACGCAGGCCGCGCTGGAACTGCATCTGCCAGTCCGCCGCCCGCGGCGCGAGGATGAGCTGGCCGGCGGGAACGATCTCAGGTTCGCCGCTCGTGGTGAGGACGGCGCTGTTCTCCAGCGGCAGCAGCAGGAGCGGCAGGCCGCTGCGCGCGGGTAGCGGCCGCAGGACCTGCGCATCCGCCGTGAGGTAGCCGATCCGCACCCCGAGCGAGGAGAGGCGCGAGAGCGCCGTCGCATGCGCGGGCGAGCCGGTGCGCACGCCGAGCGACTGCAGACCGAAGCCGGCAAGCACGTCCTGCCAGGCGCGCTCGCGCGCGTCCCCGGAATAGGACTCGCTCGTGAACGGCTGGGCGGTCATGGTTCGAACCTCGGCATAGAGGTCCGTTCAAGCAAGGATTATGCCTTGGGAGCGGGCGGGAGCGGCCGGAGCGGCCCCCGGATATGCGCTCAGCGGCCCGCGAAGAGGCTCTTGCGGATCGAGCCGGTGACGCCCCAATTGGCGTCGACCACCTGGGTGACGGCGAAATCGGCGGCGACCGACATCAGCGAGATCGCCTCGTCCTCGGAGAGCTTGTGCACCGTCATCAGGAAACGGCGCAGCTTGCGGAAGGCATCGCGCATCGCGTTGTCGAGGCTGGAGCGATTGAGGATTTCATGCTGGTGGTCGGGCCCGAGCTCGGCGAGATAATTGGTCACGCTGAAGCCGTAGACCGACCAGACCTCGTCATTCTCGAGCAGAGGGTGGTTCAGCCCCTCGAGGATGGTGCCTTCAAGGTCCGCCTTCTTGTGCAGGACGAACTCGAACTCGCCGGTGAGCGAGATTTCGATGGCGGTCCCGGAAAGCTCGCTGTCGCCCTGCGAGGCATGCGCGTCGCCGCAGGAGAACAGGCCGCCGGGCACGGCGACGGGGTAATAGACGCGCGCGCCCTTGGCGATGCGCCAGTCGTCCATGTTGCCGCCCGTGTAGTTCGGCGGAATGGTGGAGACGAAATCGGCCTCCGCCGGCGCGAGGCCCATCGTGCCGAAATGCAGGCGCGCCGGCACGTTGATGCCGGAAAGGATGCCTTCCTTCTTCACGATCGTGCCGTGGTCGACCCTGACGCCCGGATAGTCGATGGTCGGGTGGACGACGCCGTCCGGGTCGGTCTGCGGCGTCCAGCGATAGGAATAGAGCGCCTTCACCGAGGCTTCATCCATGTCGAGCTCGTAGATGGTGACGACCTCGCGCGGCTTCGGATCCTCGATCAGGTCCTTGTACTGGAATCCCCAGTTGGCGGCGGGATTGGAGCCGAAGAAACGCCCCCGATAGGCGGGATTGGCGCTCGGACGCGGCCAGGCGTCGATGATCCGCACCTCGATGATGTCGCCCGGCTCGGCGCCCTCGATGGCGATGGGGCCGGTGAGCAGATGCACGCCGAGCCCCTCGCCGGAGCCATAGGTGAACGGGCCGTCGGTGGCCCCCGCTCCCCGCCGGCGCAGGGTCTTCGCGTCCTTGGTCCAGAGGAAGATGTCCTCGGCCGCCCGGTCGCCGGCGATCATGCGCTCATAGTCGTCATTGGCATGGTGGGTGATCGTCTCGATGACGGCCCGCTCACCCGACTTGAGCGTCAGCACCGGCGCGAGGGTCTTGCTGAAATAGCCCCAATGGACGGTGTCGGGCGTGGCGGGCAGGTGGTGCTTGGTCATGTCGGGCCTCGATTGGAGGAAGTGTCGGGTCGGGTGTGGGAGCGCGCTTCGCGCGGCCTATTCGGGCGCCATCGTGCTGAGGAAGCGGGCCGTGAGCGGGTGGCGCGGTTCGTTGAGGACCCGCTCGGCGGGCCCTTCCTCGACGATCCCCCCGCCGGCCAGGAAGACGATGCGATCCGCCACCTCGCCCGCAAAGCGGAGCTGGTGGGTGGAGATGACCATGGCGAGCCCGTCCTCCACGGCGAGCCGGCGGATGACCTCCAGCACCTCGCCCACGAGTTCGGGATCGAGCGCCGAGGTCGGCTCGTCGAGCAGCAGCACGCTCGGCCCCGGCGCCACCGCGCGGGCGATGGCGACGCGCTGCTGCTGGCCGCCGGAAAGATGCCGCGGCAGGGCATCGGCGCGGTGGGCGAGGCCGACGCGTTCCAGCAGTTCCTGTGCGCGGCGGTCGGCGTCGGACCGCGACAGGCCCTGCACCCAGCGCAGCGGGCCGGCGATGTTCTCGCGGGCACTCAGATGGCCGAACAGGTTGAACTGCTGGAACACCATGCCCACGCCGACGCTGGCGCGCATCTGCGCCGTTGCGCGCGGCGAGAGCGCGCGCCCCGCCTCGTCATTGCCGAGGAAGCTGCCGCCGACGCGGATCGTGCCGTCCTCCCAGCCTTCCAGCCGGTTGATGCAGCGCAGCAGCGTGCTCTTGCCGGAGCCGCTGGGGCCGAGCAGCGCCACCACCTCGCCGGCATGAACCGTCAGGTCGATGCCGTCCAGCACGGTCTGGTTGCCGTAGCGCTTGCGCAGGCCCTTCACCTCGACCGCGACATTGTTGCCGGCGAGGCGGCGGGCGCGAGCCTCGCGGTCCGCAGGCGGCAGGGCCGCCTTGGCGGAAGCCGGCGGCAGCGGGTCGACGGCGATCTCCTCGAGTATCTCCTCCGCTACGTCGGGCGGGGTGACGCCCGCGACATCCGCCGGCGCCGGCTCGTCCCGGCCCGGCAGCAGCGCGTGCAGGAAGCGCCTGAGCTGTTCCTTCGGCGGCGGCCGATCGAGGTCGAGCAGCAGCTCGACGACGATCTGGATCGTCGCGATCACCCCGGTCAGCACGAGATACATCAGCCCGGAGGCGAAGAAGATCGAGAAGAAATCGAACGTCGCCGAAGCGAGCTGGGTCGAGCGCAGCGTCAGTTCCTGAACCGCGACGACCGAGGCGAGCGAGGAGTTCTTGAGTGCGCTCACCGCCTCGTTGCCGAGCGCGGGCACCATGGAGCGGATCGCCTGCGGCGCGATCACCCGGCGCATGATGGCGGCCGGCGTCATGCCGAGCGCCTGGGCGGCGCTGACCTGGCCGCGATCGACGCCGATGACGTTGGAGCGCAGGATCTCAGCGATGAACGGCGCCTCGTTGAGGGCGAGCGCCAGGCTTGCCGCGGCGATGGCGGTGAGCTTGATGCCGATCAGCGGCAGGGCGTTGTAGCAGAACACCATCTGCAGGATCAGCGGCGTGCCGCGGAAGATGATCGCATAGCCTCGCGCGATGATGGCGAGCGTGCGGAAGCGGCTGAGCTGCATGGCCGCCAGGACCAGCCCCATGACAAGGCCACCCAGCAGGCCGAGCACGGTGATCAGCAGCGTGTAGCCGATCCCGTCGACGAGGTAGGGCATGCTCAGATAGTGCAGGAAGAGATCCATCGGCCTTTCCGCGGTCTGTCGGAAAGGGCGGCCACGGACTTGCCGCGGCCGCCCGCATCATCGCGGATGTCAGTCGGCGAGAACCAGCTTCGGCGCCTCGAGCTGTTCGGCCGGCAGGTTCCACTTCTTCATCAGCTCAGCCTGCAGGCCGGCCTTCTGGATCTCGACCAGCGCCGCCATCACCGCGTCGCGGAACTCGACATTGTTGCGCGGCACGGCGATGCCGACCGAATAGGGCAGCGTCACCGCCGTCGCCTTCGCCAGCTTGTCGGGATAGGCCTTTACCGCACCGTCGACGGTATTCACGTCGTTGATGTAGGTGTCGGCGCGCCCGGCGAGGATCGCCTGGATGCAGTTGGCGTTGTTGTCGAACAGCAGGATTTCCGGCGCCGGCTTGCCGGCCGCCTTGCACTCGGCCTCCAGCGCCTGGATCAGCGGCACCTCGACATAACCGGTGTTCTCGGCCGCCACCGCGCCGCAGAGCGAGGCATTGATGCCGGTGATGCCCTTCGGGTTGCCCTTGGCCACCAGCACGCCGTCGAACACCTTGAGATAGGTGATGAAGTCCGCCGCCTTGGCGCGGTCCTTGGTGGCGTAGATGTCGGAGATGACGATGTCCGCCTGCCCGGCCTGCAGGGTCGTGAGCAGCGAGGCGAACGTCACCGCCTTGTAGGTCAGCTTGAAGCCCAGGCATTCGCCGATCGCCTCGCCGAGGTCGATGTCGAAGCCGATATATTTGGTCGGGTCGTTCGGATCGATCGTCTCGTAACCCGGCGTGTGCGGGTTGACCGCGTTGACCAGCGTCTTGCCCTTGAACGCGGGATACTTGGCCTGCAGCGCGGCGCAGGCGGCCGGCGCCGCGGCCTCGGCCTTCTGCGGCAGGCCGGCGCTCATGCTGCCGGCGGCGACCGCGACGCCGAGAACGCCGAAGAGCGCGGACCGCAGGCGTGCGGCGACAGACATGCGGCGCCCGCCGAAATAGGTATCGAGATTGAGTGCCACTGGACCTTCTCCTCTGCTTCCGCGTGCCGGTGGGCACGATGACGGGACCGGGGAGAAGTCTTACGCAGGGATGTTCGGGAGACTTGTCTATGGGCGCACCGATTGTTGGATGGGTCGCTTCCAACTTTCAGGCAGATACTGCTCATTCGATGGGCGCCGCTTCATCGATGGCCACGCCAATGCGACCATCTTGGGCCCGGGGCGGCCTCGAGGCACGCGACGATGTGTGGCTCCCTGCACCGCCTCGGAAGGCGCGCTCATCGCCGTGACCCACATGCCGTTCCCCGGGCTCGGCCGTGTCGTCAATGATCGCGGGCAGATGCGTTGGCAGGCGGCTGACTGGGCCTTGCAAAACCGAGGCGGCGGACCTCAGTTCCGGAGCGCCGGGAAGGTAAAGCCGTGAGCCGCAAATATCTCGACATCGCCACGACGCCCTCCGGCGCCGCCGCACAGGAGCGTTACGGCAGCGCGGCGCAATGGGCGCGTATGGGGGCGGGCGGTCATGCCGACCACGCCGGGCAGAGCCCGCCCCTCGGCCCGCAGGAGCTCGCTTTTATCTCCGCGCGCGACGGTTTCTACCTCGCGAGCGTGTCGGAGACCGGTTGGCCCTATGTGCAGTACCGTGGCGGACCGGCGGGCTTTCTCACGGTCGTCGACGCATCGACACTGGGGTCGCGGATTGTCTGGCGCGCAACGCCGTACAGACAGGCGACCTAAAGCGACATCGATGAGCACATCGAGGGAAAGATAGCACTGCCCAGCATTCTATTGCTCATCTTCGAACAGCCAGAGCTCGGCTGTCGGCTGGGGCAGACCGAAGGAGTTTTCCCGCAAGCCAAGGAAGGCCGGGATACGGCGCTTTTGCTCCTCGCTCAACGATGCCGCGAGCGGCTTGAGCGCTGTCGCCAGCGCCTTCAACTCCCCGGCCCGCACCGCCTCGGCATCGGCGGTGCGCTCCATCAGGTCGACGAAATCCGTCGGCGCCGGCATCTTGCCGCGCTCCTGCTTGCGGGCGGCCGCGTCCGTCGCGATCTTGCGGATCGCCGCCTCCACAGGCTCCCACAGCGCCGCCTGCCCGGGCTGCTGCAGGTCGATGACGGTCTTGAGCGCGACGATGCGGGCATTGAGCACCGCCTGGGCATCGTCCCGGGTATAGAGCTCGACGATCTGGGGGGCCGGCGCGGGCGGCGTCTGCTGGGCGTGCGCGGCGGGTAGACAGGCAAGGCCGGCGCCGGCAAGCAGCAGCGCGAAGATGGGCTTGGGCATTTTCTGGTTCCTGATCCACATTGAGAGAAGCGGGCTCACTGCCACGAACCGTCCGGCAGGCGTCCGTGATAGGGCGTGTCGCGGCAGTTGCCCCACGGGCCGCGCCAGAAGCCGGGAGGGCAGCCATTGCCGTAATAGCCGCCATAGGCCGCCGGGGGCACGGCGACGCCCCCTCCCGGCAACGGACCGCTATAAGGGGTATCGCGGCAGTGCCCCCACGGACCGCGCCACGCGCCGAGGCCGCATCCATCCGCAACCGGAAGATAGGCCGCCGGGCGATCCGGCACGCTCGAAACGGGCCAGGCGGAAGCCGGCAGGACAGCGGCCGCGAAAAGTCCCGCGCCCACCAGCAGGCGAGTGAAAATCATTCGAATCTCCATGACGTTGGGCAGAAGTACGAGCCGATCAGAAGCGGTAGGCCAGCCGCGCGCTGGCGGCCTGACTGAGATAGGAATCCCCGAAATCGGCCGCATATCCGAACCTCATCTCGAAGCCATTGGTCCGATAAAGCTGCAAGCCGAGGTCGATCCGTCCGAGCACCTCGGGGGTCTCGACATAGGTGCTGAAGGTACCATTGTCGGCGGTGGCGTTGACGAAGCTCGCCTCGAAGGTGCGCGTGTTGTCCGGCAGGTAGCTCACGCCCACGGTGGCGTAGGGCCTGAGCGTCGTGCCGGGATCCAGAGCCACCCGCCCGCCGACTTCCATCATCAATGACAGCGCCACGCTGGTCTTGCTGCTGCCCTCGACGTCGAGCGCATAGATGGAGGCACCCGTTTCCGTGACGCCGGGCTGGTCGGTGTAGATCACATCGGCATCGGCATAGGGCCGCACATACCAGTCGTCGAAGGTGAACTCGTAGCCGGCGCGCAGGCGGGCGCCGGCAAGGAAGATGCTGGGATCGCTCTCCAGCGTCTCGGAGGCGTAGGGCAGGCTGATCTGGCGGTAGGAATCGAAGGAACCGTAGGCCATGGCGAGCGAGCCGGCGAAGAACCACGACCCCTTCACATGCTTCAGCGCGAGCGACCCGTCGAGCGTATAGCCATCGCCCCAGGAGCCGTTATCCGTCGACGACGAGGTCTCGCCATAAGCGAAGGAGCCGCCGAGATACCAGTCGGGCGCGACCTCATGCTGGGCGCCGATGCGGTAGCTCGTGGTGTCCACCTCGTAGCCCTGTATGTCGCGGGTCGTATCCTGATCGGTCCAGCGGCCCGAGATGGTGGCCCAGCTGCAATTGTCCTCGCCGAGCAGCACCCCGTCGCCGACGAAGACCGGACAGCTCATTGAGGCGCCCAGGATCGCCCCCGCCGAATTGGCCAGCGCGAGCGATTGCGCCTGAATGTCCTGGCCGGACAGCTGGTTCAGCATGGTCGTGTATTCGGTGGCGGTCCCGATCCCCGACATGTCGGCGAATTGGGTGGCGAAGGCGGCATCGGCATTGTCCCAGGCGCGGGTGAAATAGCTGGCAAGCGAGGCCTGGCTGCGGTTCAGAGGCACGTCGGCGGGCGCGAAGTCAGCATGCGGCGTCAGCGTCAGCGCGTTGTCGGATTGCTCGGCGTCCCAGTCGAACAGCAGCGAATCCTCCGCCTCGGCGGTCAGGACCATGTCGGTCGCCCTTGCAACGGCGACGGTACCCGGCAGCAGGCTGATCGCCGTCGGGACGATGAGACCGCCAATGGCGGCGGAGCCCTCGATCCGCAGCTCGTCGGCGGTCTTGGCCAGGGAGTGGATGGTCACGCCGAGCCGGCCATTCTCGGTCTGCGTGAAGTCGCCGGTGACCCGGGTGGTGCGCACCTCGCGGGAGAAGCCGACATTGAGGACGCCGTCATTGGCGACATCGCCGTCATTCACGCTGCCGGTATTGTGGACGCCGCCATTGACGTTGTTGAACGTGCCTCCGTTGAGATAGGCGGCGCCGGTCACCGTGCCGGAATTGTTGACGGTGGTGACGCCGCCTCCCGTCTGCAGGATCGCCGTCCCGCTCGTGCCGAGCCCGGTGGTAAGCGTGGCGCCGGTATTGACGGTAACGGAGTTGCCGGAATTGTCGCCATCGATCCAGACGCCGGCAGCGCCGGATTGCGTGGCGGTGGCGGCGGTGCCGCTGCCACCTGTCACGTTCGAGAGGACGGTGACGGCGACGGTGCCGTTTAGGGTGCTGGTTAGGGCGCTGCTACCCTGGCTCTGGGCGAAGATGCCGATGCCGTTGGTGCCGGTAGCCGACACATTGCCGTTAGCGATGACAGTGACGTTGCCGCCGCCGGTGCATGAATCGATGCAGATGCCCGAGGTCGATGCCGCCGAGCCGGCGAAGATCGAGCCGTCGCTCACCAGAATGCCGCCACCGCCGCCGAGCGACTGCGCGAGGATGCCGACCGCCCCCGTGCCGGTGACGGTGACGCTGCCGCCGATCTGCGTGACGTTCACGTCGCCGCCGCTTCCTGCCCCCTGCGTGAGGGTGTCGGAATCGGACGTGCTCCACGTGGTGGTCAGCGACGTGTTCGCCGACGCATCGCTGGTGTCGTTCACCCGGATATAGCCGCCGCCGCCGCCGATCGACTGCGCGACGATGCCGTGCGCGGCAACGCCTTGCGTGCTGAGATTGACGTTGCTGGCGTTGATCGTGACCTCTTGGCCATTGCCGCTCGACATGTCGCCACCGAGATTGGCGGTCACGGTCTCGGCGGTCGGCTGGACGCTGATCAGGCCGCCGCCGCCGCCGATCGACTGCGCCAGCAGGCCGATCGAATAGGCGCCCGTGGTGGAGACGTTCAATATGCCGTTCGGCTCGCCCTGCTGCACCAGCACGGTGCCGCCATCGCCGCCGGAGCCGGAATTCCCGCCGGCGGTGAGCTTCCATTGGGTGGATTGCTGCGTCGCGCCGGCGAACAGGCTGCTGCCCGCGCCGCCGATGCCACCGCCGCCGCCCACCGATTGCAGGATGATGGCATCGGCTGCGACGCCGGTGGTGGCGACCGTCGAGCCGTTGATGTCATCGCCATATTCGAACTGCACCGGGCCGCCGGTGCCGCCGCTGCCGGCATTCCCGCCCTCATCCTGGCCGAGTGTCACGATACCCGTCGCGCTGTCCGAACCATCCGCGCCCATGCCGCCGCCACCGCCGACGCTCTGCGCGATGATGCCGCTCGCGGCATAGCCGGCGGTCTGGATGACAGCGTCGCCCTGTTGCAGGTCGATGACCACCCCGCCGGCGTTGTTGCCGGAGCCGCCGTTTCCGCCGAGCGCGACGGTCGTATTGATGGTGATCTCGGGAATGCCGCCGGTGCCGGTCGCCACCGCCGAGCCAGCCTTGCCACCGCCGCCGCCGATGGATTGCGCAACCACACCGCTCGCCCAGTCGCCGGACGTGGTGATCGGCGCCGATATGACGACCCCGACATTCCCGCCCGTGCCGCCCTGCGCGCCGGTGCCGCCGACGGACAGCGTAAAGCTCGTATCGATGGAAGGGATGTTGTTGCCGTCGTTATCGCCCTGGAACACGTTCTGCAGGAAGCTGGAGACCTCGCTGGAGAACTCACGCTCGGCATAGCCGTCATTGGTGGCGACGATCGGGTTGTCCGCCGAGCCGTCCGAGCCCGCCGATCCGGCCGTTCCCCCGCCGCCGCCAATCGACTGCACCAGTACGCCGACCGCGTCGCCGCCATGAGTGGTGATCGGTGCCGCGATGTCGATGTTCAGATTGCCGCCATTGCCACCGACGGCGTTGGAGCCGAGCCCCAGATTGACCGTCACGCTCGGCTTCAGCACCGGATTGTTCTCGCCGGTGCCGATGGTCTGCGCCAGGCTGAACGAGCCGCCCTGCGAGGTGCCGCCGCCGCCGCCGATCGACTGCGCCAGCAGGCCGACCGAGCCGGAGCCCCAGGTGGTGATGCCGTCGCCAGGACCGATAAAGGCGTAGACTTGGCCACCATCACCGCCCGCGCCGCCCTGCGAACCCAGCGTCGCGGTGATCGAGGTGCTGCTTCCGGTGCCGAAGGACTGGGTGTTGCCGGCGCCGAAGCCGGCATCGCCGCCGCCGCCGCCGATCGACTGCGCCGTTATGCCATTGGCGTAGTCGCCATAGGTGGTGATCGAGGTCGCCGCGCTGCCGGCCGGGTCGGCGGTGAAATCGCCGCTGCCGTCGAGCGTGCCGCCCAGCGCCACGATCACCTCGCCGCCCGTGCCGCCGTTGCCACCCGAGCCACCGACGGTGACGGTCGTGGTGATGGCAAGCGACGTGACGTCTCCCGGCGTATCGTAGCCAAGCACGGAGGCATTGGCGGAGGCATCGCCGCCCGCGCCGCCGCCGCCGCCGATCGATTGCGCCAGCACGCCGGCAGAGCCCTGGCCATAGGTGGTGATGGTGCTGCCCTGGGTCTGGAAGAACTGTGCCGTGCCGCCGTTGCCGCCATCGCCGCCTTTTCCACCCACCCCGATGCTCACGGCCAGTGCGACCTGGTCGCCGCTAGGGTTGGGAACCGCCAGCACCAGCGACTGCGCCGTCGCGGCACCACCGACGCCCCCGCCGCCGCCGATGCTCTGCACGACGACGCCGTAGCTGTCGACGGGCAGTATGTTGCAGGTCGCGTCCGTGCAGTGCGACTGGTCGAGCACGATGCCCTCGCCGAGCAGCATGATCTGCAGCCCGGTCAGCACCGAGGTGCCCGCCAGGGTGACGGTCGACGTCGAGGCGTCTCCGCCGGTTCCACCGGCACCGCCGACCGCCGAGGAGACACCGAAGGCCGCCGACGCCGTTTGCGCGATCGCCCAGCCGCCATTGCCACCGCCGCCGCCGATCGACTGCGCGAGAATGCCGGGCGCCTTGGTGCCGGCGGTGGTGATGGAGCTGTCGGAAGCATTGACGGTGACCGCGCCGCCGTCGCCGCCGCCGCCGGCAGCACCTCCGACCGCTGCCGTCAGGAAGATGCTGTCGGCGCTGGCATTGCCGCCATTGCCGCCGCCGCCGCCGATCGACTGCATCACCACGCCGGCCGAGCCATCGTCCAGGGTGAGGATTTCGGTGCCGGCATTGAGCTCGGCGGTCACGGTTCCACCCGCGCCGCCGGCGCCGCCATTGCCGCCGACGACGACATTGCCGCCGGCTGCGCCGCCACCATCGCCGCCACCCCCACCGATCGACTGGCCGAGCACGCCGAAGGCCGCGAAGCCGTCCGTGACGATGCTGCCGCCGTCCGAGGTGAAGTACACATCACCGCCGTCGGACTGATTGGGGGTGTCGCTGGCGCTGCCGCCGACCGTGTCGAAGGAGCCGCCGGCCTGGCCGCCGGCACCGCCGCCGCCGCCGATGGATTGCAGCAACACGCCATGCGCGTTCGATCCATAGGTGGTGATGGCGCCGCCATTGGTGACGGTGGTGGTGCCGGCCGTCCCCGACGAGGCGCCGGTGCCGCCCGAACTGCCGAAGGTGCCATAGGAATAGCCGCCGCCGCCGCCCGAACCGGCAATCGACTGCGCGACGATGCCGCGTGCCGAGGCCCCGTGGGTGGTGATCGTCCCGTCATTCGAGACCGTCACATTGCCGGCATTGCCTCCCGCACCCCCCGTGCCGGCGTCGCTGCTGCCGCCGCTCGCCTGTCCGCCCTCTCCGCCCGCGCCGCTGACGCTCGTCGCCACGATGCCCGACGAGGAGAGCCCGTAGGTGGTGACGGCGGCCCCTTCATGGAGCGTCACCGTTATCTCACCTGCCGCCCCGCCGGCCCCGCCGGTTCCGGCCGTCGATCCTCCGGCGCCGCCGTCGGCATAGCCGCCATCCGCGCCCATGCCGCCCTTCGACAGGGCGTAGATGCCAAGCGATGTGTCCGCGTAGGTGGTCACGGAAGCCGCCGTCAGATCGATGTCGATGGGGCCGCCACTGCCGCCCGCACCGCCACTGCCGCTGGTGACCGCCCCGAGGCCGACATCCGCCCGGCCACCATCGGCGCCATTGCCGCCGATGCTGAACGCGGCGATGCCGGGCGAGTTGGTGCCTTGCGTCACCACGGCGAGCGTCTGGCCCTGCCCGGTGAGCTCGATGGCGATGGCACCCAGGACATCGCCGCCATTGCCGCCGTTGCCGGCCGTGCCCTTGGCCTCGTTGGCCCCGCCGGCGGCGCCGTTTCCGGCCAGCAGGAGCGCCAATATACCCGCCGAATTGTCGCCATTGGTCGAGATGGTGACCGGCACGGTGCGCGCGTCGACATGGATGGCTCCGCCGCCATCGTCATAGATCGTTCCGCCCGAGCCTCCGTTGTTCTCCTCGCCATAGGTACCGGTCTGGTAGTGCGAACAATAATAGGTGTCCTGGCAGCCGGCCTGTCCACCGTTCCCGGACTGCTCCAGCAGCGCGAGAGCCGGCAGGCCGTTCCCGGTCGTCGTGACATTCGCATCGAGGATCGAGATGTGAGCCGGCGCTCCCGGCGCCCCGTCGCCGCCGACCTGCAGGTCGGTGCCGAAGCCCGCCCCGCCATTACCCCCGAAGGTTCCCGCGAAAAGCCCGGCGCCCTGGATGGCGCTGCCGGGGGACACGGAATTCAGGATCGAGGTGCCCGTGATCGTGCCCGATGGCGGCGCGCCGGTTGCCGTCACGGTCACGTCGCCGCCGGCGTTCAGGATGATCTGCGCGCTACCGGCCCAGATGCCGTCGCCGCCATTTCCATTGGTCGTCTCGTTGAAGCTCGCCCCGTTGCTGCCGGTCGAGATCGCGTGGATGCCGTAGACGCCGCCATTGGTCGCGCCCACGTTCTGCCAGGTCCAGTCGACGCTCACCGGCGCCGCGTTGACCACCGAAACCGCGCCGCCTGTTCCCGAATCGGAACCGGCGGTGCCCTGATACGCGCCCGTCGAGATCGCGTGGATGCCGCCGCCCCCCGCCTGCCCGGTCGCCACGATCGTGACCGCGCCGGCATTGTAGACGGAGGCGCCATGGGAATTGCCGAAGGTCGGCCCGCCCTGATCATCCGCCCAGATGCCGGCGACGCCCGGCACCTGGATGCCCGACGAGGGATTGATGGTGATGGTGCTGTAGTTGTACACCGCGACATCGGCGGTGGTGGAGCCGAGCCCGCTCGCCGATTGCTGGGCCCAGATGCCGAAGATGTCGTAATTATAGTAGGCGGACGCGCCGTCCCCGAGCGTAATCGCCCCGGTATTGACGATGGTCAGGCCGGAGGCATCACCGTTGTTGACTGCGCTGTCGCCGGTGATCGACGCGCCAAGCGCGTAGACGCCGACCGAGGATGTCGGGGCTGTGCCGACGCCGATGCCGATGCCGCCGGCATTGTTCACGGTCAGCGCCGTGCCGGAGGGGGCATTACCCGGCTCGGTGACGGTAATGGGCGAGGAGTAGCTCCCGCCGGGAATGGAGCAGCTATAGCCGCTGCCCGACGCGGCGCAGGTCGCCTGCGCCGACGCCGGTCCGGGAAGCGCGAACCAGGCGGTGCTCATCAGAAGGCCGGTCAGCAGATTGCCGCGGCCCGCGGGATGTCCGGGGGTGGGAAGGCGCGGCGGAAGGAGCCTCGGAGACGATGACGTGATGCCGGGATCGAACGCGTCGGAATTGTTGGCTTCACAATTCCGGCGATTTGTTCCGATTTTCACTATTTTTACCCCAAGCAATCAATCGGCGTTCCCGGCCCCGCCGGAAGACACAAAAATTTCACGCCTGCTCCGGTCTTGCCGTAGCATGTGGACCGGTAAGCGTTCCGATGGGATGATGATGCAATGCTGCTGATAGATCAGGCCATTACTCGGAAGAGTGAAGCGGACGAGGCGGATCTCCCGGGCGAGATCATCAAGCTCTACGAGGCGGAGGCCGATCTGATCAACCTGCCCGAAGTTCTATTCGCCGGCGTTGGCCGCCTGATCGACGCCGATGTCGTGACCTATTCCGAATTTCATCACGCCAGCGGCGAGTTCCGCTCCGTGCTGTCGATCGAGGACGACCCTTCGCGGCGCGCCGAGGCGATGGCCGCTTTTGCCCGCCACATGCACAGCCACGATTTCTGGCGCTGCCATCCGGCCTTCTTCGGCGAGCGGGCGCTACGCGAATCGGACTTCTTCGGCGAGGAGGAGTTCGCGACCCTGCCGATCGCGCGTGAAGTGTTCCTGCCATCCATGGCCCGGCGCATCATGTCGATCGTCATGCAGAGCGGAGACTATGTGCTGACCATCTCCGGGCACCGCGTGATCGGGCGTGCCGCGTTCAGCGATCGGCAGCGGGATTTATTGGAAGCCTACCGGCCGCACGTTCTGCGCAGCTACCGGCAGGCCTGCGACCGCACGCTCGCCTCGATGACGCCCACCGACCGGCTGCGCATCGCCTTTCCCGAGCTCACCCCGCGCCAGCTCGAAGTGGCGTCCTGGGTCGCCAGGGGCAAGTCAAACGAGGATATCGCGACGATCCTCGATGTCGGTATCGAGACGATCAAGGCGCATGTGAAAGCAATCCACGCCAAGATCGGCGCGGATGGACGTCTCGCCATTGCGGTGATCGCACACACCGTCCCGCCTTTCGCCCGCATGCCGCCCCTGTGGCGGATCGGCGAGAGGGTCTGGGGCGGTCATCCACCTGCGTAAGCGGGAGCGACCGTGGCCGCTCTGCAACCGCACGACGTCCCCGGTCTACCTGCCGCGCACGAAATCTGGCAGCTATTTGCCCCCCGCGCCTTTGGACGCCAAAGTGGACTTGGCGCATAGGCGGGATTCGTGGTCCATTTCCAGCTCAACATCGGTTGTTGCAGCCGAAGTGGACGATCTACCCAGAAGCAGACAATTGCAGAGTCGCTACGGGGTCAAAATATCTACCAATCAACCGTGAGAGATACGAACCTTCTTCGCTGCCAATCGCCACTATTTCTACAATTTTTCACACATGGGTTATCCTCTGCTCTTTGCGCGAGCGTCGTTTAGGCGGCTATAGCGCATTATAGAGGGCAACCGAACGGGTGTATCTCATTGAAATTATTTTGATTTCCGACGTTACATTCGCATTTTGATCAGTGGGAACATTCGCCTGTCAGCAACTTGCGTCAGCGGAAGATATCGCTGCCAGCTCCGCATACCAAGGCGCACACCTTTTCTCCCGCCTTGAGCGGGATGCGGCTCGACGCAAGTCCGGCAAGGGCCGCCGCACCGCTGAGATCGGCCGCGATGCCGAGTTCCTCCCACAGCCGCTTTGCTGCGGCCACCATCTCCGCGTCGGAGACCAGCGCGACGTGATCAATCGCCGGGCGTACGATCTCGAAGATGCGCTCGTCGGTGCGCCCGCAGGCCATGGTGGCAACGCGGGTGGTGACCGTCGGCAACCGCACGACACGGCCAGCGGCCAGTGAATCGTGCAATGTGGGGGAGCCTTCCGGCTCGATGCCCACAAGGCGTACCGAGGGCTTCAGCGCCTTCACCGCCGTAGCGATGCCGGCCATGAGCCCGCCGCCGCCAATCGCGACGATGATCACGTCGACATCCGGCAGATCCTGAAGGATCTCGAGGCCGATCGTTCCCTGGCCGGCGGCAACCGCCGGATCGGCGAACGGGTGGAAGAAGGCAGCCTGTCGCTTGGCGGCGAAGGCCTGCGCGGCCTCGTTCGCCTCATCAAACACGGAGCCGATGACCCGGACATCCGCGCCCCAGCCGAGAAGGCGCTGATGTTTTTCCGCTGTCACTGTGTTGGGCACGAAGATGGTGGCGGCCACCCCGCTCACGAAGGCGGCGCGCGCGACGGCCAGCCCGTGGTTGCCGCCGGAAGCGGTGACGACGCCGTTTGCCAGCGCCTCCCTCGGCGTGGTGAGCAGCTTGTTGGTCGCCCCACGGGCCTTGAAGGAGCCGGTGGGCTGCAGGAATTCGAGCTTGAGGAACAGTTCATTCGCGCAGAACGGTTCGCGGGCGCAGTCGAACCGGATCATCGGCGTCCGGCGGATCATCGGCGCGATGCGCGCGGCGGCGGCTTCCACATCAGCAAGGCTAATCACACGGGTAATCCTTGACGAACGCAATCGATTACGTAGACACTCGCGACCTCTGCTCGCCTTGTCAACGGAGATGTCGTGCCCGCCATCCGTTTCTATGATCCGCGCCTCGGCCCGTTCTGCGGCCTGAGCAATCTCCACCCGGTGCCGCTGCTGTTCGAGGGCGTCATCTATGCGACGCCGGAGCACGCCTTTCAGGCCTATCGGGCGCGCGATGCCGGGATGAAGGCCTGGCTGGCAGCGGCGCCCACGCCGGAGCTGAGTGCGGTGGCAGGCGACGCACTCACCCCGGAGCAGACGACGCCAGGTTGGGAGAGCGTCCAGCTTGCGGTCATGGCACGTATCCTTGCGGCCAAGTTCGCTGCCGAGCCCTTTCGCAGCCTTCTACTGTCGACGGGGGAGACCTATCTGGTCGAATGGTCGCCAGAGGACGGCGCCATCGCCCGCTTCTGGGGGGAATTCGAGGGGGAAGGTGATAATCATCTGGGCCGCCTGCTAATGGCGCTGCGCCAGCAGTTGCGCGACGAGACAGCCGGGCGCTGACGCGAGGCCGCTCTTCCGCCACGAGGGATGGCTAGCGGCGCATGGCGCGGTCAGGCCTCCAGCCGATAGGTGCGGATGGCATTGTCGCGATAGAAGGCGCGGCGAGCCCGGGCATCGGTGCCGTCGAGCACCCGGTCGAGCGTCGCCACCCAGCCCTCGAAGCTGTCGGAGAGATTGATAACCGGCCAGTCGCTGCAGAACAGCAGCCGTTCCGCGCCGAAGCAGGAAAAAGCGTGGTCGATATAGGGCCGGATGGTCTCGGGGCGCCAGGAGGCGTGATCGGCCTCGGTGGTCACTCCGGTCATCTTGCACACCACGTTGGGCAACGCGGCGATCACCTTCAATTCGCGGGCCCACGGCTCGAAGCCGCCTGCCGCGATCGGAGGCTTGGCGATGTGGTCCAGCACGAAGGTGACCTCCGGGCAGCGTCGCACCAGCTCCGTCGCATCCCCCAGTTGGTGGTGCTTGATGCAGATATCGAATGGCAGGTCGTAGCGGGCGAGCAGCCGCACGCCCTCCAGAAAGGACGGTGCCAGACACCATCCGGGTTCGTGGCGGTTCTGGATCTGCCGGCGAATGCCCTTCAGGGGGCCGAGCGCACGCAATTGCTCGATCTCCCCGGCTGCCGCCGCCCCGCGCTCGAGCAGGGCGGAGGCGACGATGCCGGCGATGCCCGGCTCCTCGGCCCGCAGCTCCGCGACATATTCCATCTCAGCGAAGCGGTCCTCGGGCCGCGCATCGACCTCGACGAAGATCAGCCTGTCGACGGTGGTTGCACCGGTCGCGGCGCGATACTGCGCCGGCCCGTGCGGAGCGTCGATCGCCGGCACGCTGGCGAGCCATGGATAGGTAAGGCGCGCGGGCGCGATGAAATGGACATGCGCGTCGATGACGGAAAAATCGGGCATGGAGGACTGTCTCTCGGCGGGTCCGGCTGCGGCCGTCTCAGGTCGCGGGGCGAAGGGGTGCGGTGCTGTCGCGGACGATGAGGTCGGTGTTCAGCACGAAGCGGCGCGGCGGCGGCGGCGTGTCGAGCTTTAGCCGGTCGAGCAGGCGCCTGGCCGCGGTCCGGCCGATGGCGAAGGCCGGCTGGGCGACGGCGGTGATGCGCGGCTTGAAGATGGCGTACCATTCGAGGTCGTCGAAGCCGACTACCGAGACGTCGCCGGGAATGCTGAGGCCTATATCATGCAGCGCCGCCAGCGTGCCGATGGTCATCATGTTGTTCGAGGCGAACAGCGCGGTCGGGCGCGCCTCGCCGAGTAGCATTTCCTCCACCGCGGCCTTGCCGCCGTCATAGGTCGAATCGCCGTAGAGCACGAGGTCTTCCGGCGGCTCCAGCCCGCGCTGGCGGAAGGCGTTGCGGAAGCCTTCCAGCCGGTCACGATCAAAAGAGGCGGTCATCGGGCCGCAAACGATGGCGATGCGCCGGTGACCGAGATCGAGCAGATGGCCGACCGCATGGGCGGCGGCGGCGCGGTTGTCGATCACCACTGAATCGAGCGGGGTATCGGGCAGGTCGCTGTCGACGAGGATGATGGTCTGGCCCTGGGCGAGCACGTCACGCAGATGCTCGCCGTCGCTGGCGACGCTGGCGAGGATGATGGCGTCGACCTGCTTCTGGATCATCAGCCGCAGCAGCCGCGTCTCTTCCTCGATACGGTTGCTGGAATTGCCGAGAATGACGCCGAATCCCGCCGCGCTCAGCGTGTTCTCGACGCCGCTCGCCAGCTTTCCGAAGAAGGGGTTGGCGACGTCGGCGAGGATGAGCCCGACAGATTTTGTGTGCTGGACGCGCAGGCTGGCGGCGAGCGTGTTGACCACATAGCCAAGTTCGTCGGCGATCTTGCGGACCCGCTCGGCGGTCTCGCTCGACATGGCCCCCTTTTGACCGGAGAAGACCCGAGACACCGTCGCGCTGGAGACGCCCGCGGCCTTCGCCACATCCTGCATGGTCGGTCGGCGTGGCGGCATGGGCGCGCTGGTTTTCCTATCGATCGAGCAATCGATTGATGAATTACCTTCACGTCGCAAAATTTGCAAGCAGAACAGGCGGTTGAGATCACCGCCCGGCCGCCTCTGACGGCGCGCCGGAGAGCGTCCCTTCATGCACGTTACGTAGTCGCTACCCGCCTATTCGGTGTGCGGCAGGCGCAAATTATAGACAAAACCGAACATTCTCGAAAAATTCGGCCGTTTCCAGCCGCGCTCCCGCGATTTCCGGCTTGCGTTCCCGGGTGCGATAAGTAATCGATTACGTATATCAGCTCCGCGCTGATAGCCCGAAAGGTTCAGGGGGTTCCATGAGCGGACATGCGGCTGGCCCGACCGAGGGTGGCTATGCAATCGAGGCGGTCGATATCGTCAAGAACTTCGGCTCGCTGAATGTACTGCGCGGCGTGTCGATCGCGCTTCGTCGGGGAGAGGTCACGGCGGTGGTCGGCGACAATGGCGCCGGCAAGTCGACCTTCATGAAGACGCTGAGCGGGGAGAATATTCCCGACGCCGGCGAATTGCGGATCGGCGGCCGTCCCGTCGCCTTCCGCTCCACCCAGGATGCGCAGCGCTACGGCATCGAAACGGTCTACCAAGACCTCGCCCTGGGACCTGACCTGACCATCCCCGCCAACATCTTTCTCGGCCGCGAACTGCTGCAGCCCGGCCTTCGCGGGACGCTCGGCATGATCGACCGCCGCCGGATGCTGGAGGAATCCCATGCCGTGCTGGTCGAGCTCGGGGTGCGCATCAAGTCCTACCGCGCGGCGACGCAGTCGCTCTCCGGCGGCCAGCGGCAGGGCGTTGCCATCGCCCGTGCACTGAAATGGGCCCGCCATGCCATCCTGCTCGACGAGCCGACCGCTGCGCTCGGCGCCCGCCAGCGCGACATGGTCTACCAGGCCATTCGCAAGTCGGCGGCCCGCAACCTCGCCGTGCTGCTCATTTCCCACGACCTGCCGCAGGTGCTGGAGCTCGCCGACCGCATCATCGTCATGCGGCAGGGCCGGGCAGTGGCGAATGTGATGCCGGCGCAGGTCAGCGTGCGCGACATCGTCGACATCATGCTGGGCGCGCGGGAGGCGGCATGAGCCGGAATCCGCCCACCTCTTCCACGCCTGCGTCCAGGACAGCGGAGACCACGATGAGCGACGCCTCCCTCCCGGCCGACGCCGCGCCGGATGCCGGCTCCGGCGCCCATGGACTGCGCCTCATGGAGGCCACCGCCTTCTGGATGTTCATCATCCTTATCGCGCTGGTGGCCGGATTCACGTTGATCTCGCCGAACTACGTGTTCCTGAGCGTGAACAACCTCTTCACCATTGCGCTCAACACCGCGCAACTCGCCCTTCTCGCCGCCGGCATGACCTTCCTGCTCGGTGCCCGGCAGATGGACCTCTCGGTCGGCTCCAACGTGGTACTCGCCTCGGTTCTGGCCGGCAAGACCATCACCGCGCTCGCCGGCTCGCCGGACGAGGTGGCGATGGGCGATTACCCGAACCTCGCCGGCGCAATCGTCGCCGGCACCGCCGTCGCCTTCCTCTCGGGGGCGCTGTTCGGCGTGGTGAACGGGGTGCTGGTGACGCGCTACAAGCTGTCGTCTTTCCTCGTCACGCTGGCGACCACGGCGATCGGCCTCGGCGCGGCGCTGGTCATCACCCATGGCGCCAACGTGCCCGACATTCCTCGTGCGCTGCAGACCGGCTTCGCGGTGCGCCGGGTGCTCGGAGGAGTGCCGATGCCGGTGGTGATCGTGGCGCTGGTGCTGGCGGTGCTGTGGTTCGTGCTCGCCAAGACCCGCTTCGGCGCTCACACTCTTGCCATCGGTTCCTCGCCGGAGGCCGCCCAGCGCGCGGGCATTTCGGTCGATCGGCATGTGCTCGCGCTCTTCGTGCTGATGGGCTGCCTGTCGGCCGCTGCGGCCATGCTCGACATTTCGCGCTTCGCCACCACCAACATCTCTGGGCACCAGACCGACGCGCTGCAGGCCATCGCCGCGGCGGTGATCGGTGGAACCAGCCTGTTCGGCGGCGTCGCGTCGATGAGCGGCACGGTGATCGGCGCGCTGATCCCCGTCGTACTGGCCACCGGCCTCGTCATCATGCGGGTGGACGCCTTCTACCAGCTCATCGTCGTCGGGATCATCGTCATCGTCGCGGTGGCCATCGACCAGAAAAACCGCCAGCGCATGAGCCGCTGAGCCGTTTCGCGTGCCTTCCAAGAAACAACAGCAACCTTCCAGATCCTCACAGGAGAACCGCTGATGAAGTTCGCATTGACGTCAGGCGTTGCGGCCATCGTGCTGCTGGCGGCGGTCCCGGCCTTCGCCAAGACCGTCACCATCACGGCGCTGCCGGGCCAGGTGGGCATTCCCTTCTACACCTCCATGCAGTGCGGGGCAGAGAAGGCGGCGGGCGAGTTCGACGTGACGCTGTCTTGGGACGGCCCGCCGGACTGGGACATCGCCAAGCAGCAGCCCTTCATCGACGCCGCCCTGCAGCTCAAGCCGCAGGGCGTGATCCTCGCCCCGACCGACAGCGGCGCGCTGGTTTCCCAGGTCGAGGCGCTGGAGAAGGCCGGCACGCCGGTCATCACCGTCGACGCCCCGCTCGACAAGCCGGTCGAGACCCAGAGCATCCAGTCCAATCACTATATGGGCGGTGAGGCAGCCGGCAAGGCGATGGGCGAGGTCGCGGGCGGCGAAGGCACCTTTGTGGTGGTCGGCATGCGTCCCGGCCTGCCGGACATCGACGCCCGCATGAAAGGCTTCATCGACAGCTTCAGCAAGGCAAATCCCAAGGCGAAGGTCCTGCCGGTGCTCTATCCGGAAACCTCCTCCACCAAGGCGGCGCAGCAGGTGGCGGCGGCGATCCAGGCGAACTCCGACATCAAGGGCGTCTACGTCACCCATTCGGCGGCGGCCGAGGGCGCCTCGGCCGCCATTCTCGAGGCCGGCCTGCGCGGCAAGGTCAAGCTCGTCTCCTTCGACGCCGACCCGCAGCAGATCCGCGACCTGCGCGACGGAGTCTATGACGCGCTGATCGTCCAGGAGCCCTACCAGATGGGTTACGACGCGGTGAAGAACCTCGCCGCCATCCTGCGCGGCGAGGTGAAGAAGGCGGACGTCCAGCACGACCACTTCTTGCCGTCGGTGGTGGTGACCCGCGCCAACATGAACGATCCGAGCATCAAGGGCGCCTTCTACAAGACGTCCTGCAAGTGAGAACGGGGAGCCGGCCGCATGTCGCCGCCGGCTCCCGACGGGCATGAACAAGGAGTAAGGCATGCACGCGCGCATGGCCGGCCGCACCGCGATCGTCATCGGGGCGGCACAGGGAATTGGACGAGCCATCGCACAGCGTCTGGCGACCGAGGGGGCGAGCGTCGTTGTCGCCGACCTCAACGCGCAGGGCGCCGCCGAGGTGGCCGACGCCTTGCCGGGCGCGGCGGCTTCCATGGGCGTGGACATCGCCGATCCGGAAGCGCTGGAGGCGCTCGCCGCCTTCACGCTCGCGCGCTTCGGGCGCATCGACATTCTCGTGCAGAACGCCGGCATCTATCCCGCGAGCCTGATCGCCGAGACCTCGCCCGCGCAATGGCAGCGCGTGCTGGGCGTCAACCTCAGCGGCACCTTCTACGCCTGCCGCGCCGTGCTGCCCGCCATGCAGGCGCAGCGCTACGGGCGCATGGTCTTCACCTCCTCCATCACCGGCCCGCGTGTCACCGCCTGCGGGACGGCCGCCTATTCGGCCAGCAAGGCAGGCATGAACGGCCTCATCAAGACTGCCGCGCTGGAATTCGCCGGCTTCGGCATCACCGTGAACGGGGTTGAGCCCGGCAACATCATGACCGAGGGCCTGACCGCCGGCCGCAGCGCTGACTTCATCGACATCATGACCCGCTCCATCCCGATCGGCCGGATCGGAACGCCGGAGGACGTCGCCGGGGCCGTGGCTTATCTCGCCTCGGCGGAAGCAGGCTTCGTGACCGGCACCTCGATCCTGATCGATGGTGGCCAGACGCTGCCGGAAGGCAAGTGCTAGGTGCGCCGACCGGAGGGCGCGGCAAGAGGCAGGCACGCACATGCAGGAGCTCATCTCCCCGCCGCTTTGCCTCGACCCGACCGGCCGGCGGCATCTGCTGATCCTCGATGCCGGCGTCGCGGCGCCCGACGACGCGGCGCTGGCGCCGGTCGAGCGCTGGCAGCTCGGTTCGAGCCACGCGACGCCGGACGACCTCGCCGAAACGCTGGCGGCGCGGCTGGCGGCGGCGCGGATCGGCGAACGGCTCCATCTCAAGGGCGGCCAGCCTTTGCTCGCGCGGCTCACCGCGGTGGCGCGCGCGGCCGGGATGCTGCCGGAGGAAATCCGCCAGCAGGTCGTGGACGGGTCGGGGCGGCGCGTCGTCTGCGCGACGTGCCGGCGCATCCAGATCGCACCCGTCGAAGCGGCCACAGTCGCTTGCGCCTGCGGCCTGCGGCTGGCGGTTCGCCGCCAGTTCTCGCCCCGGCTCGGCGCCTGCCTCGGAGTGCCGTGCCCATGAGCCATCCGCGCAGCGCGCCGGCGGGGCGGCAGGTAAGGGTGGTGGAGATGGAGGATCTCTCCCCTCGGCTGCGCCGGCTGCGGCTTCATCCTCTCGACGGCGAGCCGGAAGCGGCCTCGCCCGGCTCGCACATTCTGGTGACGGTGCCATCTGCCGGCCGCACCACCGCCTATTCGCTGATCGCCGATCCGGATGTGATCGGTGCCTATGAGATCGTCGTGCGCCGCTCGGAGCGGCGCGAGGGCGTGTCGCAGCGACTGCACGCACTTGAGGTCGGCACGCCGCTGACGGTGAGCGCACCGCGCAATTTCTTCGCACCGGTCGCCGGGGCTCGGCGACATCTCCTCCTCTCCGCCGGGGTCGGCATCACCCCCTTCCTTGCCTATGCCCAGGCCTTCGGCCGCCATGCGGACTGGCATCTGGTGCAGATCTGCCGACAGGAGGAGCGGACCGCCTTCGCCCGGCTCACAGGCTCGCTCGATCCCGCCCGCGTCACCCTTCTCGATCGTCGCGAGGCCTGCGCGCTGCCGGATTGGCTCGATCAGCCGCTCGGAACACACCTCTATGCCTGCGGTCCCGCCGCCTATCTGGAGGCGATCCGGCTGGGGGCGGCCACGGCTGGCTGGGTGCCGGCGCGGGTACATGTCGAACGCTTCGCCGCCGCCGAAGGCCGGCCCTTCGAGGTCCGGCTGGCGCGCACCGGACGGCGCCTCACCGTCGGCGCCGGTCAGTCACTGCTGGAGGTGTTGGAGGCAGAGGGTGTGGCGGTCGATCATCTGTGCCGGGGCGGGGTGTGCGGCGCCTGCCGCGTCGGCGTGCTCGCCGGCACGCCGGAGCATCGCGACCATGTGCTGGAGCCGGCGGAGCGTGCTGCAGGCGCGGTGATGCTCGCCTGCGTATCGCGGGCACATACCGCTGCGCTGACGCTGGACCTCTAGGGGGAGCACGCGAGCATGGCCGAACCGCAGACCTTTCGCAACGCACTCACCTTCCGCAACAGCCGCGAGACGCTGCTGCGCTTTCCCTTCCCCTTCGCCGCCGACCGCTACGAGGCGGCGGCCAATCTCGAACAGAACGACCGGACCGGCCCCTCCACCTCGCTCCATGCCCTGTTTGACGTCGACGAGCACTACCGAGACGAGATGGAGGAGAAGGCCTTCGTGCTTGCGCACGATCCGCAGCGCTGCACGCTGATGCCGCATCTCGATCTCGCCGAATGGGACGTGGTCGAACTCACGATGACCAGCCTCGCGCAGGATTTCCCGCAGCTCTTCCACCTCGACCGGGTGGGGCGTGATTGGCGCTGGCGCAACAAGGTACTCGACATCGACCAGCGCTTCGTCTTCGGCGAGGTCGACAGCCTGCCGTGCCGGCCCTTCGAGTACATTGCCCGTCAGACGCAGGGCGACATGGTGCTGCTCGGCCAGCGCGGCGACATGCTCTATCTGGACGGCGGAATGCTCACGGCCGCGCAAGGGTGGTCGCTGCCCTTCGACCTCGGCATGAGCTGGCGGGAGATCCATGGCGAGGTGACCGGCACCCGCGAGCAGGCGGCGATCGAGCGCGGCCTCGCCTTCGCGCTGCAGATGCAGCCGGAGACCCGGGTACGCCGGCCCAACTGGGTGATCTGCGTCACGCCGCGCCTCGACAACGGGCTGGAGACAGCGGCCGAATGGAGCGGACTCTATGGCGGGGCTCCACCGGCCGATCCCGGCGCGGATCTGCTGCTGCGCGTCGAGATCCAGCAGCTCTACCGGCTGCGGCGCAGCCATGTGATCCTGTTCGCCATCCGGGTGTACATGGCGCGCCTCGCCGAGATCGCGACGGTACCGAAATGGGCGGCACGGCTGCACCGCGTGCTGCGGGATCTCGATCCCACC
Organism: Ancylobacter sp. GW821-FHT10E12; assembly: GCF_058809335.1. Classification (NCBI taxonomy): domain Bacteria; kingdom Pseudomonadati; phylum Pseudomonadota; class Alphaproteobacteria; order Hyphomicrobiales; family Xanthobacteraceae; genus Ancylobacter; species Ancylobacter sp. GW821-FHT10E12. The sequence goes on along the minus strand of NZ_JBXASN010000011.1, from coordinate 3,394 downwards.
GTCGCCCGTGCCAAGGGGCTGCCCTTCCTGCCCGACATCATCGCCTATCTTGCGCCGTTCGACGACGGCGCACCGCTCGCGCCTGGACGGGCGCCGTTCTGACCGAAGCCGGAGCGTCTGCCATGTCCCTGTCGAAACCCCGCCCTCTCACGCCCGCCGAGATCCTTCCGTCCGACGGGCGTGCCGTTCTCATCGGACGCGTCTGGTCGCACCAAGCGGGCGGGCCATGCCCTGTTCTGATTGCGGAGGGGAACGTGCGCGACCTATCGGCGGCAGCGCCAACCGTAGCGGGACTGATGAACCTGCCCGACTGGTTCCCGCAGGAGGCTGCTGCCTATCCCGATCTCGGCGCGCTGGCCGATTATCTCGGCGAGAATGGCGAGGGGCCGGCCGGGCGGCTACTGGCGCCGATCGACCTGCAGGTGGTGAAGGCGGCGGGGGTGACCTTCGTCGATTCCATGCTGGAGCGGGTCATTGACGAGCGCACCAAGGGAGACGCTTCTGTAGCCGACACCATCCGTCGCGACCTGCATGCGGCGATCGGCGACCGGCTCAGCAGCATCGTGCCGGGTTCCGAGGCGGCTTCGCGCGTCAAAGCGCTGCTGCAGGAACTCGGCTACTGGTCGCAATATCTGGAGGTCGGCATCGGGCCGGATGCGGAGATATTCACCAAGGTGCCGCCCATGTCGAGCGTTGGCTGCGGCGCGCAGGTCGGCCTGCACCCGATTTCGCAATGGAACAACCCCGAGCCCGAAGTGGTGATGGTGGTGAATGCGCGGGGCGAGATCCGCGGCGCCACCCTCGGTAACGACGTCAATCTGCGCGATGTCGAAGGGCGCTCGGCGCTGCTGCTCAGCAAGGCGAAGGATAATAACGGCTCCTGCGCCATCGGTCCCTTCATCCGCCTGTTAGACGCCGGGTTCTCCCTCGCCGATGCCGGACGGATGACGGTGAGCCTCGACGTCGAGGGTGCGGACGGGTTCAAGCTGGAAAGCGTCAGCGAGATGGCGCGCATCTCCCGCAGCATTTCCGATCTCGTCGGTCAGACCATCAATCGCTCGCACCAGTATCCGGATGGCTTCGTGCTGTTCCTCGGCACCATGTTCGCTCCGGTGGTCGACCGCGACGGCGAGGGGCTGGGCTTCACCCATCACATGGGTGACGAGGTGCGAATCCACACGCCGGAGCTCGGCACGCTGATCAACTGGGTGGAGCGCTCGGACGCGATCGCGGAATGGACCTTCGGGGTGCTGGCGCTGATGGACAATCTTGCCCGCCGCGGCCTGCTGGGGCGCTAGGCGACAATTCTCCAAAATGGGACCGAAGCCCGCGCGGTAGCGGGCGAGACGGTCACGGCAGCCGAGATCAAGCAGCTGAAAGCCGAGGTCAAGGTTGCGCAGGACCGCGTCGCAAGCCTTGAGGCGAGCGCCGAGGCTGTTGCGAAGAAGACACTTACCCCTGTCGATCTTGCAGCGATCGGGGGGTGTCCACATGGCGCACGACGAGAACGACCCGAAAAGCCGATCCCATTCAGGACCATGCACGGGCATTTATTCTCGGATAACTAGCCTTGGAAGGCGTTCGAACCGGTTGGATCGGCCTGACTGGACACGAATGGAGAGCGCGCGAGTTGGGATTCGGGTCGAGAATCCGTACGTTGCCGGTGCACGCGATGTCCAAAAGGCTGCCGCCCGTCTCGTGGTGCGGCAAGCTGAAGCAGTAGTGGCGGGTCGTGGCTAGTTCCGTCAAAAGCAGGCGATGAGCACCGCGTTTCGCTTCATTGAGAATTCCCCACAGCGGATGTTCCGAGGGTCAGAGTAGGGGCGGTTGGCAGACCTTAGTTGTTCAGTCCCGGCATTTGATGGATTGGATCGAGCGTGAATCGTTCCGGCTGTGAAGTCCAGCACTTGCAGATGAACTCGTAGGGAGTGAGGCCTTTCAGGGTCTTCAACCGGCGCCCGAAATTGTAGGCGCTGAGGAAGTCGCCGAGGTGGCGTTCGAGCTGGTGGCGGCTGTCGTAGTGATAGCGCTTGACGGTCGCATCCTTGATCGTGCGGTTCATCCTCTCCACTTGGCCGTTGGTCCAGGGATGATTGATCTTGGTGAAGCGGTGCTCGACGCCGTTCTCGCGGCAGCGCATGGCGAACATGTGGGTGATGTAGCGGGCGGTCGAGCCGTCGGCGTAGCGCGGTGGGAAGCGGAACTGGATGCCGTTGTCGGTCAGGATCGTGTGGATCCTGTAAGGCACGGCCGCGATCAGGGCGACCAGGAAGGCCGAGGCGGTGACGCGGTTGGCGCTTTCCACCAACTGCACGAAGGCGAATTTACTCGTCCGATCAATGGCGACGAACAAATGGAGCTTTCCCTCGGCGGTCTGAACCTCGGCGATGTCGATGTGAAAGAAGCCGATCGGGTAGAATTTGAACCGCTTCTTCGGCTCCTTGTCGCCCTCGATGTCCGGTAGCCGGCCTATGCCGTGCCGCTGCAGGCATCGGTGCAGCGATGAGCGCGTCAGATGCGGGATCGTCGCCTGCAGCGCGTAGAGGCAGTCCTCCAGCGGAAGCAGTGTATGCCGCCGGAAGGCGACGATGATCGCCTCTTCCTCGATCGACAGAACCGTCGATTTCGGCTCCCTCGGGCCAGTCGGCAGATCGGTGGCCGAGGTCCGCTTCTTCCACTTCGCGACGGTCTTCTGGTTGACCCCGTAGCGCTTGGCCGGGGCTCTCAGGCTCTCTTGACTATGTTGTATCGCTCGACGGACCGCCTCCGTCGTCATGGCGCTCCCGTGCAGAACCTGACCCATAGTGCATCCTTCCATCCCTGCGAAAAGACTGCACCATCAAAGTCCGGGATCAAACAGCTAGTGCCAAGCGGTCGATGCTGCTGGCGGGCCTCGGCTAGGGCAACATGCCCTTCCACATAGTTGAAGATGACATCGAGCGGGGACGTTTGAATGTCATCCAACCGGCAGACTTCGACCCTCGTATCGCTCGTCTAGTCATGGGATGTGCCTATCTCACGGGAGACCGGTTGGCCCCGGCGCTCGATGGTTGGTCGAACGGCTGAGGGCGGGTCCGGGGTTGCATTTCAACGCGGCTGACAGGCACGCGGCACAAATTTCGGAAGGTTGAGGGTGGCCACGGAATCGCAGGTATGCCCAGAGCTAGTCCCGAAGCCGCCGGTTGTCTGGCGGCCAGGTTGGCTCGTTCGGGAGCGGGGTACCAGAAGCTCCTCGAATGTCCGCTTCTGGCGGATGTCGTTGAAAAAGTCGGCGTTGCTGCGGGGGTGAAGTCCTGATTCAGTCGTCTTCAACCTGAGGGCGACGCGATGATGGGTGAGCGGGCGGTGGCGCAGGAGGCGCTGTTCTACGAGTTCAGCTTGGAGCGGCACGTCC